>JAQBPE010000130.1 GCA_028287685.1 Cyanobacteria bacterium RYN_339 | reverse complement strand
TGGCGGTCGGCTTCGGCGTGGGGGTGGCGGTCGGCTTCGGCGTGGGGGTGGCGGTCGGCTTCGGCGTGGGGGTGGCGGTCGGCTTCGGCGTGGGCGTCGGCGTGGCGCACGGCGCGTGGGTGGGGCGCGGGTTCTTGCCGTTGCAGAAGCCCCAGTCCTGGAACACGATGTGGTTCTGCGAGCCGTCGATCTTGCAGCTGTCCGTCATCACGGCGCCGTAGTGGCTGTTGGCGTAGCCGGAGAGGCGGTATTCGCCGTCCAGGCTGTCGAGCAGACCGCAGAGGAGGTTCTCGTTGCCGGAGACGTGGATGGCCTCGCGGTCCTTGCTCGAGGCGTGGGCCAGGACGCCGTCCTTACAGGGCACCAGGCGGCAGTTGCTGCCGGAGATGTGCACCTTGTCCGCCACCAGCGTGACCTTGCCCTCGCACTTGTTGGTCGAGACCGTCAGCTTGCCGTCGCACTTGTACAGGCCGGTCTTCAGCACGCCCGGGCGGATCCAGCACTCCTTGTGGTCGCGCAGGTCGGTGTCGCCGTGGAAGGTGAAGTCGGGCTTGTACTTCGAGCAGTCGTTGCTGACCGGCGCGTCCTCGACGCAGCCCTTGCGGCGCCCGCCGTAGGTGTTCTTGCTGCCGCCGTCCTTGAAGTCGCCGCAAGCCTCCGACGTGCCCGAGACGCGGTTGGAGCTGCCCGACACCTTGTGGCCGCAGTTGGAGTGGGTATCGCCCTTGATTTCGTTGCGCGAGCCGCTGATCTCACAATCCTTGGAGGTGCTGTTGCAGAACACGGCGTGCGGCTTGCCCCAGCCCGAGGTGCTGGAGAAGGAGGTCAACAGGCCGTAGGTCTGGCGGCCGACGGCGGCTTCCGCTTCGGCGGCGTCGGGGGCCACGAACTCCTGGGCGCCGGTCAGGCCGAACGTCGGCGTCGCGAACGGCGCGCGCTGACAGCCGACGGTGGCGACGACCGTCGCAAGCATCGTGGCGCGCAGCAGCATGCTCTGGTGCAACTTGATCACGGTCCCCTCCACCCTGGTCCGGCGCTTCGAAGCTATGACACCGTTTCGCGCCTGGTCAAGATATACCCTCCAAATCAGGCAAGCGTGGTCGTTTCCGGGAATTGTAACAATGCCGCAATGAAGACAAAACATCCGGGCCGTTGCAGGCACCCACCCGGCGACGAGCGGAGAGGTCTTCCTGGAGGCCAGCAGCCGCTTCGAGGCCGAAACGACGCTGGGCGCCAAGCTGCAGATCAGCATGGCGCCCGGCGGGTTCTTCCGTTGCGTGAAGGACGGGCTACGGCCAGAGCTTCAACAACAAGTTATCGGTGAAGACGGAGATCCAGGCGTAGCCGTTGTGGTCCATCGCCACGCTGGTCGGGTGCGAGGAGGAGGCGGAGCCGGCGGCGTAGGTTTGCACGACCGCCCCGGTGGTGGGGTTCAAGCGCGACATGCTGTAGCTGCCGCCGTTCACCACCAACAAGTCACCGGCGGGGTCACAGGTGATGCCGTAGGGCGAGTTCCCGACCGGGAAGCTAAGGGAAGTCCCGTTGCAGGCCGGGTTGATCTTGACCACGGTGTGGCCGGGCGCCTCGCCCGCCGTCAGGAAATCGATGTCCGTGCCGGTGCAAGTCACCCACACGTTGCCGGCCTGGTCGAAGGCCAGCTTGCTGGGGTGCGCGTCGGTGGCGACGCGGCCCACTTCGTTGCCACTGGCATCGAGCTTGGCCACCGCGTTGGCGCCGTTGAGCGTCACGTAGGCGTTGCCGGCGTCGTCGAAGATCAAGTCGCGCGGGTGGGCGCTGCTGCTGTGGAAGTCATGCCACACGCTGTAGCCGCCGTTCGCGCCGTTCGGCCCGTTGACCGGATCCAGCTTGTAGATCACCCCGCTGTCCCAGCCACAGGCGTACGGCGTTTGGTTCCCGTCGAAGGCGATGCCTTCCACCCGCGTCGGCATCACGTAGCGGACGGGCGTGGTGCCGTTCGCCTGGAAGCCCCAGGTCGGCGCCAAGTCCGGCTTGAAGGCGTAGATCAGGGAATCCGAGAAGACCGTCACCCAGACGTTTTGGTTGCCCTGCTCGATCGCCAGGTCGTGCGCGTTGGAGCCGACGACCCGGGAGTCGATCATGGCGCCCGAGTTGTCGTTCTTGCTGACGGTGACGTAGTTGCCGTCGTTGGTGGTCCAGATGTCGTTGGCCGCGTCCACCGCCACCGCGAAGGGCGTGCCGCCGCCCTGGAAGGTCCAGGTGGTGCCAGACGCCGGGGGAGGCGTGGGCGGCGCCGTGGAGGGCACCGGCGTGGGCGCGGGCGGCTGGGAGGGCGACGCCACCGCCGGCGTGGGGGCCGGGTCGACGCTGGGGCTGGTGCTGGGCGGCACCGTGGGGCTCGCGCTCGGCGAGCAGGACGGCTGCGGCGCGGCCGTGGGGGCGGTGCGGCAGAAGCCGAAGTCCTGGAAGACGATGGAATTGCGCGAGCCCGCGATCTTGGCGACGTCCGTCATGACCATGCCCTGAATGGCGTTCTCGCTGCCGGTCAGCTGGAACTCGCCGCGGGGCGCGTCGATCATGCCGCCCAGGGTGTTGCTGTTGCCGGAGACATGCACGGTGTTGTTGCCGGTGCCGGTGGCCAGGAACAGCAACCCGTCCTTGGCCGCGATCAGCTGGTTGTCCTTGCCGGAGATCTGGATGCTGTCGGCGATGAAGGTGACCTGGCCCGTTGCGCCGTTGCCGGACAAGCTGAGCTTGCCGGTGGCCTTGTAGACGCCGGTCTTCAGAACGCCGGGGCGGGCCCAGACGGCAGCCACGCTGCGCAGATCGACATCTCCCTGGAAGGTGAAGGTGGGCGTGTAGGCGGCGGCGTTGTAGGTCACCGGGAAGGTCTCGACCGGCGTGGCCTGGCGGGCGCCCATCGTGCTGCCGTTGCCGCTAACGTCAAAGCCGTGCGCGGCCTCGGCGGTGCCGGTGATCTGGTTCTGGTTGCCCGCCATCTTCAGGGTGTCGTTGGTGTGCACGTCGCCCTGGATCTTGTTGGTGGAGCCGGTGATCTGGAAGCGCTCGCTGGCGTTGTTGGCGTACACCGCGTACGGCTGGCCGAAGCAGGACGTGTTGGAGAACTGCGCCAACACACCAAAGCGCTTCGCGTTCTCGTTGGGCTGTAAGTCTAGCCCGAACGAGGTCGAAATTGCGGGGCTGCCCCCGTGGCAACCGGCCAACGCGAAGAAGAGCCCGCATACGGCCGCGCTATAAAGATGCTTCGTCGGCTGCATCATCGGTGATACCCCCAAAACCGTTTCCCCCGAGGCGCCTTGGACCAGTTTTGACACTTCAAGAACACCTGGTTGAAGTATACCCTTGGGGTCCAGGCAAGCTTGGTCGTTCCCGCGATTTGTAACATTCGCGTAATGTTCCCCAAATTAAGTCAGCGTGGTGATGGCGATCACAACAACGAACCGCCGCCTGCGAGGTGGCTCACCGCTTATGTTCGCGGGGGCTACCGGGCAGGCGGCGGTTGATCGGGTTTGTTAAGAAATCGGCGATCGCGTCAGGGGGCGAGCTTGGTGATCGTGCCACCCTCGAAGTTGGAGATCCAGGCGTAGCCGTTGCGGTCCACGACCACGTTGTAGGGGTGTGCGCCCACGGCGTAGGTCGCGAGGCGTTGGCCGGAAGGCGAGAGCTTCGTCACGTCGTTG
Organism: Cyanobacteria bacterium RYN_339; assembly: GCA_028287685.1. Taxonomy (GTDB): domain Bacteria; phylum Cyanobacteriota; class Sericytochromatia; order S15B-MN24; family JAQBPE01; genus JAQBPE01. Next base: position 9,576 of record JAQBPE010000130.1, on the reverse strand, counting down.
CTGACGGTGTTCACCACCAGCGCGTTGCCCTGGTGGTCGAAGGCCACGCCAAACGGGCTGCTGCCGACCTGGAAGCTGCCCAGCAGCTGGCCCGACGGGGCGAACTTCATGACCGTGTTGCCCGGGATGGTGCCTTCCGGATAGGGCACGTCCACGCCGGTGCACGTGACCCAGGCGTTGCCGGCGCCGTCGATGGCGACCCGGCTGGGGTAGGTGTCCGTGGCGAAGCGGCCGAGCTCCGTGCCGTCGGCGGCCAGCTCCACCACCTGCTTGGCGCCGTACAGCGTCACCCAGGCATGGCCGGCGCCGTCGAAGGCGATGCCGCGAGGCCGGTCGCCCAGGTAGAACGTCGAGACGGTGTGGCCGTCGGTAGGGTCGAGCGTCCAGACCACGCCGTCGCCGCCGCCGCAGACCCAGGCCTTGCCGGAGGCATCCACCGCCACCCCTTCGGGGTCCCCGCCGGGGACGACGCGGAACGCCTCGCTGGCATCCGGGTTGAGGCCGTAGACCAGCTGGTCACCGGAAACGGTGACCCATGTCAGGTGCCGGTTGGCGTCGACCGCGATGTCGTGCCCGTTGACGCCCACGGTGTGGTTGCCCAACTGGTTGCCGGCCTGGTCGATCTTGGTGACGTTCTGGTGGCTGCCGCAGTGGGAGACCCACAGGTTCTGGGCCTCGTCCAGCGCCAACGCGAAGGGGTTGCCGGCGTCGTCGATCGACCAGGTCGTGCCGGAAGGCTCGCCGGGCAGGGCGGGGCCGCCGTTCGGCGAGGCCGAGCCCGTGGGGCTGGGGGGCGTGCCGCCACCCGAGGGGGTGGGCCCGGGCGTGGGGGTGGCGGAAGGCCCGGCGCTGGGGCTGCCCGCCGGCGAGGGCGTGGTCGTGGGGCCGGCGGAGGGCCCGGGGGTGGGCGTGACAGCCGGGGTCGGCGTCGGCGTCGGCGTCGACGTGGGCTGGCACATCCAGACGGCCGGGGCCGTGATCACGTTGCACAGGCCCAGCAGGTCGAAGGTGTTCGAGAAGATCGAGCCGTCGATCTGGTTCTTGTCGCCGGCCACCAGGACCTCGCCGTTGTAGGCCAGGAACTGGCCGGTGAAGTGGCTCTCGCAACCCAGGAAGTGGACGTCCTTGCCGGTGATGCAGTGGCCGTCCACGTAGGCCAGCACGCCGCGCGTGTAGGCCGTGAGCTCCAGCTTGTGGCCGGAGAGGCAGAGGCCCGCGGCCACGAAGGTCACGTTGCCCTTTACGTTGCAGGTGGAGAGCTCGATGCGGCCGCTGGAGCGGTAGATGCCCGGCTTCAGCTGGTTGGGGCCGTCCCAGCACTCGGGGTGCTGCTTGAGATCGGTGTCGCCCGTGAAGGTGAACGTGGCCGCGCCGAAGTCCGCGTTGGCGTAAACCGGCGCCGGGAAGGCCATGGCGGTCGACTTCACCTGGGTGCCGGGCTTGTTGTTCAGGCCGGCGATGATCCAGCCCGCGCGTGCCTCGTCGCGGCCGGTGATCACCTCCGTGGTACCCGCCATCCAGGTCTGGTCGTTGGAGTGGGTGTCGCCCACGATCTGGTTGGAGAGGCCGGCCATGTGCAGGCCGGCGAGGTGCAGGAGGCTGCGGTCGCTGTGGGTGAAGACCGCGTAGGGCTTGGTCACGCACGGCGCCGGGGTGGGCGTGGGAGTGGGCTTGGGGCAGCTGCCCAGCAGGCCGGGCAGCACGCAGACGTCGACGCCCACGCCGGTCACCTGGGCACCCAGGTCGAGGTAACGCCGCGGGCCGGCGGCATTCAAGGCGTTCGGTGCCGCGCCGGGCGCGGTACCCGTCGGCGCCGGTGTCTGGCAACCCGCCAACGTCCCCAGGCAAAGCAGCGCGGCAAAACGAGTGACAACGTTGCGCTTGCGATTCATATCGTGTCATACCCCCATCCGGACCAGTCGGGGGTTTTATACCTCGCTTGTTAACAATCATTGCAAGCGAGCGGCAGTTGTAACAATCCCGCAATCTAGACAAAACGTTCGAGAACGCTTGTAATGAAGCAATGAAGGACCGTCAGCTCGGGATCGTGACCCAGGGTTCGCTCTCCAAGGGTCTGGAGATGCGGCTCTCCCCCAACGCCAGCGTCGAGGATTTGCGCGTGGGCAAGTTCGTCGTGGTGGAGGGCAAGCGCACGCGCTTCTTCTCCATGCTCACGGACGTCAGCCTGGGCACCGCCAACCCCCAGATCCTGCTCGATCCGCCGGGCGAGGGCTCGTTCCTGGGCGAGGTGCTGGCGGGCATCGGCACGTTCGGCAACGTCAGCCTCCAGCCCATGCTGATGCTCGAGCAAGACGACGAGCTGCGGCCCGTGAAGACCATCCCCAGCCACTTCTCGCCCGTGTTCGAGGCCTCCGCCGACGACTTCGGCACGGTCTTCGGCCGCGAGGACGACCCCCACAAGGCGCGCTTCAACATCGGCACGCCGCTCGATATGGACGCGCCCGTTTGCCTCGATCTCGAGCGGTTCGTGGAGCGCTCGAACGGGATCTTCGGTAAGTCCGGCACCGGCAAGAGCTTCCTGACCCGGCTGGTCCTCTGCGGCGTGATCCAGCGCAAGGTGGCCGTGAACCTGATTTTCGACATGCACAACGAGTACGGCTGGGAGGCCTACAGCGAGAACAAGGCCACCTCCAGCGTGAAGGGCCTCAAGCAGCTCTTCGGCAACGACGTGGTGGTCTTCACGCTGGACCCGGAGAGCACCTCCCGCCGCGGCATCCGCGGCGCCCATCCGGTCGAGATCTCGCTCGCGCAGATCGACATCGAGGACCTCATGCTGTTGCAAGACGAGCTGAACCTCTCGGAGACGGCCGTCGAGAACGCCCTGATCCTGAGCGAGGCCCTGGGCGCGCGGTGGATGGCCTCGTTCATCGAGATGTCATCGAGCGACATCGATCTCTTCTGCGAGAACGGCAAGGGCCACCCCGGCTCGTTGAAGGCCCTGCAGCGCAAGCTCCTCAAGATCAAGCAACTGGCCTACATCAAGCCGGCCGTCACGCATGACGTGCTGGAGGCCATGATCAAGTACCTGCAGGAAGGCAAGCACGTGATCCTGGAGTTCGGCACGCTGAACAACTTGCTGAGCTACATGCTGGCCACCAACATCATCACGCGGCGCATCCACAAGTACTACCAGGAGCAGTGCGATCGCTATTACGCCGATCGGGTGGCGAACAAGCCGCCGCGCAAGCTGATGATCACGATCGAGGAGGCGCACAAGTTCCTGGCGCCGTCGATCGCGAAGCAAACGATCTTCGGCACGATCGCCCGCGAGATGCGCAAGTACTTCGTGACGCTCTTGATCGTCGACCAGCGGCCCAGCGGGATCGACAACGAGGTGCTGTCGCAGGTGGGCACCCGCATCACGGCCTTGCTGAACGACGAGAAGGACATCGACGCGGTGTTCACCGGGGTGTCGGGCGGCCAAAACCTCAGGACGGTGCTCGCGCAGCTCGACCCCAAGCAACAGGCCCTGGTCCTGGGCTACGCCGTGCCCATGCCGGTGGTGGTGCGCACGCGCGACTACGACGAGCGCTTCTACGCCTCGCTGGGCGTGGCTTCGCTCGCGCCGGAGGACAAGGCCAAGCGGGGCAAGGACAACATCAAGCAGCTCTGGCCATAGCCCGCTTCCTTGTTTGGGCACGCCATCGACCGTGCTACCTTCGTTCGGACGGAGGTGGGCGTATGTACTTGAACCAGGCGTATTACGTGTTCCGCACGGCGATGGCGAGCTTCTTCGCGGACAAGGCTCCCCGGTTGGGGGCGGCGTTGGCTTACTACAGCGTGTTCTCGATGGCGCCGCTGCTGCTGATTGCGGTGGCGATCGCCGGCCTCGTGTTCGGCCACGACGCGGCCATGGGCTACGTGGCGAACGCCTTGGACGACTTCGTGGGGCGCAAGAACGCGGTGGCCTTGCAGGACATGATCCAGCACGCCCGCACGCCGTCCACCAGCCTCGTCAGCACGATCAGCGGCGTGGTGATGCTGGTGCTGGGTGCCTCGGGCGTGTTCGTCCAGCTCAAGGACGCGCTTAACACGATCTGGGGCATCGAGCCAGCACCTCTGGGCGTGTGGGGCACGATCAGGCAGACCTTCTTCTCCGTTACGGCGGTCTTGGGCACGGGCTTCCTGCTCATGGTCTCGCTGGTGATCAGCGCGGTGTTGGCGGCCCTGAACCACTACTTCGGCTCGATCCTGCCGGGCGGCGAAGGCCTCTGGAACCTCGTGAACCAGGGCGTGTCGCTGGTGGTCTTCGCGGGCCTGTTCGCCTTGATGTTCAAGTACCTGCCTGACGCCAAGGTGGCCTGGCGCGACGTGGCCATCGGCGCGATCTTCACGGCGGTGCTGTTCACGGTGGGCAAGTGGGCCCTGGGCCTGTACATCGGCATGGCCGGTATTGCCACGCCTTTCGGCGCGGCGGGCTCGCTGGCCGTGATGTTGATCTGGGTCTACTACTCCGCCCAAATCCTGTTCTTCGGCGCGGAGCTGACCAAGGCCTATGCCAACCGCTACGGCTCGCACATCGAGCCGATCGCGGGCGCCAAGCCGCTGATCTCGATCACGCGGGTGGACGCGCCTACAGCGGCACCCCTGCCTTCAACGCCTCGGGATCGGCTCCCGTAGCCACCCCGAAGTTGAAGACGGCATCGATCTCGTTGCCGCCGAGCGGGCCGCGGTTCCGGGTCAGCAGCACCTTGCCGGCGCGCTCGATCGTCAACGTGAGGTCGGCGCGCAGCGGGATGCCGGTGGTGGCGTAGAGCCCGGCCTTGATCTGGACGATCCGGTCGAAGGGCGGGCGCACGGCCTTGATCCGGACGATCACGTCGTCCGGCACGGCATGGCCGGCGGTGTCGTAGACGGCGCCGCGCAGGCTGGCGGTGGTGCGGGTGTCTTCGACCGGCGGGGGCGTGACCGTCCCCGCCGGTGGCAGGCCCGGGGGCTTCGAGTAGAACGGCTTGGGCGTGGGCGCCTCCAACGCGGCCTCGGACGGCCCACAACCGGTCAGCAGCAGCAGGAGCGGGGCGATGCGTTTCACCAGCTGACCTTCAAGCTGCCGCCTACCAAGAAGAGCGGGATGGAGAGCAATCCATCCGAATGGCGCCAGCCTTCCACCCGTTCTCCGGCGAAGCTGACGTCGCGCGGAGCGGCTTCCGCCGGCAGCCGCACCTCCGCCCGCCGCGTGGGCGAGCCGTAGCCCTCGGCCTCGCGCGTCAGCGCCAGATCCAAGGTGTTGCCTACCCAGGCGCCGTCGAAGCGCCAGACGTTGAAGGCGCCGCGCGTGTGATCCAGGCTTTGACCGTCGTCGTCGTACCACAGCCCGGCCAGGCGCGGGCCGGGGAAGATGCGCAGCGACAGCACCTCCAGCTCCTCGTCCGTGGACTGGCGCACCGGCCCCAGAGGCAGCACGGCGCCCGCGCGGACGTAGAGCGGCAGCCGGTCCAGGGGCGCCTCCACCACCTGGCGGCCGGGGCCCGTCAGCACCTCGCCCGTGTGGAAGTCCACCCAGCGCCCGGCCGGGAAGTACACCAGCCGGTGCGTCTGGCCGGGCCGCGTGACGGGCGCGACCAGCAGGTCGTTGCCGAAGTAGTATTGGTCGAACAGGCCTTCCGTGGCGGGGTCATCCGGGTGCATCAGCCAGAGCGGGCGCATGATCGGCAGGCCGTCCACGCTGCAGGCCCAGAAGGCCGTGTAGAGCGCGGGCAGCAGCCGGTAGCGCAGCTCGATCGCCTGGCGACAGAGCGCCTCCACAGCTTCGCCAAACGTCCAAGGTTCTTGGCGGCGGGTGCCGAGGGCGCTGTGGTTGCGGAAGAAGGGCGTCAGCGCGCCGGCCTGGTGCCAGCGCACGAGCAGCTCGGCCTCCGTGTCGCCCATGAAGCCGCCCACGTCCGGCCCGACGAAGGACACGCCGGAAAGCCCCAGGCCCAGGCACATGGCCACGTTCATCTCCAAATGGGTCCAGATGGAGTGGTTGTCGCCCAGCCAGACCATGGCGTGGCGCTGGATGCCCGCGTAGCCCGCGCGGCTGATCACGAAGGGGCGTTGGTTGGGGCGCAGCGCCAACAAGCCCTCGCGCGTGGCCTGGCTCATGTGGAAGCCGTAGAGGTTGTGGGCCTGGCGGTGCGGCACGTCCGCGCCCGGGGGACCATGGCGGGCCTCCGGCGGCATGGTCTGGTCCATGCGCGGTACGGCCGGGCCCTGGAAGACGGAGGGCTCGTTCATGTCGTTCCAGATGCCGGCGATGCCGGCATCCAGCAAGGCCTGGTGGTGCTGGCCCCACCAGTGCCGGGTCTCGACGCGGCTGAAGTCGGGGAAGACGCAGTCACCCGGCCAGACCTCGCCCACGAAGGGCGCGCCGTCCGGTAGGCGCACGTTGAGGCCCAGGGCGCGGCAGGTGTCGAAGACCGGGAAGCCCGGGTCCACCTTCACGCCCGGGTCGACGATCGTGACGGCGCGGAAGCCGCGCGCGGCCAGCTTGGCCGTGAGACCCGCCGGATCGGGGAAGGCCTTGGGGTCCCACGTAAAGACGCGGTAGCCGTCCATGTAAGCGATGTCCAGGTGGATCACGTCGGCCGGGATGCCGCGGTTGCGGTACTCCGTGGCGACGTCGAGCACCTCCTGGGCGCTGTCGTAGCTCCAGCGGCTTTGGTGCAGGCCCAGCGCCCAGCGCGGCGGCAGCGGCATGTGGCCCGTCAGCTTGGCGTAGCGCCGCAGGACGTCCGCCGGCGTGGGGCCCGCGATCACGAACAAGCGCAGGCCGGGGCCGTCCGCCTCGTAGCGCCAGGCTTCCGGGTCCGTGTGGCCCAGGTCGAAGCGCGTGCAGCCCGGATCGTCGAAGAGCAGCCCGCAGGCGCGGCCGGCATGCCAGGTGATCAGGAAGGGGATCGACTGGTACATGGCGTCCGCGGTTTCCACGTGCGGGCCCGTGTTGTCGGTGTTCCACATGGTGTAGCTGCGGCCGATGCGGTCCAGGTAGCCGGGCTTCTCGCCCAGGCCGTAGCAGCGATCGCCCTGCGCGAGCGGCCCCGTCAGCACCAGCTTGCCCGCCTCCATGGCGGCCTGGATCGGACCGAACAGCGTCTCGCCCGTCGGCGTCTTGAGCTCGACCGCGAAGGGGTTGGTGTGCAGCCGCAGGCCCAGGCGGGGGTCGAGCAGGCGCCAACCGTCGGGCAGCTCGCGCACCTCCAAGGCCACGGGCGGGCTGCCGGTTGCCGGCAGTGCGGCGGGCGAGGCCGGCAGGTCCGCGTCGGTCTCCCACGTCAGCTGGAGCACGCCGTCATCCCAGGGGCGCACGCCGAAAGTATGCTGGCCGCAGGCGAGCGCGAACTCGCCCGGGCGCGCGGTCATCCGGCGGGCGGCGACGAGCGGTTGCGACATGGGTTCCTCCAAGACCAAGGCGGCCGTGAGCCGGCTCCGGGGAGCTGGCTACGACCGCCTGGTGGAAAGGTTTCCGGGGGGAGGGGTTTAGCCCTCTTCCTCGTTCAACTCTTCCAAGACTTTCACGACCTTCTGGAATTCCGCCTCGTCTTCGATCATCTCGAAGCGGTCTTCCTCGAAGCGCAGCACGAGGACCTCGTCCTGCTCCGGGTCGTCGCTGTCGGCGGGCAGAAGCAGCGCGTACTCACGGTCTTCGACTTCGATGATGTCGACGACCTGGAAGTCGTGGTTCTTGCCTTCTTCGTCAACGAGCGTGACGATGTCTTCGGCGGTGTCCAATTCCTGATCCATCTGGCTGCTCCTTAACTATCTTCCTGTTCACGCTTCTTGCTCGCGGCCCGGTCCAGGTAACCCTGAAGGATCAGGACGGCGGCTTGCTGGTCGATGATTTGCTTCCGCTTTTCAGCCTTGACCCCACCGTCGATCATGGCCTGGCGGGCCATCTTGGTCGTGAGACGCTCGTCCACGAACTCGACAGGAAGGGGCAATGCACCGCGAACCGATTCGACGAAACGCTCCACGTAGCGGGCCTGATCACCCACCGTACCGTTCATATTCCGGGGGTAGCCTACCACAAGCAAGGTAGCGTTGTATAGCTCGACCAAACCCCGCAATTCAATCAGATCCGCCGCCAAGGAGGATCGGCGGATCGTCGTGACACCCTGAGCCGTGTACCCCAGCGGATCACTCACCGCCACGCCGATCGTCTTCGTGCCCACATCCAGGCCGATGTAGCGGATCATCGTGCGTCCCTCCCACTATTCGTTTACCCTGCGTTAACCATGGCTGTACCGGGTTTTAAGAAGCTAAAGCCGCTACCGCGTTGATAACCTGTTAACGCCCCAGCGACCGGAGGAACCCCCATGAGCATCCAGAAGACTTCCAATACGCCCGCCGCCAAGCCTCCTGTCAAGGCGACCCCCGCCCCCGCGCCGGCGAACAAGCCCGCGGCCGCCAACACGCCCTCGCTGGGCAACGACGACTTCGCATTCAACAAGGTGCCGTCGGCCGCCAAGCTGGCCGAGGCGCGCAAGCAGGTGGCGACCCTGGGCTCGATGCGCCCGATCCCGCTTGCCAACAAGGACAAGGCCGCCTGGCTGCAAGAGGCCCAGGCCCTGCGGGCCGGCGCCGAGCCCGGCGTGAAGGTGCTGGAAGACGCGGACTTCTTCACCAAGAGCGTGCCCGCCGCGGAGGCCGACGCCGCCCGTGCCGCGCTGCAGAAGTTGGACGACCAGATCGAGCTGTGCCAGGAGCGCGGCGGCACGAAGCCCGGCTTCCACCCGCTGAACCCGTTCCGGCCGATCAACCAGTTCCAGAAGGGTATCGAGGGCCAGATGGGCAACCCGCTGGGCGCGATCCTCGGCATCGTCACGCTGCCCGCCGCGATCACGCTCGACATCGTCGACCTGGTCACGCGCCCCGTGCAGGTCGTGGCGTACCCGTTCGAGTGGGCCTGGGTGGGCGTCAAGAAGGCCGGTCAGAAGCTGTTTAACGTCGGTTAAGGGGAATGTAGGACGTCCTCTTCGGTCGTCCGCGGGCCCACCCACTCCGGGTGCCTGAAAATCACGATTTGAGGAGCCGGCGGTTTCGCCGGCTCGTCTTGCGTGTAGCGGATCTCGAGTCCCAGGCCAGGACGGATCGTCGCCGGGACGTGCCCGCGCCCCAAGGTGAGCGCCAGGCGGGCCAGATCCAGCGCGCCCAGGTGGACGGCCTGCAAGGCCAGCCGGATGCCGCGCGGCAACCGCCCCCAGGCCCGAACCAGCTGGTAAGGATCCTGCTCGACGTCCGCCACCTCGACCGTGGCCGTGGCGGCGCGCAACGTGATCACGAGGTACGTGCTCATCGTGGCCTCCTTGCAGGGAGACCATAACACCCTCCCACGACTGGGATCACCAGCCGGGGGAGGGAAACCTCAAGGCCGCCAATACTCGCCGGCCTCGCGCTGCATGAGGTTGGCCCCGATCAGCTCGCGGCGCAGGGTCGCGAAGTCCGGGTGGTGCCGCTTGATCACCTCGTTGACCTCGCGCTCCGCATACCGCGGACCGATCTCGAAGCGGTCCGCCAGCCAGCGCAGGACCACCTCGCGCTTCTTGCGCGACGCCGGGATCTCCTTGAGGCGCTCGC
>JAQBPE010000112.1 GCA_028287685.1 Cyanobacteria bacterium RYN_339 | reverse complement strand
CCAGCCAGGCGCCCGGCCCGGCGGCCAGCCTCAAGCCCACTTCCACCTTCATCCCGGCGGCCAACGTGAAGGCCAACCCGGCCGTGGGCCTGGCCATGGGCACGGCCGCGGTCTCGCCGACCGACCGCTATGGCTCGCACCTGGCCGTCATCGCTGCCGGCCAGGCCACCACGATCGACCGCCCGGCCAAGGGCCAGCCCCTCTTGCTGGCGCTGGCCACGCCCACCCTGGACGGGGCGACGCCCGTGGACCTTGACCTCTCGCTGGACGGGGCGATCGATCCGGCCGAGAAGCAGGATGCCTACGAGTTCGCGGACCCGGCGCCGCAGAACAACAGCCCCCCGTTGCCACCGATCGACTTGCCGGCGTTCCGGCTGTTCGCGGACGACGTCACGAAGTTCTGGGTGATCCGCCCCGGCCTGAAGCCGCCGGCCGGTGAGGCCTACGACGAAATCGAGATCGGCACGCACCTACTGGCCACGGGGGCCCACTGCGATGTCTACGTCGACGCGGTACTGGGCGCCTCCAAGGAAGACGCCGCGGCCCTGGCGGCGGCCTTCGACAACATCATCTTCCCCACGGACACCCGGCTCTTCGGGGCGTTCCCGGCGGAAGGCGTCGGCGGCCATGCCAACCCCGCCATCGTGATCACGCCCCAGGTGTCCAACAACGGCGCCACCGGCACGTTGGCCTTCTTCGCCCGGCGCGACCTGGACGCCCCCGACCCGGCCGACCCGGCGCGCAAGCACGCGAACCACCGCGGCATCGTCTTCCTGGACGCGGCGACGCTCGCCGCCGGCCGCCGTGGGGACATGTTCGCGAGCGTGGCCCACGAGTTCCAACACCTCCTGAACTTCCACCACAAGCGCAAGGACGCCGGGGTGGCGGCCGGCGAGGAGATGTGGCTGGACGAGGCGATGGCGGTCTATGCCTCCGGGGCTTGCGGCTACGGGGTTTCGGAGTCGCGCAGCGTCTACGCCCACGTGGCCGGCTACTTCCAGCGCGCCTACAACTACTCGCTCACCGACTGGTCGCGCAACCCGGGCGCCAGCGGCTACGGCATGGGCTACCTGTTCATGACCTACCTGGCCGACCGCTTCGGCGAGGAGCTGCCCGGCCAGCTGGTGATGTCGCCGTTGCGCGGCAAGGCGAGCCTGGATGCGGTGCTGAAGACGCACGGCAGCTCTTACGCGGACGCCTTCACGGACTTCTCCGTGGCCCTGGTCAACGACGGGCTCTTCAACGACGCCACCGGTCGTTTCAGCTTCAAGAGCGTGAAGCCGCGCGGCAAGACCTCCTTCGGCGAGCTGCATGGCCCTTACGCCGTCCCGCTGGGCGCCGACGGCGCGCATGTGCCGGCGCGCGCCGACGTGGCCTATCTCTTCCAGTTCCAACCCGGCGACCCTTCCCCCGTGCTGCGTTCGGGCGGTTTATTCCGCGCGATCGCCCTGGTGCCCTGACCTATGACCCGGTTCCTCTTTGCTTCACTGGCGTTGGTGGCGCTCGCCGCCTGCAACACCGGCACCACCCCGACCAAGCCCAAGGGGTCGACCGCCCCGGTCAAGTCGTCGGCGCCGGAGGGCAAGCCGTCGCTGTCCGGCGTTGCCAGCGCGCCGCGCGGCACCACCGCGGGCTACGTGATCTTGCAGCTGGCGGAGCTGGCCGTGGCGAGCGCGGCCGTCACCACCGTGGAGGGCGGCACGTCCACCCCGCGCGGTCAGACGGGCGCGGACGGCCGCTTCGAGGTCCCCGGCCTGGCCGATGGGACCGTGGTGACGGTGGAGGTGGCGGTCAAGACGCCGGATGGCAAGGCGACGAAGTTGGCGACCTTTGCCCGGGCGGGGCAGTCGCTGGCGGCCGACGTGGACGTGGCGTCCACGATGGTCGCGCGCACGATGGTGGCGCATGGGGTTACGGCGTATGACCCGATCGGGTACGCCAAGGCGGTGAATGCCTTGAAGGCGAAGCTGAACAATGACCAGTTGCCGGACTGGAGCAGCGACGCCGAGGTGGTGGCCAAGACCGAAGAGCAGGCGGCCAGCATCCTGGATCTGGCCGCGGTGGTGGGGTCGAAGAAGTAACTACGGCTTGAAGGTCTTCGCCACCACTTCGCCATGCGGGCCCAGGTGGCCCTTGTCCTGGCCGTTGATCTTGATGCGGACGCCGCCGGCGTTGCCCGCGGAGACCATGATTTGGTGGCCCTTGAAGGACTTGTGGCTGTTGGGCGGCAGCAGGCCCTCGAAGACCGCCTTGCCGTCCACGCGGATCTCGAGCCAGGACTTCTGGTCCGTCGTCAGGTCCAGGGTCACCGTCCCCGACGGGTACGCGGTGGGCTTCGCGGAAGGCGAGGCGCTGGGCTTCGCGGACGGCGAGGCGCTGGCGCCCGGCGAAGGCGAGCCGCTGGGCTTGGCCGACGGGCTGGCCGAAGGCTTCGCCGAGGGGCCGGCCGACGGCTTGCCCGACGGGTTGGCCGAAGGCTTGGTGGAGCCGGACGGCTTGGCGCTCGGCTTCGCCGCGTTCGTCCCGGCATGTTCGGCGATCGCCGCCCCGCTGGCCCCGGCTGCCGCCGTGGCGCCGGCGTCCACGGCAGGCTTGGGCGTGGGCGTGGCGCGATGGACCTTGGGCGACGGCGAGGGCTCGGACACCACCACCTGCTTGGGCTGGAAGTGCCAGGCCAGGGCCAGGATGCCGCCCACCAGGCCCGCCACCAGCACGTAGTACACGATCGGGCCGGCGGAGGCGCCGATCGACGGCGGGGTGGTGGTGGGGATGGGCGCGGCGCGGTAAGCGTCGGCGACCTCCTTGGGTGAGAGGCCGACGGACTCCGCGTACTTCTTCAGGAAGCCGCGGACGTAGAAGACCTCGGGCAAATCCGATTCGTTGCCCTCCTCGAGGGCGATCAGGTGCCGTACCGTGATGCGGGTGCGCACCGAGATTTCGTCCAGGGTCTGGCCCTGGGCCTCGCGGGCTTCCTTCAAGCTCTGTCCGACGTCGCGCAGGCTAGCCATGGGCGGTCCCCTTCTTGGCGGCCTTCCTTAGGCTCGCGACTTCCCCGTCGGTTAACGGGCGGAACTGGCCCGGCGGCAGCTCGCCGACGGTCAGGTCCCCAATAGCCGCGCGCTCCAGGCGGATCACCGGGAAGCCCACGGCCTCGGCCATGCGGCGGACCTGGCGGTTGCGGCCCTCGCGGATGGTGATGGCGAGGACGGTCGTGTCCTTGCGGCGATCGACCACCTCGACGCGCGCGGGCAGCGTGGTGCCGCCCTCCAGCCGCACGCCGGTGCGCAGGCGCTCCACGGCCGGGGTGTCCGGCCGACCCTTCACCTCGGCGAGGTAGGTCTTGGGCACGCCGTGGCGCGGGTGGGTCAGGTCCTCCGTGAAGGCACCGTCGTTGGTCAGGATCAGGAGCCCGGACGTATCCCGGTCCAGGCGGCCGACCGGGTGCAGGCCAGGGGTGAACGGCACCAGCTCCAGCACGGTCTTGCGGCCCTGCGGGTCGAAGCAGGTGCTCAGGTAGCCGCGCGGCTTGTTGAGGAGGTAGTAGCTGCGGATGGGCGCCACGCTCACCAGCCGGCCGTCGACCTCGATCTTGTCCGTGTCCGCGTCCGCCTTGGCGCCCAGGGCCGTGACGACCTCGCCGTTCACCTTCACGCGGCCGGCCGTGATCAAGGCCTCGCTGTGGCGCCGCGAGGCGATGCCGGCGGCGGCTAGGATCTTTTGCAAGCGTTCGGATGACATAACGTCGTTTTACTTTCGCATGGGCGCGCGCCCATCTTAGGGCGTGGTGCCCGTCGGTTCTGTGACCTAGGTCCGGTTATACGGTTGGTTCAGGTGCATCGCATCGCGCACCTTGGCCAGGGTTTCCTGGGTGGCCTGCCGGGCGCGGGCGTTGCCGGCGATCACGATGTCGTCGAGCATGCCGGGGTCGGTCTCCAGCTCGCGGCGGCGGGCCTGGATCGGCGCGAGGCGCTCGTTGACCTGCACGGCCAGGTTCCGCTTGCACTGCACGCAGCCGATTTCGCCGGCGCGGCACAGCGTCGCGATCTCCGGCGCCTTCTCGCTGGCGTACGTCTCCCAGCCGTTGTAGATCATGCAGACCTCGGGGTGGCCCGGGTCGTCCTTGCGGAGGCGCGCCGGGTCCGTGACCATGCTCATGACCTTGGAATTGATGGATTTCTCGTCGTCGGCCAGCTTGAGGTCGTTGCCGTAGCTCTTCGACATCTTGCGGCCATCCGTGCCGAAGACCACCGGGGTGGGCGTCAGCAGGCCCTGCGGCTCCGGGAACAGGTCGACCCCGAAGAGGTGGTTGAAGCGGCGCGCGATGTCGCGCGAGATCTCGATGTGGGCCATCTGGTCCTCGCCCACGGGCACCAGCTCGCCCATCGGCCCCAGGATGTCCGCCGTTTGCAGCGCCGGGTAGCCCAGGAGGCCGTAGCTGACATGGTCTTCCGCCAGGTGCAGCTCGCGCACCATCTCCTTCAGCGTGGGATCCCGCTGCAGCCAGTTCACGGGCGTGATCATGGAGAGGATCAGGTGCAGCTCCGCGGTTTCCAGGATCGAGGATTGCACGTAGATGGTGGCCTTGGCCGGATCCACGCCGGCGGCCAGGTAGTCCAGCACCAGCTGGCGCGTGTTCTCACGCAGGCCCTCCGTCTTGGCGAAGCCCGTCGTCAGCATGTGCCAGTCGGCCACGGCGAAGAAGCAGTCGTACTGGTCCTGCATCTGCAGCCAGTTGACCAGCACGCCCAGGTAGTGCCCGATGTGCAGTTGGCCGGTGGCACGCATGCCACTCATGACGCGCTTTTTCGCCACGCGAGGGTCCTTTCAGGGGGATCGAAGGACCTATCTTATCACGGGCTGTCGCAGGTCGCTTCCGGCCGCTTGTAGCTGCGGATCAGGCAGTGCATGCGCGCGTTGACCGCGGGGTCGAAGGTCTTGGCGATCAGGTTGCCGAACAGGCTCTGGGTGGCGCCGGCCAGCAGCTCGACGTGGTTGGCCGGCAAGCCGATGTCCTGGAAGGCGTTCACTTGCAAGGTGCCCTCCGCGGCGTGTGGCAGCGACGAGGTGCCGCGCTCCGGGAAACAAAGGTTGCCCACCAGGCAGGCAGGGTCGGGCGGCGGGCAGTCCGGCTCGATACAGCCGTAGGCCTGCTGGTCCACCATCGTGAAGTACTCGGCCGCCAGGAAGTCCGCGAAGTCCGAGGGCTTGCGGATCACGTAGAAGGGCGCGGGGTCCTGGGGATGCAGGCGCGCATGGTACTTGTTGGCCGCGGCCAGGTAGGGCTTCACGGCGAAGAGGGCCGCCACCTGGTCCGGCGTCTTGTCCTTGCCGAGGGCCGTCACCGCCTTGCGCTCGTCGGCGCAGACGCCCAAGAAGGCTTCCATCACGCGCTTGGGGTGCAAGGGGTCGGCGTTGATGGCGTCGATCTGGGACTGGCCGCTGTAGAAGGCCGGGATCAGGTCAATGCCGTCGAAGTCCCCGCCTTGCGCCAGCAACGCGTCACCGAGCTCCAGGCCCAGGGGCGAGTAATCCGCCTTCTGGATCTGCGGGTTGGCACGGACCTCTTGCAAGAGGTCCAGGATGAAGGTCCGCAGCAGCGCCTGGGCGGCGGGGGCCATCGTGTTGGAGGTGAGCAGGAGGTCGACCAGTTGCTGGTCGTTGAGCTGGCCGGCGCCAAACTTGTCGAAGCCGCCGATCAGGTTGGCGAACTTGTCGCGGAAGACTTGTCTCATGTAGCGCGTGGCGGTGGCCGTGTCCTCGTCGACCGTGCGCTCCGTGGCGGCCGGTTGGGTGATCACATGGTACGTGAGGCGCGGGTCCGCGCTTTCCGCCACACCTACCTCCAGGCGCACGTTGCCGGCCAGGTCCTTGGGCAGGAACACCTCGAAGCCGCCCTGCAAGTTGGTATAGACGGCCTCAACGGGCTTGCCGTCGGCGTCGGCGCCCAGCGGCACGGCCTTGCCGGTGCTGAGGTCGAAGACCCGCACGCGCATCGCCGCCGCGGGCAGTTGGGTGCCGTAGGCCGGGGCCGTGTCTTCCGCCAGGCTGTACTTGGACTTGCCCACGAGCGCGCCCGCGTTGTTCGCGATGATGTTGCCGCTGGCGGTGGCGAGCACGCCGCCCCCATGGTTGGAAACGAGCCCCGCGCCGTGCTCGGAGATGATGCCGTCACCCGCCGCCAGCACCTGGCTGCCGTTGTTGCTCACCAGCGACGCCGCATGGTTGGCGATGATGTAGGAGGCGTCGATCTGCACCTTGCCGGACAGCGAGGTGGTGTTGGCCGGGCGCTGCAGGAAGATCGGAGCCGCGGGGGTACCGGTCGGGCCGGGCGTGGCGCCGGCCACCGCCGTCGTGGCCTTGGGCTTGGCCGGCGCGGGCGCGGGCGTCACGGCCGTGGTCTTGCAAGCCACCAGCGCGAGCAGCAAGCAGGTTCCGAGCATCCGACGCATGACACCTCCCCGGCGAGCAGGCCCCTGGTTTTCCTCTACCCACGGAGGCGCTATAGTGGACGCCATGACGACCACCAAGAAGCCGGCCCCCGTAACCGCCCTGGAGCTGCAGGCCATGCGCCGGCGCGGCGAGCGCATCGTGGCGCTCACGGCCTATGACTACACCATGGCCCGCATGGCCGATGAAGCAGGCGTGGACTTCATCCTGGTGGGCGACTCCCTGGCGATGGTGATGCTGGGCCACGACAGCACCCTGCCCGTGACCATGGACGAGATGGTCCACCACACCAAGGCGGTGGTGCGCGGCACCCGGCGGGCGCTGGTGGTGGCCGACCTCCCGTTCGGCAGCTACCACGCCAGCGTGGCCGACGCGGTGAACAACGCCGCGCGCTTCTTGAAGGAGGCCGGCGCCCATGCCGTGAAGCTGGAGGGTGGCCACGAGCACCAGGTCAACTGCATCCGGGCGATCGCCCAGTCCGGCATCCCCGTCGTGGCCCACCTCGGCTTCACGCCGCAGGCCGTGCACGCCATCGGCATGCGGGTGCAGGCCAAGACGGAGGACACGATCAAGGCCCTGTTGGCGCAGGCGCTGGCCGTCGAGGAGGCGGGCGCCTGCTGCGTGGTGCTGGAGCTGGGGCCGGCGGAGGTGGCCGAGGCCGTCACGCAGCGCCTGCAGGTCCCCACCATCGGCATCGGCGCGGGCATCGGCTGCTCCGGGCAGATCCAGGTGGTCCACGACCTGCTGGGGATGTATCCCGACTTCCAGCCCAAGCACGCCAAGCGCTACGCGGATCTCCACGCCACGATGGTGGCGGCGATCGGTGCCTACGCGGGCGAGGTGCGGGGCGGCAGTTTCCCCGAAGCCGGGCACAGCGCCCACGTGGAGCTTCCAGCGCAATTGGGCCACTAGCTGGATCTCTTTGGGCATAACGCACAGAAGCAAACCCCTGGTTGGGGGCTTAAATGGTGGCTACGGAGGACCCCCTCATGACCACCATCCTTGCCACCATCGTCGTCATCCACTTCCTGGCCGTGGCCGCCGTCCTGTTGATGGCCCGCCACAGCGTGATCCTCGTAGACGAGGAAGGCCGACCGCTCAAGCGCGCGGCCTGGCAGGAGCGCATCGTGCCCTCGAGCGATCTGCCGGCCGTTACGCCGCATCGCTAGTAACAGAACGCTTCTCGAACACGTCATTCACGGCAAACGTTGCGCCATAACATGGTAGACTTGACCAGGCAGGTCAACGTCCGACTCCGTCTGCAACGCCGCAGTCGCCTTGCCCCGAATTGACACGAGAAGCAGCATTCATGGAAGCAACAACTTCGATCCGCCCCACCTCCGACGCCATTTCATGGGATTGGCGACGCGAATTGACGACCCTCGACGCGGCCCTGACCGACGTCGAGCGTCAAGGCAACTGGGACTGGCGCCGCGAGCTGGCCGACCTTGAAGCCAGCATGGACCAGATGGCCAAGAAGCTGGGCCTGAGCTAGCTAGCTCGCCTCGCGCGGCACCGGCATGGTCGGCCGCATGTAGTCGGGCAGCGCCACGCCGAACTCCCGCAGGATCGCGGGCACGATGTCGATCGTGCGTGGGTTCACCACCGGCGTGTCCACGCCCACCATCACCAAGGGCACGTGCGTGTCCTGGGCATGCAGCGACCCATGGTTGCCGCGGCCCATCGGGAAGCCCGACGTGTACTCGCGGCCGAGCGTGGCCGTGACCAGCAGCGAGCCGCCGCCCGGCACCGACAGGGCCGAGGCCACGCGCGAAACCGTGTTGGGGTAGTCACCGGGGTAGATCACGCGGTTGCCCACCAGCGCGGCGCCCGCCACGCTCAAGTCGCCATGCAGCTCCCAGGTCTCGCCATGCGGGTCCACGTGGGGGCCACCGCGGCGCCAGCGCATCGTGGCGCCGGTCTCGCGCTTCAGGCCGTGGAACCACTCGCCCTCGCGCCAGAAGACCTGGTCGACGGATGGCCACTGCGAAACGATCTCCAGCACATCGTCGCGCACCTCCGCGCGGTTCTGCGGGAAGTAGAACATGCTCATGCGGTCGTTGGGCGTGACGGCGAAGTCGAAGCCGTGCTCCTCCAGGCCGCCGCCACGCAGGGGCGCGACGCGGTGCTTGGGGAAGGCCTTGAAGACGTTGACCGCGTACCCCGGGCGGTAGGGGTAGGTATTGCTCTGAGAGTGATCCCCCGTGATGATCCAGCGCGCATGTTTGACCGCCTGCTCCCAGGAGCCATAAGCATCCAGCATGAGGCCTAGCTCGCGGTCAACGCGGCGCAGGCTCCAGCCGATGTTCTCCGGCCCTTTGTGGTGGGTGCGCAGGTCGTTCTCGTTGAGGTAGGTCAGCAGGAAGGCCGGCCGGTCCTCGCGCACCAGCTCCGCCGTGTGCAGCGCGCTCTGGTGGTCGTTGAAGCCGTACTTGCCGAAGAAGCGGTTGCGCGGCTGTTTGCCGCGGATCATGTCGCCGTGGCGCATGTAGCGGGGCCCGGGGATCATGAGGTCGCGGGGCAGCTTGCCCAGGCGCCGGATGAACCAGGGGAGCTGCGCCGTGTGCTGGTACGGACCGCGCGAGATCGGGAAGTTCACGCTGGCGCTGGGCACGTCGGCCTCTTCGAGCAGCTCGAAGATCGTCTTGATGCGCGGCGAGAGGTGCTCGCGGTTCATGCGCAGGAAGAAGTCCGTGATCACGTGGTCGATCGTGCCCCAGTACAGGCTCTGGGGGTACGGCCAGTAGTGCACGTAGCGGTCGGTGCCGCGGTTGTACCAGAGCACGCCCGTGATGCCGTGCTGGTCAGGGCCCACGCCGGTGGCCAGGCTGGTCAGGCAGGCCGGCGTGACCGTGGGGAAGATCGAGGCGCAGTCGAGGCTCATGCGGCCATGGCGCACCAGGAACTGCAGGGCGGGCAAGTTCCCGGCCTCCAATTCCTTCATGACGGCCTGCGGATGCCAGCTGTCGATGATGATGAAGTGCAACGTCCGCGTATCCATCCCCGCCCCTCCTCGCCCCACCTGAATTGTAAAGAAATATTTCGGTTAGCGTAGCACGGGCTTGGACCGGTGGAACTGTGCAAAAACGCCAAGGGGATCCTTTCGGATCCCCTTGGCGCTGTGTTTGTGAGTGAGAGAGGAGTAGGAGGTGTACCGGGAAACTTACTTCGCGGGCTTCAGATCGCCGCCGAGCAGGTTGGTGATGCCATTGGCCATCTTCTGGTCGATCTTGGTGTGCTTGATGACGGTGTTCATCACCTTGTAGGCGAGCATCATCGAGCCCAGGCCAATCGCGATGCCGACGAACGGCAGGATGGCGGCGGGGATCGTGATCAGGCCCAGGATGGGGCCCATCGCCACGGAGACGGCCTGCACGGCCACGCCGGAGACGATGCCCTTGCCGATCGAGAAGGCGACTTCGGTGCCGACGTTGGCGGCGCCGCGGCCGGCGGACTCGGAGTGCTTGGCGACGGCCGTCACGTTGCGGAAGGCGCTGGGCACCGCGGTCCACAGAATGTTCGACAGGCCGAAGCCGCTCTTGACGCTGGAGGCGATGATCTGGCCGATGACGGGCATCGTGGACAGGCGGCCCAGGTTCAGGCCCAGGACCACGGCGGTCTTGGCGGTGTTGGGGGCCAGGCCGAAGATGCCGTCGGTGTTGACCGGCAGGGGCGCCACGGCGGCGGTGGTCTGCGGCGCGGGCTGGGTGGGGGCCGCGACGGTCTTGATGGGGGAGATATTGATAGGGCGGTTGGAAATCGTGGTCATTATCGGGAGCCTCCTGCTAGGGGTTCATCTCACAAACACCGCTCGGGTTTAACGAAACCGAACGTATTTTTAATATAGGCTTAACGAACCAGAAGCTTGCGTCGTTCCGAAAAGAATTTTCCGGGATTTCCCCATCTCCGCTCGTGGTGCGCGATCCAGCCCCGATCGCCAAAATCCGTTGGCGCCTATGGCCCATTCGCCCAAGTGGCGCGGGTTTGCGGAATGTTACGCTTTGTAACGGAGGGTGGACGGATGCGGATAGCGGTGATCGGGAAGAAGTTCCCGTTCTGTGGGATCGTCACGTACTGCCGGGAGCTGGTGCGCACCATGCGCGCCCGCGGCCACGAGGTGGCCTTCTTCTACTTGCATGAGGAAGAGGTGCACTTCGAGCGCGAGGAGGGCCTGCCCTACCTCTTCAAGACGCACATGTACACGATCCCGATGCCGGACACGCGGGCCCGCCTGGCCGACAGCCTGCGCGCCTTCGCGCCGGACGTGGTGCACGCGTCGTTCGCGCTCTCGCCGCTGGACTTCGCCCTGCCGGAGGTCTGCCGGGAGCTGGGCGTGCCGCTGGTGGCCACCTTCCATGTGGCGCTGGACCACCGGCCCTCGCTGCCGAACCACGTGAGCGGCTTCGTCTACCGCATGTATGCGTCCACGCTGGCGAAGTGCGGGCGGGTGATCATCTTCTCGGAGCTGCAGCGCGCCAAGCTGGCCCGCCTGGGCGTGCCGGCCGGCCGGATCGACGTCGTGCCGAACGGGGTGGACGTCCAGCGCTGGAGCCCCGGCCCCAGCCGGTTCAAGGCCGCGATCGGGGCGACGCACGTGGTCGGTTACATGGGGCGGCTGGACCCGGAAAAGAACGTGGGCGCGCTGCTCGAGGCCTTCACGCAGGCCAGCCTGCCGCCGAACACCCACCTGGCCATCGTGGGCGACGGCGTCCTGGGCGCCCGCCTGCGCCGCAAGCACGCGGACGTGCCCAACGTGCATTGGTTGGGCTTCATCCAGGACGAGGACGAGCGCCGCGACATCCTGCGCGGCTGCGACGTCTTCGCCCTGCCGTCCAGCGTGGAAGGCCTGTCGATCGCCCTGCTGGAAGGCATGGCGTGCGGCGCGGCGCCGCTGGCTACGGACGTGGGCGCGGACGGCGAGGTGATCCAGGGCGTGGGGCGGGTGATCGACCCGACCCGGCTGCCGGAGGAGCTGGCCCCGGCCCTGACGGCCCTGCTGGCCGATCCGGACGAGTTGGCGCGCTTGCGCGAGGCCAGCCGGCGGCGGGTGGTGACGCGCTATTCGGCCCAGCAAAACGCCAGCGCCTTGCTGGAGGTATACGCGGCGGCGGGGCGGGCTGTGGCCGCTAGCTAACGGGGGGGAAGCGGGCTACAATGTGCCCCGCATCCCCGTCCGGAAGGAAACGTCGCCATGATCCGCCGCCTTGCAGCCGCCGCCGTGACCCTGCTCGTGCTGTCCGCCCCCGCGTTCGCCATGGGCCAGCGCCCGCAAGAGCCCCCCACCAAGCCGGAGGCCCACCCGGCGTCTTCGATCGCGGACATGGAAGAGGCCGCCGGCCACCTCCTGATCCTGGGGCCCAAGATCACCTTCGAGACGTCGAAGGGCAAGTTCACCGTCGTGACCTTCCCCAAGGAGGCCCCGCGCACCGTGGACCAGGTGGTCAAGCTGGTGGAAGCAGGGTTCTACGACAACATCCAGTTCCACCGCGTGGTGCCCGGCTTCGCCGTCCAGGCGGGCGACCCGGCCTCCAAGACCCTGGCCGCCACGGACCCCAAGGTGGGCAAGGGCGGCAGCGGCCAGCCCCTGCCGCCGGAGTACGAGGGCCAGACGGTCAAGCAATTGCTGGGCACGCTCGCCATGGCGCGCGCGGTCAAGGACCCCAACAGCGCGGACAGCCAGTTCTACGTGACGTTGGCCCCGCAGCCCCACCTCGACGGCGCCTTCACGGTCTGGGCCCAGGTGGTCAACGGCATGGACGTGGTGCGCGGCCTGGCGGTGGGCGATCGCATCACGAAGGCGGGGCTGGTGCCGCCGGAGCAGCCTGCGAAGTAAATCACACTTCGGGCGTGCCGTTGCATCTTGATGACGGCTAGCCGGAATCGTATATTGGAGCAATGAGGCTCCGTTACCTGACGTTCCTGATCCTGTTGGCGAGCTGCCGCACGGTGGCCGGGCAGCCGCCTGCCCAGGTGGAGGTTATCGCCCAGTCACCGCGTCCGATCGTGGCGTCGCTGGCGCCACTAGAAGAGCCGGGGATGCACCCGTATCGTGCGCCGGACTTCGCGGAACTGCCGGCGGAAGCAGAGGGCGGGCGCTGGGAGCGCATCATACCGGGAAGCCAACCTCTGGCCTCGCCCACGCCCACCCCGATCCCAACCCCAACGCCATTACCTGGCGAGGGCTATGGTCCACCCTACATCTACCTAAGCGGCTCTGGTGTCAGCCTTCAGGTCGGCGAGACGGTGCAGTTGCCCTCGGCGGGTCCCGGGATCACCTGGGGCGTGCTCGAAGGCGAGCACGCCACCGTCACCGCGGATGGCCGCTTGACGGGCTCGCTCCCCGGCGCGGTGCATGTCTACGCGCAGTCCGGTAGTCGCCGCAAGTACCTCCTGGCCGCTATCGTAGATCCGGCCACCCGGGTCCGCCAGGCCATCGCGCAAACAACCGGCAATGACGGTGAATACTCTGGCGACTGGGCCACCGTCCTCCGCTCGGACGCGGATTGGCGAGCCTTCCAAATGGCCCGGTTGTCCGGTGCGTCGCCGGTGCCGGTGGACTTCACGAAGGAATCCCTGATCGCCTTCCACGTCAATACGACCCAAGAAGGCTTCGAGGCCGGTCCGGTCGTCACCAGCATTCGGGGCTCGGTGGTGGAGGCCGTCATGCCCAATATGCCCCCGGAAGTCTGCTCTTGTGACCCCACGGTTCGCGTCGTGGTGGCCGCCGTGCCGCTCTTGCCGCCGGACGCCCGCGTGGTGCTGGTGCGCACGAATAGCTCGACGAAGCTGGCACCAGTGCCCGTTACCGGCCCGACACCGACCCCGCCACCACCGCCAACCCCGACTCCCGACCCCTTCAACAACCTGCCCGCCGGCTCGCCCTCCCACCCGCCGGGGCCGCCCTACCCGCCGGGTCCCTTCCCGCCGCCGGGCGGCTGCCCGGATCCCGTGTTTGCCCAGGGAGACCGGGTGCCGCCGTTCGACCTGACCTGGTACGACGAGCCGATGTCCGGTCCGTCAAGCTGGGAGCCCGTGCTGCCGCCAGGCGGCTCGCTGCGGCTCTTCGCCCGACGCGCCAGCGCCGAGATCCGTTGGCAGGTCTCGGATCCTCGCATCGCCAGTGTTTCCGCCTCCGGCGAACTACTAGCCCTGCACGGCGGCGTGGCCTTGGTCTCCGCCTCCACCAGCGAGGGCTTGCTGCGCGCACTGATCCCGGTGATGGACATGCCCGCTCCCGCCGCGCGGTTCCACTTCCGCGCGGACTGGAACATCCCGAACACGGCGGTCGCACAGGGTCCTCGCATTATCCGCGATGCGGCAGGCTGGGAGCAGCTCTGGCGCTCTGACTTACTCTATCAGCTGCCCTGGGCTCCCCCGCCGGTAGACTTCACGCGGTATGACGTGGTGGCACTGGTCGACGCTCGCACCACCTACAGCGAGGCCCAGCCCGTGATCACCCAGATCACCCAGGATGCACGCACCGTGCACGTGGCCTTCCCCGGCGTCGAGAACCGTGGCTTGGGCTCCCATCGGACGATCTACTTGTTCTTGGTGGGCAAGTTGGCGGCGGACGTTACCGTGCGCGTGCACACGCTCTGCGATCCCTAGAGCAATCATGGCTTCCCTAGACCGAGACGACGGGCTCCTGTATGACTTCGGCAGGCTCGTCTTCCTCCAGCAGGGCCAGCACCAATGCGAGCGTGCGGGGGTCCAGCTGCACGGCCCAGTGCTCCGCCCACGGCAGCTCGTGGTCCCGGGCGTGGCCTTCCCAGCGGCCGTGGTGGCGTGGGACCACGATCTGATCCCAGCCGGCGCGGATGGTGTAGCAGCGCACGCCTTCGGCGGGAGGCCGATCCGCCATCGCCGCGAGCAGGTCACCGCCCGGCCGCATGTCCTTGGCGCTGCGCGTGAACGGGAAGTGCGCCAGGTGCGTGCCTTTGTGTGGGGTCGCGATGCTGACGAAGCGGCGGACGAGCGGGCTTTCCATGAGATGGTTCATGTAGTAGCGACAGGCCAGGCCGCCCATGCTGTGGGCCACCAGGTCCACCTGCGCCGCCCCCGTTTCCTCGCGTAGGCGGGCGATCGCCCCCACGATCCGGTGCGCGGACGCCTCCACCCCACCCAGCGCCGGGAAAGTGCTCAGCACGTGCACCGTGCGGCCATGGGCGCGCAGGAAGACCGCCAGGGGGGTCAGCAGGAAGCCGGGGCCCATGAAGCCCGGCACCATCAAGACCGGGTGCTGGGGCTCCTCGCGGTGGGCCAGCGCCCAGCCCTCGCGGATGGGCAGCGGCAGGAGGCCGACGATCGGAGAAGCGATGCCCCGGGCCAGGCACGCCAGCGGTTGCGGTAGGACGCGCTCGACCTGCTTGGCGACGGAGCCGGCCAGCAGCCCGCCGAGGCGGGCATACACCGCCGGCAGCTCAAGAAAGTGCATGCCCGCCTCCCATAGCGTCGATCTTCGCCGCCAGGATGAAGTCGTTCTCCGTCAGGCCGTTCACCGCATGGGTCCAGACCGAGACGTCCAGGATGTTGTAGTGGACCGCGAAGTCGGGGTGGTGCCCCTCCAGCTCCGCCAGGTCCGCCAGCCGGTTCACGTAGGCCATCAGGTGCGCGAAGTCTCGGAACTTCAAGCGCTTGGCGATGCGCCCGTCGCCGAGCACCCAGCCCGTCACCTGCGCGAGAAGGTCTTGCACGGCCGCGGCCCCCAGCTTGGGGACGCCGCCCTCGCATGGCACGCAGTGCCGGTTGGTCAGCTCCATCGCAGACTCCTTCCCCCGTCCAGCTTACTTGCCATCAGGTGCTTGCATCAACCCCTGCCTGAACGCCGTGGTATAGTGTCCCCATGCGGATGGCCGTGTTCAGTGACTTCGACGGCACCATCACCCTGCGCGATTGCAACGACGCGCTGGTGGACAAGTACATCGGCGCGGACCGGCGCGAGGCCTACGATCGCCTGTTCCGGGACGGCAGCGGCACCCTCTGGGAGGTGCTCGACACCTCCATGCGCGCCTGCGAGGTGCCCTTGGAGACCGCCATCCAACTGCTGCTGGGCGAGGTCAAGATCGACCCCACCTTCACGACCTTCCACGCCTGGTGTGCCGAGCGCGACGTGCCGTTCTCGATCGTCTCGGCGGGGCTTGGGGAGATCATCCAGGCCTTCATGGAACAGGCCGGGGTGGCGCCCCCCATCACGGCCAACCAGGCCTACCGCCACGACACGCATTTCGGCCTCGTGCCCGTGGACCGCGCCTGCCCGACCGGCGTGGACAAGGCGGCGGTGCTGCGCGCCGCCAAGGCCGAGGGGCTGTACACCGTGTTCGTGGGTGACGGCTTCAGCGATCGCCTGGCGGCGCCGGAAGCCGACCTGGTCTACGCGAAGCGCGATATGGCGCTCGCGACGTATTGCGTGAAGCGGGCAATCCCCTTCGTGCCCTTCGAGCGCTTCAGCGAAGTGCAGACGGACTTGGAGGCTCGGCTGGCGGGTACATAAGCGATATGCTCCGCCGCCTATCCAGCGTGCTGTTCCTGGCCGTCATGGTGACGGCTTGTGTGCGCACGCCCACGCCTGTGAAGCCGGCCGCCTCGCCCAAACCCAAGGCTTCGACGACGGTAGGCGCCACGACCACGACGCCGACGGCCCTCGGGGATGACGTCCTGGCCGCCCCCAAGGGCGCGAGCACGGAGCTGGCCGGCAAGATCTCGCTGGACGCCGCCTACGCCGTCTCCTCCGGCGCGGCGCAGCTGATTTCCGACCACGGCGGCGGCTTCGTCTCCGATCAGGGCGCGGGGCTGATCGCCAACAACGGCAGCGGACTGGTCGCCAACAACGCCGGCAACCTGGTTGGCCGTGACCCGGCGCAGATCTCCAGCCACCTGGGCGCGGCGCTGACGGGCAAGGTGAAGCTGATATCGGACAACGGCGGGGGCCTGATCGCGAACAACGGCGGCGGGATCATTTCCGACAACGGCGCCGGGCTGATCTCCAACAACGGCGGCGGGCTGACGGGCAAGACCAAGCGCACGCTGCTGGAGGCCGCGGCAGCCGGCCAGGTGGCCCTGCCCGTCGGCGGCATGCTGGTGGGCGTGCGCAGCCTCGCCAACGGGGCCTTCCTGCCGCTGGGCGTGGACCGGGCCGGCAAGCCCGTGTACGCCATCTACACCAACGCCAAGGGCGAGTTCACGGTGCACCTGCCCGAGAACCAGGCCCGCAACGTGCTGGTGGTGGCCAGCGTGGCCGGCACGCAAGACACGCGCCTGGCCGTGGACCTGTTGGCGCGCTCCGTCAACGCCCAGGGCCTGCTGGTGGACGAGGGCACCACGGTCATCACGACCTACCTGCGCCGCACCATGGCCAGCCGACTGGCGGAGGTGTTCGACCCGGACCCCTGCCACCCCGTCAACGACCACGGCTCGGCCTCCGGCGAGGCGATCCGCATCGGCCTGAACAGCTACGAGAGCCTCTTCCTGGCGCCCGAGTTCAAGGGGCTGCCGCGCGAGGCGCGCCGGCGCGTGCTGATCCGCTTCGCCGACGCGGTGATCGCCAACCTGGACGTGGAAGGCGTGCAGATCGCCACGGGGCTGGAGCCGGGCGCCAAGATCACCGGCGCGGCCCTGCCCGTGCTCAAGCAGATCCTGCATACGTTGGAGGCCGCGGCGGCCGAGCGTCTGAACGCCAACCCCAAGGCCTTCGACGACGCCACCTCCGTGAAGATCGCCAACCTGGACCGCAACGGCGCGCCCCCCGTCCAGGTCCGCACGCCCACGGACCTGTCGGAGTTCCTGGTCGGGGACTTCCTGAGCACCAACGACCTCAAGCGGGCCGACCTGGGCAAGGGCATCATGCTCGGTTTGGGCCTGCCCGCCCAGAACTACATCGAGATGACGTCGGCGGGGGCCTCCATGATCGCGTCGATGGTCCAGGTGCTTTCCGACGAGGTCAGCGCGAAGGCCGTGCGGGAGACGCTCATGACGGCGCTCGCCGATGAGGTGGGGGCCACCGGGACGGATGCGCCCTGCGTCCCACTGGCGACGCCGCCCGCCCGCACCGCCACCGTCAGCGTGTTGGCCGGCGATGGCACGGCCGCGTCCAAGGGCGGCGCCGGCACCAAGGCCGCGATCAACCACCCGGCCCAGATGGTGGTGGACCCGGCCGGCTTCTTGCTGGTGGCGGAGGCCTTCGGCGAATACATCCGCAAGATCGACCTCAACGACCCCACCCACCCCGTTACGATCGTGGCCGGCGCGGGCTCGCCGGGCGGCACGGACGGCCCGGCCAAGACGGCGAAGTTCGACTGGCCCTGCGGGCTGGCGCTGGACGGCAAGGGCGGGCTGTATGTCTCCGAGCGCAACGGCCACCGCATCCGCAAGGTGGCGGACTACGCCACGGACCACGCCGTCGTCAGCACGATCGCGGGCACCGGCACGGCCGGCTTCCTGGACGGCGCCGGCACCGCCGCCAAGTTCAACGCCCCGGAAGGCCTGGCCATGGGGCCGGACGGCACGCTGTACGTGGCCGATACCGCGAACAACCGCATCCGGAAGGTGGCGGTGGACGGCACGGTCTCGACCCTGGCCGGCAACGGCTCGACGGACACGGCGGACGGCATCGGCACCGAGGCGGGTACGCGCGGGCCGCGCGGCATCGCCTTTGCGCCGGGTGGTTACATGCTAACGGCGGACAGCAACGGCAGCGCGATCCGCCACCTGACCCTGGCGGGCGCCATGAGCCTCTTCGCGGGCACGCTGGACAACAAGGAGGCCGATGGCACCTACTGGACCGCCAGCTTCTCGCAGCCGGTCGGCCTGGCCGTCGACGCCGGCGGCACCGCCTACGTGGCGGACATGAAGTCCGGCGCCATCCGCCTGCTCTCGCCCCAGGGCTTCGTCAGCACGATCGCGAACTTGGGCAACGGCAACGTGGAAGGCCTGGCGCTGGGGCCGGACGGCACGATCTACGTGTCCGACTCCAAGAACCACAAGATCCAGGCCCTCAAGCTTCAATAGAGGACGGCGTCGAGGTCCGGGTAGGTGCGCATGGCCTCGCCTTCCTCCACCACCTGCGTGGCGTCGAACAGGCAGTAGGTGGCCTGGCGCTTGCCATACTTCACGCCCTCCTGGATGGCGGCCGCCGACAAGGCGGACAGCACCACCACGGGCTGGTCGGGAGCCTCCGGGTTGGGGATGGCCTGGATCACGCCGTGGCTGACGTCCTGGAACGTGCGGCCCTGCCACCACAGGCCCTTGCCCTCCTCCACGAAGCGCACGGGCAGCTGGTCTTCCCAGGCGGCCACGACCTTGTTGGTGCTGGGGCGGCCCACCAGGGCCAGCGGGCCCTTGCGCTGTTCCGGGCCCAGCGCGCCGTCCGCGACGACCGGGGGCTCCTGGCCACCTTGCTCGACGACGGTCTTGGCCAGCGCCAGCGCGGCCGTGCGGTTGGCCTCGGCTTCTGCGGGCTCACCGCCGGTGCCGTAGGCCACCACCAGGCCCGGCTTGAGCAGGGATTCGCCCACCCAGAGGTGGCGCAGGCGCGCCAAGGGCAGCTTCTCGCCGGGATCCACCATCAGGCGCAGCGGGCGCGTGGCGCTCAGGAAGTGGAAGGGCACGCGCGGCGAGAAGGTCTGGAAGTTAATGCGGTCCACGCCGGCCTCCGCCACCAGCGCGACCTCCAGCGGGGTCTGGAACGTGCCACCGGATTGGCTCAGCACGCCCGTCACCTGGTAGTTGCCGGGCTCGCCGGCCACCGCGGTTTCTTCCAGCCGGAAGCGTGGCAGGCCGGGCTGGCCCAGCCAGGAGGAGACGAACTCGAGCCGGCGGCCGGCCAGGTCCAGGAAGCCGGCCAGCGAGACGTCGCCCTTGGCAAGCGCCGCATGGTGCTTGGCGAGCAGCTCCCAGAAGGCCTGGTCGCCCAGCTCGTCATGGACCAGGGACCAGACCAGCGCGCCCTTATGTAAAACCACGGGGCCCCAGGCGGGGTTGTTGGGGGCGATCGCCGCCGCCAACGGCAGGTCGGCGGCCGGCGTCTTGCGCAAGAAGGTCTCGTAGGCCATCAAATGGGCGTGTTGGGCCGCTACGTAGGCCTGCTCGCCGTCTTCCTTGCCCTTGAGCAAGTCGGAGGTGTAGGCCACCAGGCCGTGCGTCAGCCAGACGTCGCCCGGCGTGGTGGCGGTGCCGCGCGGCAGCCACGTGAGGG
>JAQBPE010000078.1 GCA_028287685.1 Cyanobacteria bacterium RYN_339 | reverse complement strand
GGCATGCGCGCTTCAGCCGCCCCAAGCAGGCGCAACGCTTCGGCCGGGGCCGACATGGCCATGGCGCGCCGGCCGGCCTCGGCCGCCAACACGCGGGCGCCGGGCGCGTCACCGGCGATGGCAAGGGCCGCGGCCTGCGCCAACGCATCGAAAGGAGCGCCGGGAAGGTCTTGGGCGGGCCCCAGCAGCGCGGCGGCCCAGGCGGTGGTCCAGGCCGCGCGCGTCGGCGCGTCGAGATCCGCCGAGAACAGCGCTTCGGCGCCGCCTGCGAGGAAGCGCGCGAAGCCCCCTTCGATCGCCAGCACGCCTTCGGCGGCCAGCGCGTCCACCGCGCTGGCCAGCTCGGAACCGGCCAATTGGACGGCCTGGGCCAGCAAGGGCACGGCGAGGCTGCCGGCGGGCGCCGCCAGGGCGGCCGCTGCCACCAGGCGCTTCGCGGCCGGGTCGAGGCGCTCGTAGCGTGCACGCCAAGCCTCCGCAAGCCCGGCAGGCAGCCCCGCCGTGGAGGCTGCCACGGCATCGTAGGCCCAACCGGCCGGCTCCCGCCGCAAGGCCTTGCGGGCGACCAGGTGCTCCAGCGCCAGATCCACCAACAAGGGGTTGCCACGCGCCGAGCCCGCCAGAGCCTCCAACAGGCCCGCCGGCGCCGGGGCGCCCAGCCGGGCGGCGACATGGGCGGCCGCGTCCTCGGCATCGAAAGGTCCCAGCGCCAACGACGCCAACTCGATGGGCAGTGCCCGCTCGGCTGGGGCCTGGACCGGATCGAGGGCGATCGCCCAGGCCAGCGGCGCCGGCAAGGGCGAGCGGCGCAGGAAGTCCAGGAAGTCGCGGCTGGCGTCGTCCGTCCGGTGCCAATCGTCGAGGCCGAGGGCCAGCCCGCCCAAGCGCTCGGCTGCTTCCGCGAGCGCCCGCGCGGCGGCGGCGAAGAGCGTCACCTTGCGCGCGGCCGGTTCCATGTCGGCCAGCTCCGGCGTCAACGCGCCGTCCAGCCAGGCGCGGGCCACGCCCTCCGCTTGCAGCCCCGCCGCCGCCAGGGCCTGGGCCACGAGTGCCCGCACCGGCCCGCCGGGGGCGCCGCCCGCGCAGGCCGCGCCCACCCAGGTCCGGCCTGCCAACTGGGCGGCCAGCCGCAGCTCGTCCAGCAGCCGGCTCTTGCCTTCGCCCGGCCCGCCGGCCACGGCCAACCAGCCCGCCTCCGGCTCGGCCAGCGTCGCCTGCCAGGCGGCCAGCACCGGGCCCCGGCCGATGAAGCCGCCGCCCTGGAGCCCGGGCAAGGGCCCCGCGGCCAGGGCGGGGTCCACGTCGCGGCCGAGGGCGCCCAGCACGGCCAGCGCGGAAGGCGGCCGGCGGTCGACCTCCTTCGCGAGCAGCCCCACCAGCAGCGCGGCCAACGCGGGATCGCCGGCAGGCAATGCCGGCGGCGAGGCTTGGAGGTGGGCGCGTGCCAACTCGCCGGGGCCGCCATTGTACGGTGTGCGCCCCGTCCACAGCTCGTAGCCCAGCACGCCCAGCGCATAGAGATCGGCGCCCGGGGCGACCGGGGCCTTGCGCAGGACCTCCGGGGCCATGTGGGTGGGCGTGCCCGCCACGGCCTCGCGTTTCTGGCCGATCGGGGCCATCAAGCCGACGTCGAGCACCCAGACATGGCCGTCCGGCGCCAGGCGCAAGTTCTCCAACTTCAAATCGTTGTGGACGTAACCCAAGCCGTGCATGTAGGCCAGCGCCTCGGCCACGGCCAGCAGCACGCGGCGCACCTCGGCGGGCTCGCGGGAAGCGGCGGCCGGCTCATCGCCCGACGCCAGCGCCATGCTGTAGAAGGGGCGGCCTTCGGGCGTGCTACCTTCCTCGAAAGCGGCGGGGAAGGCCGGGTGGTCCAGGCGCGCCAGGCGCCGGTACTCTCCCAGGAACTGCCAGACGGCCTCCGGGCGCGCCGCGGCCTCGGGCGCCATGACCTTGAGGGCGGCCGCACGGCCACGCGCGTCGACGGCGGCGTATACCTCGCCGAAGGCGCCGCGCCCCAGCGGCCGGACGTCCGGATAACCAACCGGGAAATCGCTCAAGTCGTCCTCTTCGGGGATCATGCTAGACTGTTGGTAGCTTAGCGGAGCCCCCTTCGGAGGTCAACCGATCCAGCACCAAAGTCAGCTCCAATTGGGCGAACGCGCCGTGGGCGTGGAGACGCGAATCCAGCGGGAACGGCAACGCATCGAGCGCGTGATGGCCT
Source organism: Cyanobacteria bacterium RYN_339 (assembly GCA_028287685.1). GTDB lineage: Bacteria > Cyanobacteriota > Sericytochromatia > S15B-MN24 > JAQBPE01 > JAQBPE01. The sequence goes on along the minus strand of JAQBPE010000078.1, from coordinate 2,359 downwards.
TTTCGCTCGAGGTGGCGCGCGCGATGCGGCTGGAATTGGATGGGCTGCGGGTGGCAGGTCGCGCGCCTTGGGACGACACGCTGACGGAACGCGTGAACGGCCGGCTGGCCGCCGTGCAGGCCGAGGTCGCGAAGGGCCGCACCTTCCTGGAGTTGGCGCCCACGGCCGCCACCCTCGAAACCTTGCGGACGCTGGAAGCCTACGATCTGCAGGCGCTCTCCGCGGCGACGCGCGGCTTGCAAGGCCTGGGCGCGTCGCTGCGCGAACAGGGCAACCCGAGCGAGCCCCAGCCCCCGTCCCAACCCCAACCCCAACCCAACGTCGGCGCCCAGCCCCAGTCGGCCTCACCGCCGCCGGCCGGGCGCTCGCCCACCACCAAGCTGCAGATCGGTGCGGAAACGCCGACCGTCCGCACGCCGACCGGCAAGCTCCCGGGCGCGCGTGCGCCCCAGGACGAGGTCGCCATCCGCGGCATCGCGCCGCGGCCGGCCGTGCGCGAGTTACCCGGCGGCACGCGCCAGACCGGCAAGCTGGACCATTGGGTCGCCGGCAACACGGCACCCCGGCGCAACACGGGCTCGCTGGCGCCGCAGAGCGCGGCGGGGCGGCAGTTCGGCGACCGATCTTCGGTGGGCGGCGCGAAAGCCTTCGAGGCCGCTCGCCGGCTGGCGACGGAGGTGCTGGGCTACGTCTCACCGCGCCTCGCCCTGGTCCAGGCCGCGATGATCGCCACCGGCCTGCCCGGCCCCCGCCACCCCTGGCCGCAAGTGCAAAGCGCCTTCGACCCGCCGGCCAAGCTGGCCGAAGGCATCCAGCCGCCGCTACGGCCCTGGCTACCCCACCTCGCCAAGTTGTTCTATACGGAGATGCCGATCGCGCGCGATGCCCTGTTGGCGCTACAACAGTGGAGCCAGGCGCGTCAAATGGCACAGGAAGCCGAGAAGGTCGCCGGCACGCTGGCGCGGGTGCCGGAGCAGGCCCATGGGCAAGTGCTGGCCGGCTTCAACAGCGGGCAACTACGAGGCGCGGCGTACGCGCTCAGCCACTTGCACGCCCGCTTCAAAGGCGTGGCACACTTGAGCGTGCTGTTCCCGCCACCGAACGCTTAGACCCGTGCCCGGACGGTCTAGGGTACCAACACCCGCAGGCTGCCAGACCCCATCTCCGTCATGAACAAGCGCCCATCAGGCGCCAGCGCCAGCCCCCATGGCTGGCTCAGCCGTGCCGTTGCGATGGGACCGTCCACGGAGGCGCCGGTCGCGGGCGCGGGGGCTCCGGCGACGGTCGCAACCAGCCCGCCCGGCGTGAGCACGCGCACGGTGTTCATGCCCGAACTGGGGTTGCGGCAGGTGAAGTACACGTTGCCGGCCGGGTCCACCATCACGTTGTAGGGACTGTCGATCCGGGCCGAGGCCACGGGGCCGTCGACGTGCCCGGGGGTGCCGTTGCCCAGCAGCGTCGAGACGGTGCCGTCCGGCGTGATCTTCTTGAGGCGGTGGTTGGCGCGGTCCGCCACGATCACGTTCCCGGCCGGGTCGACTGCGAGGCTCTCGGGGTACTGGAAGCCGCTTGCCAAGGTGGTCACCATCCCCGCTGCGGTTACCTTTCTGATGAGGTTGTTGGACCGGTCCGCCACGTACACGTTGCCCGCGGCGTCAACCGCCACGCCGAACGGGTTCCAGAAGGTCGCGCCGGCGGCCGGGCCATCGCCCGCGCCGGTCGCCCCGTTGCCGGCCAGGGTCGTGACCACGCCTGCCGGCGAGATCTTGCGGATGCGCTGGTTGAAGCGATCGGCCACGTAGACGTTCTGGCTGGCGTCCACGGCGAGCCCTTGCGGCTGGTTGAACAACGCGGTCGGGCCCGCGCCATCGGCAAAGCCCGTGCCGCCCGCGCCCGCCAGCACCGACAGCGCCCCGCTGGGCAAGATTTTCCAGATCTGGCTGGTGCCCTGCTCCGCGATGTACAGGCTGCCGCCGGCATCGCGCGCCAGGCCCACCGGCAGCGAGAAGTGCGCGGCCGTCCCCGCAACGGTGTTGATGAAGGTGAACTTCGGCGGCGGCGGTGGCGGGAACACTTGGGGGGCAGACCCGACGCCCGCGAAGTAGGCGCGCACGAAGGCGGCGACGACCGGCACGCTGGAGCCGGCGGCCGCGCTGGCTTGGGCCTGGGTCATGCCGGCCGTCAGGGCCGCCACGTCCGCGGCATAGCCCGCCATATCGATGTCGGCCAGCACCTTGCCCTTGGTGATCTCGTCCTTCACGTAGCACGTCACGGCGGTGGTGGCCGTGTCCACGTCGGCCGTCACGCTGGGTGGGACGGGGCTCGAGGCACCGGGCATCTTGGCCAGGGCGAAGAGCGA
>JAQBPE010000067.1 GCA_028287685.1 Cyanobacteria bacterium RYN_339 | reverse complement strand
GCCGGCTCCTCCCGCGCCTCCCCCGCCGCCTCCGCCGCCGGCCCCGCCTGCGCCCGCGCCGGCGCCGGAAGCCAAGACCGACACCGTGCAGGGCGGCGACAGCCTGTCGGCGATCGCCCAGCAGACCCTGGGCGACGCTGGTCGCTGGAACGAGATCTACGAACTGAACAAGGACCAGATCTCGAACCCCGACCTGATCTACGCCGGCCAGGTGCTCAAGCTGCCGGGCGGCGCCAATTCACCCGCACCGGCTCCGGCGCCCGCGCCCGCCCCCGGGCCGAGCGGCCCCAGCATGTTCTCGGCGGCCCAAATCGCCAAGGCTACGGGCGCCAGCGAGGCGTTGGTGGCGCAGAACTGGCCGCTGGTCGAGAAGGCCCTGCGCGCTGCCGGCATCACGGAGCGCAACGCCATCATCTGCGCGATCGCCACGATCGCCGTGGAGACGGGCAGCTTCAAGCCGATCCCGGAGTACGCGTCCGGCGCCGCTTACGAGGGCCGGTCGGACCTCGGCAACACCCACCCGGGCGACGGCGTGCGCTACAAGGGCCGCGGCTACATCCAGCTGACGGGCCGCTCCAACTACCACACCTACGGCGAGAAGCTGGGTTTGGACCTGGAAGGCAACCCGGACCTGGCGCTCCAGCCGGATGCCGCCGCGCGGATCTTCGCGTCATACTTCTCGGGGCGCGACATCCCCGGCAAGGCGGCACGCGGCGACTGGCAGGGCGTTCGCCGGGCGGTGAACGGCGGCCTCAACGGCTACGACCGCTTCGCCCAGGTGATCCACGCCTTGCAGTAGGAGCGGCCGATCCCATGGACCTCAACCCCCTGCACTGGCCCAGCGCCCTCCTGCAGCTCGCCCGCCGGCCCGCCACGTTCGCCAAGAACGAGGTGCAGTGGGCGGTGCTGGCGCTGGGGGACACGCGCATCCCAGACCGCGTGCAGGACCTGCTGGTCCATGGCCACCAACGCTTCGAGCACGTGCCGCACGAGGGGCCGCTGGTGGCTTGCCCGGCCGTGCGCCCGGTGGGCACGCCTGTGGCCGTGCCGGCGGACCGGCCGGCGGAGCTGTGGCGGGGCGGGGGGCTGCCTCGGGCAATCGCCCTCTCGCTGGGCGCCGCCCGCGAGGCCGCGCTGACGCTCACGGCTGCGGCCCCGGGCACGGACTGGGGCGTGGCAGGCTCAGAATCGGCCGTGGTCTCCGTCTTCGTTGACGGCAAGTACAACCAGGACGTGGTGCTGTACGGTGGCGCGCAGGCCACCGCCTACCCGTTGGCGCTGGGGCGCCTGGAGGCGGGCGAGCACTCCATCACGTTGGCCTTCAACCAACCCGCATCCAGCCCCGGCGCGCGCGCGGTGGAGGTCTCCTCCGCGCGCATCGAGGCGCCCAGCGCGGGCGTCCAGGGCCTGGCGGAGCGCTACCAGCCCTTCTTCTACGGCCGGGACGACAACAACCACAGCGACGTACCGCTCATGATGTGGTGCCGTGCCACGCGCGAAGGCGACGACACCGTGCTTGCGTACGCCGTGATGCACAGCAACGAAGACGGGGGCACCGGCGCCGATCCGGTCGCCGAGCAGGCCAGCTGGGGCCGTCAGACCGATCCCGACCCCATCGTCACCGTGGTGGTCGGCCCGACGGGCACGGTGAAGGAGACGCGCTACGTCGGGTGGCTTGACGAGACCGGCGGCTTCCAGGGGAGCTACGAGGCCAACCACCCGATCCTGCGCGTGGCGCGCACCAACAACTCCTATGATGATCGCGGCAGCACGCACCTGCTCTTCCGGCCGCGCGTCAAGGTGCAGGCCTTTGCAGGGCCCAGCCGCGAGTCGTTGATGGACGAGAACCCGTGGACCTACCGCATCTCGGACGCCGAGCTCCGGCGCGAGGGCAAGCTGCTATCCCCGTCGGAAGCGGCGGCCGTCTTCGCCAACTCGGGTGGCGATCGCCCTACCAAGGTCTTCGACCTCCGCCAGTACCTCTACGTGGACTTCAGCGTCGAGAACCCTGGCCACAGCCAGATCGCCGTGGCCGTGAAGCTCAAGGGGCAGGACCGCTGGTACCGCTCCGATCTCGGCGACCCCACGATCGATCCGATGTGGGGCGGTAACGGTCTCCGCACCTCCGTTCCCCTACCGGCCGGGGTTCGGCCGGCGGACGTGGAGACCGTGCGCGTGATCGACGAGGGCGGCAAGTCCTTGACGCTGGAGGGCGTGAACAAGGTCTTCATGTTGGACGAGACTTTCCAGCCTCGGTACCTGGCGTTGGCCTCCGGCCAGGGCGTGCGGCTTGCAGCCCACCGGTCCGTGGACCTGGCGGTTCGTTAGAACGGCTGGGCGTACTGCAAGCCGGTCAACCCAAGCAGGGTGGCCGTGGTGATCGCCGGGGCGACCCAGCCGGCCAGGAACGCCTGGTCGACCAGCACCAGGGTGGTGCCGAGCCCCAGGCCCACCAGGCCGCCCGCGGCCGGCAGCACCAGGATGCCCAGGCAGGCGCCGATCGGGTCGTGCATGGTGTCCTTGTCGGTGGCGAGCATGAAGCCGCCCATGGCCCCCGCCGCCACCAGGGTGGTTACGGCGATCGGCGCGATGATGGCGCGGTCCCAGCGGCCCGCGTAGAAGTAGCCCGTGGTCAGGGCCAGCGGCGCCAGCGCCAGGTACGGGACCTCGCGGTTCTCGGCCTGGGCGGGCGGCGCGAAGCAGCCCAGCATCAGGCAAAGGGCCAGCACCAAGTGCGAAAACAACCTCAAGGCGCTGCTCCTCCGGGTTAGTCGGTCGAAGAACCGTAGCGTGGCGGGCGGCGCGCGTCGTATAATGCTGGATGACAAGTCCCGCTCCCGACGAGAACCCTTCCTTGGATATTCCCGAGAACGAACTAGAAATCTGCCTGAGCGTGATGCAACGCATCGCGGACTCCCATGGCACGATCCCGCGCACGGACCGCTTCAACAGCCTGATCTCGAAGATCTACCGCGAGGGCCGCAGGCACGACAAGCAGGCCGAGAAGGCCCGCGTGGTCGGCCAGGATCGCGCCGTCAAGGCCAGCACCGGCATGGTGCAAATCCAGCGTGACGCGGTGGCCCCGGCCCATGCACTGCTGGCGCCGCCCAGCGCGCCGATCCGGGTGCTGAACGAGCCGGAGACGTGCTACGTCTGCAAGCAGGACTTCACGGAGGTCCACTTCTTCTACCACCTGCTCTGCCCCACTTGCGCCGCCTACAACTACACGATGCGCAGCCTCAGCACCGACCTGACGGGCCGCACGGCCCTGGTCACGGGCGGCCGCGTGAAGATTGGGCACCAGATGGTGCTGCGGTTGCTGCGCGACGGCGCCCGCGTGATCGTGACGACGCGCTTCCCCAAGGCCGCGGCCATGCGCCTGCATTCCGAGCCGGACAGCGCCCAGTGGCTGCACCGCTTGCAGCTTTATGGCCTGGACCTCCGCAACATCCCCGCGGTCGAGGCCTTCGCGGAGCACCTGACGGCGACGGAGTCGTCGCTGGAGATCATCATCCACAACGCCGCTCAGACGATCCGCCGCCCGCAGGGCTTCTACAACGAGCTGTTGGCCCAGGAGCAGCGCGCGCTGGAGGCCTTGCCCCCGGAGGCGCGGAAGGTGGTGGCGCAGGCCTCGAACATGGCCCTGGTCGAGACCTCCGCGTCGCTGGCCGTGAAGGACGTGCTGCCGCTCGACCGCTACGCGGACCACGAGGAGCGCGCCGACTCGCGCGACGTCAACAGCTGGTTGCTGCGCCTGGACGACGTCAGCGCCCCGGAGCTGGTCGAAGTCCAACTGGTCAACTCGATCGCGCCCTTCGTGCTGAACGCGCGGCTGAAGGCGCTGATGCTGCGCAGCCCGCACGAGCGCCGCTTCATCGTGAACGTCTCCGCCATGGAGGGCCAGTTCAGCCGCCACAAGACGGTCTACCACCCGCACACGAACATGGCCAAGGCCGCCCTGAACATGATGACGCGCACCTCCGGCGCGGACTACGCCAAGGACAACATCTACATGACCAGCGTGGACACCGGCTGGGTCACGGACGAGAACCCGACGCCCAAGCGCGAGCGCAACCAGCAAGAGAACGCCTTCTTCGCGCCGCTGGACATCGTGGACGGCATGGCGCGCATCTACCACCCGGTCGCGGACGGCCTGAACAACCCCGCCACGCCGCACTTCGGCATCTTCTTGAAGGACTACGCGCCCTGCCCCTGGTGAGCTAGTGCCACTTCCAGGCTTGCTGGATCTTACGCATTTCGAGGGTGGCGGCGTCGGCCACGCCTTCGTGCTTCTCCGGGACGGCCAGCACCAGCAGGATGGTGCGGCTGCCGCGCTTCACGCGGACCATGTCGTAGAGCGTCTGGGGGCGGCCGTCGCCGTTGTCCTCCCAGCCCAGCGTCTCGACCGCGGGCACGCCGCCCACCAAGGTCTTGTAGGTTGGCGCCCCCTGGGGCACCGGGGCGTCGTCCAACGAAATCGTGAGGCTGGCCGTGGTCTCGCCCCAGCGCAGCCGCACGGCGCCGTTGCCGTCGTTGCGCTCGAGCTCCCAGCGCGCGGGGCGGTAGGTGAACTCGTAGGGGTGGGTCCACAAGAAGGTCTGGGCGGCTTCGGCCACCGACGGACCGTCGCCCAGCAATGGCAGGGTTTCGGGCAGGTCGGCCTGGGCAATCAGCAGGAGCGAAGCTAAGAAGAGGGCATGTGGCATCGCCCCCATTGTTCCCCGCGCGCGCGAGTGGGGTACGGGAAGCGTGGATCAACCCCGAGAGCGAGATCAACCCTATGCCCGCCATCGAGCGCCTGGACGGTCCGCGCGGCGCGCGGATTTACCGTCTGCCCATGCGCGTTTACACCGGCCTGGAGGCCAACGCTTACGTCGTCGTCGACGGCGCCTACCAGGCCCTGATCGACACCGGGAGCGGCTTGCCCGAGTCCGACGAGGACCTGGCGGCCGGCTTCGAGGCGCTGCGGGGCGATGGCGTAAGCTGGGAAAGCCTGGACCGCATCATCGTCACCCACGGCCACATCGACCACTACGGCGGCCTCGACTACCTGCGCGCCCGCACCCAGGCGCCCGTGGCCATCCACGCCTACGATCGCCGCGTGATCGAGCAGCCGCACGAGCACCACACCGCCGTCGGCCGCGAACTGGAGCGCTTCTTCGCGGAGGCCGGGCTGGATCCGGCGCAAATCGGCGAGGCCATGGCGCTCTACCACACGCCGCACCAGCGCGTGCTGGGCATCCCGGCGGAGGCCGTGCTGGCCGATGGTGACTTGCTGGACGGCCGGTTCCAGGTGGTCCACGCCCCTGGCCATTGCGCCGGCCAGGTCTGCCTGCAACTGGGCGACCTGCTCTTCAGCGCGGACCACATCCTGCCCGAGACCTTCCCGCACCTGGCCCCGGAGAGCACCGCGCCCTGGACCGGCGTGGCGCACTACCTCGCCGCGCTCGACCGCGTGGAGGCCTTGCCGGGCGTGCGCCTGACGCTGCCCGGCCACGGCGCGCCGATCGCGGACCTGGCCGGGCGCATCGCCCAGCTGCGGACGTCCCACCTAAGAAAGCTGGAGCGCGTGCAGGCGGCCCGCGCGGAGGCGCGCACGCTCGTCGAGATCACCCGCCTGGTCTACCCGCGGTTGCGCCCGTACCACGCCCTGTTGGCGTTGGAGAAGGTGGGCGCGTACATCGAGTACTTGGGCTAACTACTTCTTCGTCAGGCCGCGGCGGTTCCACTCCGCCTGGTCGATGGGGTAGTTGGGCTTCACGTTGAAGTCGTAGTGCGGCACCGCGGCCCAGGCCAGGTCGGTGGGGCTCACGAAGTCGCGGTTGGCTTCCGGGCGCGCGCGGCTGGGCAGCGGCCAGAGCCCACCGATCAAGGGGATGCGGTGCGCGTCGCGCGCCATGCCGTCCAGCTGGTCCAGCGCCGCGTGGACCTGCTTGGAGCGATCGTCGTTGGCGCCGAACAGGAAGTTGGAGATCGTCTCCGCGTGCGGCACGAGGGTGCGTGACAGCTTCCAGGTCACGCCCAGCGAGCGCCAGAAGCCCACGCCCTTGGACAGCGCGCGCACGTCGCGGATGCCGGCGACGCCCACGGCCCCGATTTCCTCGACGCGGCGGAAGAAGCCGCCGATGCCCTTGAAGCGGCCCTGCTGCTCGTCCTTGCCGAACTGTTGCAGCGCGGCCGTGATGCGCTCCACGCCCTTGCCGGCCACCAGCTTCTGCACCATGACCTTGAGCGCGGCGCGGCGGGCCGGCGTGTCGGCGATCGAGCGAGTGGCCTCGGTGGAGGGCGCCACCTGGTTCACGATGTAGTCCACCAGCTTGTTCTCGTCCAACGGCTTTTGCGCCGCCACCTGGGCGATGCCGAACGTCAGCGCGCCCTTGTCGTCCGGCTTCAGCTCGCCCAGCACCTGCGAGACGGCCGCCAGGGCCACGTCGCGCTCCGGCGCCTTGCTCAGCCGTAGGGGCAGGTCCGCGCCCTTGCGGTCGGCGTAGGCCTTGTAGGCCAGCTCGCTGCAGTAGAAGGCATCGTTCATGCCGGTGCCGTTGGTGTCGGTGAAGGCGAAGTCGTAGGGCTTGCCCAGCTGGTCGATCGTGTAGTTGATGGCGCGCTTGATGGCCTTTTCGGCCTCCAGGGGCTGCATGCCTTCCGTGGGGCGCAGGATGCGCACGGTCTGGTTGCTGCCGCCGTTGGTCGCCATCATCGAGCGCAGCACCTTGTTGCTGTCCGGATCGCTCATGTTGCCGGACGCGCCCAGCGCCTCCACGAACTCCGGCGGCGCGCCGTCGCTGACACAGACCAGGGCATGGATGAACGGGCCCTTGGTGGCGTTCGCGATCACGTCGTCGGGCTTGTTGTAGGTGATGCAGAGGATGTCGCCGGGCTTGATCGCCTTGACCATGCGCAACTGCTCCGGGTCGGCGGCGAAGCGGCGGGCGCCGGACATCATCACGTCCGGGTCGCCGTAGCGGCGCTCGAAGGGGCCCTTCTTGCCCTGCCTGAACGCGGCGATCGCCGCGTCCTTGCCCTGCTCGCGCTGGATCTTGCGCAAGTCCGCGAAGGTCGGCGGCAACAGCCCCTGCTGCATCAGTTGGACTTCTTCGGCGGTCAATCCCGTCAATAGCAGCCCGTCGCCGCCCATCGAAGGGCCCGGCTCCACGGCGTTGGCCGTGGTGGCCTTTACCGGCAGCGACAGGTTCACGTTCGAAATCGGGTTGATGGCGGTCATACCCCTCTATCGCCCCGTCGCAGGCGATTTATTCTTAACCGCGCCGCAACGTGTGTATAAAGTCCGGTAAATCTTTGCCCCCCGACCCTTAACGTTGGAACTTCGGTTATGCCGCTTTCGTCACGGGTAAAAGCAAGCCAGCGGGATCCCGAGACTGGCTCGTTACCGCATGTAGGAGGAGTAGAGACCAATGCTGCGTAATATCTTCATCGCCGCCGCCGTCGTGTCGATGGTGGGCGCCAACGCTTACATCGCCCAGGCCGCCGAGAACCAGGATTTCACGATCCACAACAACACCGGCTTCAAGATCATGAAGCTCTACGTCGAGCCCGAGTCGAACACCAAGGATTGGGGCGACGAGATGCTCAAGGGCGAGACGATCGACAACGGGGACACGTACTCCGTGAAGTTCTCGGGCTATGGTGACGAGTGCAAGTTCGCCGTCTCGATCACGGACCCCGCGGGCAAGGACTACGAAGTCCGCGACATCGATCTCTGCAAGATCAACGACCTCAAGTTCACCAAGTCGGGCGCCGGCGTGAAGTGGGAAGCCAACTAATCCAACCACCACGGCGGGGCCCCGGGCAACCGGGGCCCCGCTTCTTGCTTGCTAGCCCCGTCGCGCGGTAAAATCTCGCCATGGCGACGCGTAGGACGATCCTGGCAAGCGCACTGGTTGTCGGCCTGGCGGTCGGTGGCTGCACGGGCTCGCCCGCGGCCAAGAAGACCACGCCGGCGAAGATCACGTCGCAGCTGGCCGGCGGTCCCGTCGTGGGCCTGATCCTGGCGCCGGCGGGCATCATCGCCCAGGGCGGCGGCAACATCGTCACCAACACCTCCGCCAACATCGTGGCCCAAGGGGGCGGCAACCTGGTGGGCAACAGCGGCGGCACCTACCGCCTGGAGGCCGTCGAGGCCCATGCCCTGGCCGCCGTGACGGTGGAGCTGGTGGATGCCAACTTGCAGCCGCTGCCCGGCGTGGCGCCCGTCAAGACCGATGCCGCCGGCCACTACACGCTGCCCGCCGTGCCCCCCGGCACCTACCTTGTTCTGGCCGGTACCCAGACCGCCGACAAGCGCCCCGCGCCCTTGCTGACGGTGATCAAGGTGAGCGCCGCCGGCGCCACGGCGGACGTGGGCATGGCCACCACCTTCCTCACGGTGGCCCTGACGGAAGGCGTCGGCGGCCTGACGGACGTGGACCCCGTCGCGTTCAAACGCGCCGCGGACGCCACCGCCCGCAGCCTGACGGACGCCGACATCGCCGCCCTGGCCGACCGCGCCACCATGCTGGCCCGCATGGAGGCCCTGGCCAAGGAAGTGGCAGAGGTGAAGGAAGGCCTGGCCGCCGTGGGCCGCCAGATCGCAGACCTCCAGGCCCAATTGGCGGACCTCCAGAAGCGCCTGAACACCCCGGCCGCCACCGGCACCGCGGGCCCGTTCGTGGCGCCTACCAAGGTGCTGGCGTACGCCGAGGGCATCGGCGACGGCACGAGCCCGGTGGTCGATTCCGACGGCAAGCTGTACCTGGCGGACCCCGCGGGGCACAGCATCCGCGCCGTGGGCACCGATGGCGCCGTGACCTCGGTGGCAGGCCTGGTGCCCCCCAAGACCCCCTACGTGGACGACGTGGTCGCCAAGGCTACCCTGAACACGCCCACGGGCATCGGCATCGAGGTGGGGCCGCACCACAGCTTCTTCATCGCGGACTCCGCCAACCACGTGCTGCGCGGCCTCGACCTGGACGCGGACGGCGGCGCGCGGCTGGTGACGGCGGCCGGCACCGGCAAGGAAGGCACCAACGACGAGGGCGACCCGGGTCCGGCGACGCTGCGCCGCCCGTATGGCGTGGCGATCGCGCGCGACGGCACGGTCTTCGTGACGGACGCCGCCGCGGGCTCGCTGCGCTACATGCAGATGGGCAAGCTGCGCACCGCCACGCTGACGGGCGCCGCCCCGACCAGCCCGATGGCCGTGGCCGTGGGCGCCGACAACCGCCTGTACATCATCGACGGCGCGCGCGTGCTGCGCCTGGTGCCACAGGGCGGCATGAAATACACGGTCGACGAGTTGGGCGGGCCGTACACCGCGCCGGCCGGGCTGGCGGTTGCGCCGAACGGCTCCGTACTGGTGGCCGAGGGCTCCGCGCACCGCCTGCGCGTCGTGGACGCCGCCACCGGCAAGACCACCTTCACGTTCGGCGGCGCCGCCATCGACGGGGCGACCCGCACGGAGGCCGCCTTCGGCGAGCTGACGGGCGTGGCGGCCGGCTCCGGCGGGGCGATCTTCGTGACGGACAAGACCAACCACCGCGTGTGGAAGCTGCTGCGCTGACTTGATCGACCTCCGCAGCGACACCCTTACCCAGCCCACCCCCGCGATGCGCGAGGCGATGGCCCATGCGCAGGTGGGCGACGACGTCTACGGCGAGGACCCCAGCGTCAACACCCTGGAAGCCCGCGTGGCGGCGCTGCTGGGCAAGCCGGCCGGCCTGTTCGTGCCGACGGGGGTCATGGGCAACCTGCTGGCCGTGTTGGCCCACTGCCGGCGGGGCGACGAGGTGATCATGGGCGATCGCTCGCACATGTTCCTGAACGAGGGCGGCGCCCCCAGCGTCCTGGGCGGCACCGCGGCCCGCACCGTGCCCACCGCCCCCACCGGGGAGCTGCTGGACTTGGCGGGCGCGATCCGCGGCGAGAACATCCACTTCCCGCGCACCGGGCTGATTTGTCTGGAGAACACGCACAACTATGCCGGCGGCCTGGTGTTGGATGCGGCCTACATGGCCGAGGTGGCGGCCTTGGGACTGCCGGTCCACCTCGACGGGGCTCGGCTGTTCAACGCGGCGATCGCCGCCGGCGTGCCCGTTTCGACGCTCGCCAAGGACGCCACCAGCGTGATGGTCTGCTTCTCGAAGGGCCTCGGCGCGCCGGTCGGCTCCATGGTGGTGGGCCCCGCGCCGTTCATCCTGGAGGCCCGCCACTGGCGCAAGAAGCTGGGCGGCGGGATGCGCCAGGCCGGCGTGCTCGCGGCGGCGGCGCTGCACGCGCTGGACCACCACGTCGATCGCCTGGCCGAGGACCATGCCCATGCCCGCCAGCTGGCCGTAGGCCTGGCGGCGATCCCCGGTGTGAGGCTGGCCCAACCGCGCGTCGACACCAACATCGTGATCGTCGACGTGGCGCGCCCCGCCGCCCCGGTGGTGGAGGCCCTGGCGCTTGAAGGCGTCCAGGTCGTCGGCGTCGGCCCCACGCTGATCCGCTTCGTCACGCACCTCGGCATCGGGGCGCAAGACGTCCCGGAGGCCCTGGGCCGCGTCGCGCGCGCGTTGCGCTGAGGCCGCCATGCAGGAAATCACGTGCGTCTTCCCCAGCGTCTTCGCCTTGACCCATGGCCAGGCCTACACCGTCCTCGAGCGGCGGTTGGACGGCAGCGTCAGGCTGCGCGGCGACAACGGGCGGATCCGCTGGTTCCCAGCGTCGTTGTTCACGCCGGGCGTGGTCAAGGTGCCGGCCATGCTCCGCTGGCGCTTCGAGAACGACGACGAGGCCCCGAGCGCTTGCGAGGACGTGCAGATCGAGTTCGACGACGGGACGTGGCGCTGGTGCACCCTCGCCACCGCCGACCACCTGGGCCGCCTGGTGTTGACGCAAGGTGGCGCCTTCTGGTCGCCGCAGCTCGTCGTGGTGTCGAGCCTGGCGCCCGAGACCGTGGAAGCGGCGTTGCGCAAGCTGGACTCGGAAGGCGACTTGCTCGAAGCCACCGTGCCCGTTGCGCCGGCCGACTTCGAGACCGTTTTCCGCGCCTTGGTCGGACGCCCGTTGCAGGCGGTGTTGGCGGAGGTGTACGTGGACGAGGGCGTACTCGATGAGGACCCACCCGGCACCATCTGGCTCGAGTTCGAAGGGTGCAACCCGGTGGGGCTCCACGGCCACGGTGACGGCGAGGGCCTGGAGCTTGCCGGCTCGCTGCCGGGGCCGATCGAGATCGAAGACGTGGGGGAGTGGGTCGTGCGGGACGTTTCCCGCCACACGGACCTTGCCCCCGCGATCGGCCTGGTGCTTCAGCGCGTCATGATCCTTGAAGGCTGCGGGCTGGCGCCCGGCGAGATCCTCGGCGTGCGCCTCGACTTCGGCGATGGCATCGCCCCCGTCATCTACCATTGGGACGACGAGCTAGAGGTCTCCGACGAGCCCGAGCTCGAGTTAAGCGATGACTTCCCCGTCCAGGAGCGCCTCCTGGGCTAAGGTCTCTTACCGCGGCATGATCCCCAGGTAGTTGCGCACCGAGGCCAGGCCGGGGCGGTAGGTCGAGGGCTTGGCGGCGTAGAACATCGTCGACGAGCCGCCGTCCAGGTTCAGCGCGCGCGTGATGACCACGCCCGGCACGACGCCCGGCGTCGCCAGCAGCTCCGCGAACTCGGCCAGCGTGAGGGAGTCGCAGGCCAGCAGCGCGCCAAGCCCCTTGCCGTCCGTGACCACGGCGGTCCGGCGCGCGGCGCGCGTGGCCTCCAAGCCCTTCACGATCAGCCCATGGTCTACCAGGAACGGCCCCACTTGCAGGGCCTGGGCCGGCAACCGGCGCTTGGGGAACTCCGCCACGCGCCAGATGTCGAACCGCCCCGGCGAGGCCGTGACGATCCCCGTCAGCAAGCCGGAGTCCACTTGTTCGCGGTGGAGGGTCTTGCCGTCCGCGATCACCAGCCCCAGCGGCGAGCGGTCCGCGTGGAAGTAGCCGCCGTTCACGCCCGCCACGCACTTGGCGGCGGCCATCGCCACCGGCAAGTCGCGCGTCCCGTCCTTGTTGTCCACCACGCGCAGCGTGTAGGCCTTGGTGTCGAAGCGCGCGATGTCGAGCTCGATGCGCTTGGCGCCGCGCGTCAGGGTGCGGTGCAGGACCGCGAGCCCGCCGGGCTTGATGGGGGGATCCTTGGGCAAGGTCCAGGCGGTGGCGGCGGCGAGCAGCAGGTCGATCGGCATACCCGATCTTACCTCAGGAACTGCAAGACAGGGCCGAGCACCCGGCCTTGTGCCGCGCCCAATCCGGTCGCCGGGCGGCGTAGCGCTCGTTGCCGGGCTGTTCGTCATACGGGCGGCGCATCACCTCCAGCAGCTCTTGCACGCCCAGGTCGTCTCCCTGCTCCGCGCGGTCGATCGCCTCCTGGGCCAGGTAGTTGCGCAAGACGTACTTGGGGTTCACGGCGTCCATCGCGGCCTTCCGTCCGGGCTTCGCCAGCGCCGCGTAGCGTGCCAGCCAGGGCTCCAGCAGCGGCATGGTCTCGGGCCGGTAGAAGGCCTCGCGCACCGGCTCCAGCGATGGCCCGTCCACGTTGGCCAGGCCGCGGAAGAAGATCGTCATGTCGACCTCCGCCTGCGCCAACAGCCCCGTCAGCTCGTCGAAGAGCGTCCCATCTTCCAGGCCCAACTTGGCCGCCGCGGTCAACTGTTCCAGCCGCTGGTACTCGCGCACGAACAGCTCCAGCCCCTCGGTCAGGGGATCCGTCGTGTCGAAGAGCGGGACCAGCGCGTTCGCGAGGCGATGCAGGTTCCAGTGGGCCACTTGCGGTTGCGCGGCGAAGCGGTAGCGGCGGCCCTGGGCGTCGGTGGTGTTCGGCGTCCAGTCCGGATCGTAGTTGTCCACCCAGCCGTAGGGTCCGTAATCCAGCGTCAGCCCCAAGATCGACATGTTGTCGGTGTTCATCACGCCGTGCACGAACCCCACGCGCATCCAGTGATCGATCATCACGGCGGTGCGCCGGCAGACCTCGTGGAACCAGGCCGTCCGGTCGCCTTCCAGCTCCGGGAAGTCGCGGTGGATCGTGAAGTCCACCAGCTGCGCCACCAGCGCGATGTCGCCGCGCGAAGCCGGCAGCTCGAAGTTGCCGAAGCGGATGAAGGATGGCGCCACGCGGCAGACGATCGCGCCGGGCTCGGCCTGGGCGTTGCCGTCGTAGAACATGTCGCGCACCACCTGGTCGCCCGTCGCCACCAGGCTCAGCGCCCGCGTCGTGGGCACGCCCAGGTGGAACATGGCCTCGCTGCACAGGAACTCGCGCACGCTGGAGCGCAGCACCGCGCGCCCGTCGCCGCGCCGCGAGTAGGGCGTGGGTCCCGCTCCCTTCAGCTGCAGCTCCCAGCGCCCGGAGGGGACCAGCACCTCGCCCAGCGAGATGGCCCGGCCGTCGCCCAGCTGCCCCGCCCAGTTGCCGAACTGATGGCCCCCATAATTGACGGCGAAGGGCTCCATGCCCGCGATCAGATCATTGCCGCCGAACACGCAGGCGAACTCCGGACTGGCCACGTACGCGGGGTCCAAGCCCAGCAGCGCGGCCACTTCGGCGGAGGCCGCCACCAGCCGCGGCGCCGCCACGGGCGTGGGCGAGACGCGCGAGTAGCACGCCGACTGGACCTGGCGCTGGCGCAGGCCGGTCTCGGGGTCGCCGGGGAGGTCCCGGATGAAGGCGTTGTCGAAGCGCATGGCGCCGGGTATGACGGACATAGTGAAATTATCCCGCATTCTCCTGGGCTTGGCGACCGCTGCCGGGGCGCTCCTGTGTACCTCCGGGGGGCGCACGGTTGCCGCAGAGCCGCCGCTGAACAACTTCTGCCGCACGTCGGCCCCCAGCGCGGAGCGCATCGCCGCCGTGTCTGGCGAGGCCCCGGGCGCCCTCTTGCTGCGCCAGCGTTGCACCGTGTGCCACTCGCTGGACCGCGTGTTGGTGCGCGAGGTGGATGGCCCGGAGAAATGGGCGCGCACGTTGAAGAAGATGCGCGCGTATGGCGCGCCACTGAACGACGAAGAGACCGGCGTGCTTCAGGCCTTCCTGGCCGGCTTGCCAAGCAAGCCCGCCGCCGCGAAGGACTTCACGCGGGCCGGCCACTTCCGCCGCGGCCTGGTCTGGACCGCCAACGAGGTGGGTCGCTCCATCAGCGGCCTGGACGTGCAGCTCGGCAAGGAGGTCTGCACGATCAGCGGCTTCGCCAATCCGCACAACATCACGCTGAGCACGGAGGGCGCGCGCGTCTTCGTCACGGACACCGGCACGGAGGAGGTGCTCGTCTTCGGCACGGACGACGGCCACCTGATCGGCCGCTTCAAGGCCGGCAAGAACCCCATGCACGTCTTCGTCACGCCCAACGAGGACCGCCTGTTGATCACCAACGCCAACTCCAACGAGGTGACGGTCCACGACTATGGCACCTTCGAGGTCCTGGCCCGCCTCCCCGTAGGCGACATGCCCCACGGCCTCACCATCACGCCGGACAGCCGCTGGTGCTACGCATCGGGTCAGCTGGCCGATGACGTCACGATCCTGGACCTCAACCTCCTGAAGGTGAAGGGTCATATCAAGGTGGGCCGCGCGCCCGTGGCGCCCGCTGCCGACGGCCGCAACCGCTTCGTGGCCGTGGCGGCGCTGCGCGACGGCCAGGTCGTGAAGATCGACGCCGTGACCCAGAAGGTGGTGGGCCGGGTCAAGGTGGACGGCCTGCCGGGTCAGGTGGCCGTGAGCCCGGACGGCTACTACATCTTCAGCGGCAACCAGGTGACGAACACGCTCACGGTGATCGACGCCAAGACCATGAAGATTTTGAAAGTCCTCGAGGTGGGGCGGTGGGCCCACGGCCTGGGCTTCGCGGTGAACGGCCGCAGCTTGCTGATCACCAACGAGGAGGATTCAACCGTCAGCGTCGTGGACCTGCATGACCTGGAAATCACCAAGACGATCCCTACCGGGTTGGGGCCGAACGGCATTGCGGCGGCTTACCCGCTGATTCTCACGCCGCACTGGTGAAAACTCCGTGAATTCCCCCAACTACCCGCTGCATCCAATAGAAATTTGCCGGGTGACTTAGGGAAAGCGCTTATCGTTGGCTCCCCGGCATCGCGCCGTCAATGTCATGGTTGTACCAGCCTGTTGCATGGAGTTCATTCCTGGCCGCCGTGGTCTCCACGGTGGCCACTTACCGGATAACGTTGATAACGTCTGGGTTTTGGCCCGTCTCTGCACACAGCGCATGCCACGCGGCGCGTGGCATGCGCTGTGTGGTAAACTTCCTTTAAACGGTCTAATGGAGCGAGATTCGGGGAATTCCGACCAAAGCGAGTTCCTTCCCGGCCGCAATCTCCTGATACCCCACCCGCCGGAACCCACCCCAGCGTTCGTTCGGGCAAGGCCGGGGGCTGACGGTCCAGGAATCCGAGGAGTGTCGGAATCTCGTTACTGCTTGAACTTCCTGAACGCCCCCAGCATCGCCGAAGGGGCCGGGTGCTTTGCGTCATAGAACGCCATGATGTTCGTCAGCGGCCGCCCCGCCGGCACCACCACGCGCCCACCGACCGCCAACGATCGCGACGCGCCGCCGTCCAGGTTCATGGCCTCGCGGCAGCCCAAGGCCTTCATCACGTTCGCCTCATCCGCCAGCGTCACGGCCGCCTCGAAGCTCACCAGCATCAGCCGGTCCTGATCGAACCCCAGCGCGCTGCGGCCCGCCGCGCCCAAGACGTGCGAGTCGCGGAACCCCTCCGTGGCGGGTTGCAGCCAGGGCTGGCCGCCCTTCAGCAACCGCGGCCCGCAGCTCATCGCCAGCCACGCGTCCTGCCAGGGCGGCGCGGCCTCGGACTTCGGCGTGGTCATCCCGGGCCGGTTGTCGCGGCCCAGCCAGAACGTGGTGCCGTCGTGGTCCCACTGCGAGAACTTGATCAACGCGCCTTGGCGGACCATGTTGCCCATGACGCGCTTCTGGTCGTCTTTGGAGAAAAAGGTCCCGTTGATGGCCACGGCTGCATGGGCCCGGCCGGCCATCGCCGTGAACTCTTCGTCGCCGACGGTGCTGTCGGCCGTGTTGGGGTGCGGCGCATCCTTCGCCAGGACGACGGTACCCACCACGGCCGGGTCGTGCAGGTCGATGGTCACGAGCTGGATGGGCACGTTGTTCACACGCTTCGCGGCATGCACCACCCCGTGATGGGAGACCTTCTTGGGGGCCGGCGTGGCCACGGGTGCGGGCCTCGTCGTGGCCACTGGCGCGGGCTTAGGCGTGGCCACCGGCGCGGCGGTCGGGTCGGGCGCCTGGGCCTTGGCGGCCGGGGCGTCCTCGGGGAGTTCGTCTTCGGGCGGGGTGTCTGCTGCGGGCTTCGCGACGGGCCTGTCGACTGGCGCGGCGATCGGCTTGGGCGCCGTCAGGTGAGTGCGCAGCCACTTGTCGACCGGGACGCCGGCCCACCAGAGCCCGCCTCCAACAACAGCTCCCACCCCGACCACCCGGATCACCAGGTCGCGGAGCAGGAGCCCCCAGGAATCTTCGTTCGTGGCCATACCTGGCCACTATGCCCGCTTTTAGGGCCGGAAGAACGGAACCGCCAGGCCGCCGCGGCCAACCAGGTCCACCCACCGCGCCAACACTTTGATTGCCCGCATCTTGCACGTCCTCTCTTTACAAGCCTGTTCAGCGTAGGCCATGATCGACCCATCAGTCCAACGGAACGTTTAGATAGGTTCAATCGATTTAGCCGATGGAATTACGCAACCTCCACACCTTCCTTGCCGTCGCCGAGGCGCTGAGCTTCACGCGCGCCGCCAACAGCCTGGGTTACGCCCAATCCACCGTGACGGCGCAGATCCAGGCGCTCGAACACGAGCTGGGCGTGCCGGTGTTCGAGCGGCTTGGTAAGCGCGTGCTGCTGACGGCGGCTGGTGAGCGCCTGCAAGCCTACGCCCGGCGGCTGACGCAACTGGAGGAGGAATTGATGGTTGCGGTGCCGGGCGTGACGGAGCCGGCGGGCACGCTGCGGGTGGGCTCGCCCCAGAGCGTGTGCGCGTACCGGTTGCCCGCCCTGCTGAAGCGCTTCCGCGAGCGCTACCCCCAGGTCAAGCTGGTGATCCAGTCGGGTTCCAATGCGGAGCTGTGCAGCGCCGTGGCGGAGGGCAGCCTGGACGTCACCTTCTTTATGGGCCCCTCCTCCCAGGCGGACGCCCTGGTCGTGGAAGTCCTGCGCGTGGAGCCCATCCGGGTGGTGGCGCTGCCCAACCACCGGCTGGCGCGCAAGCGCGAGGTCCAGCCCCAAGATCTCGCCGACGAGATGATCCTACACACGGAGCACGACAGCGCCTACCGGATCATGTTCGACCAGGACCTGCTGGCCGCCGGCGTGACGCCCCAGGTGGCGGTGGAGTTCTCGGCCATCGAGGCTGTCAAGCAGTGCGCGCTGGCCGGGATGGGTCTGGCGGTGCTGCCGGAGATGGCTGTGGCGCAGGAGCTGGAGGCCAGGCGCCTGGTGGCGCTGGCCTGGCACGACCGGGACTTCGAGGTCCTCACGCAGATGGCCCTGCACAAACAGAAATGGCTCTCGCCCGCCCTCGTGGCCTTCACGGAGACCGTCAGGTCCTACGTCGGTAGCGCTCCCAAAGCAAGAAGCCGGCCACGCCCCTCCAGGGCGTGAGGTGCGTCAGCGCCGCGCGCAGCTCCTTGTCCGTCGGCCGCCGCTCCAGCCCGGCCATCAGCTGGTACCCCACCAGGATGCCAAGGTCGCCCGCGGGCAACACGTCCAGGCGCCCATGGGCGAACAGCAGGTACACCTCCGCCGTCCAGCGCCCGATGCCCTTGATCGCGCTCAGCGCCTGGATGGCCGCCTCGTCGTCCAGCCCGTCTAGCGCCTCCAGCGTGTCGGCAGCGCGCGCCAGCTCGCGCACGCAGACGGTCTTGGCCGCACTCAGCCCCACCCCGCGCAACGCCTCGTCCGGCGCCGCCAGGATGGCTTCGGGCGTGAGGCCCACCTGGTTCGCCAGCCGTTTGAAGATGGCACCGGCCGCCGTGGTGGACAGCTGCTGGCCACTGACCACGCGCACCAGCGAGCCGAAGCCGCTGGGCCACTCGTAGACGGGGCAGTCCCAGTCGAAGCGCGGGTCCGCCTCGCGGATGGCCTTGATGGCGGCCTGCAACCGCTGCGAGGGAGGGGTCAGCCCATAGGCATCAAGGGGCATCGTGGCAGATGACCCCCAACGTGTAGCGCTCCCCGGCGTGCAGCGTGCTCACGCCGTGGCGCATCGAGGCCCGGAAGTAGCCCCGCGCGCCCCGCACGGGCCGGTGGTTCACGGCGAACACCACGGCGTCCCCGCGCTCGAGGGCAACGACGTGGGCCTGGGATTGCATCCGTGGTCGTTGTTCCGTCAACACGAACTCCCCACCCGTGAACCTGCCACCCAGCAAAACGGTCAATTGGAACGGATAGACCTCGTCGCCATAGCGGTCCTGGTGCAAGCGGTTGTAGTCGCCGGGGCCGTACTTGAGGATCAGGGGCGTCGGCTTGCCCCGCCCCGCGCCCGCATAGTCAC
This sequence comes from Cyanobacteria bacterium RYN_339, assembly GCA_028287685.1. Taxonomy (GTDB): domain Bacteria; phylum Cyanobacteriota; class Sericytochromatia; order S15B-MN24; family JAQBPE01; genus JAQBPE01. The sequence continues at coordinate 2,604 of JAQBPE010000067.1, read as the reverse complement.
CATACGCGGCCGGGAAGCGGGCGGCAACGCCCATTCGCTCGTGCCAGGCGTTTGCGAGGTTGCAGGTGCCCTCGTAGAGCTCGCGGCGCAGGCGCGTCACCACCGCCGGGAGGGGGTAGGCGAAGTAGCGGTACTCGCCGGCGCCGAAGCCATGGTGGGCCATGACCACGGTGCTGCGGTACGCGGCGTCATCGCCATAGCCCAGGATCAGCTCGTCACAAGCCTCTGGCGTCAGCATCCCCTTTACCACCGCGAAGCCGCGGGCATCCAGCTCGTCGATCATGGACCGATCCTACGCCGACGTGCCCGCGGCCGCCATCCGGTTCTTGCTCCCGATTCACTTGCCCATCGGCTGCTCCGGGACGATCACGCGGAACTCGTCCGGCCCCACGGCGATGAACAGCGGGTTGTGGCCGCCTCCGCCGCCGCCGCCCGTCATCATGAAGACCTGGCGCTTGTCGTCGGTCTTGCCCACCACGACCATGTCGCCGCGCTTGGTCTTGAGGTCCTTGCCCGTCGTGACCATGCGCTCGTTGTGGAAGATCATGTGGACTTGGCCGCCTCCGCCGCCACCGCCTTTGTTGTTGTTACAACCGGCGGTCGACAGCACCAGCGCCGCAACGACCGCTCCCAACCATCTCATCATCGTGCAGTCCCCATCGAGAAAACGATAAGGCGTTCCGAGGCGGATGCAAAGCGCCGAGCAACGAAAAAGGCCCCGGCGTCGCCGGGGCCTCCAGGTGGGTGCTAGGTCGCGGCGCCGACCAGCGAGAGCTTCTTCTTCAAGTTCTCGTCCAGCTTGTCCAGGAACTGCTCCGTGGTCAGCCAGGGCTGTTCCTTGGAGATCAGGATGGCCAGGTCCTTGGTCATGTGGCCCGACTCCACCGTCTCGATGCAGACGGCTTCCAGCGCCAGCGCGAACTTCTCCAGCTCCGGCGTGTTGTCGAACTTGGCGCGGTAGACGAGGCCGCGGGTCCAGGCGAAGATCGAGGCGATCGGGTTGGTGGACGTCGCCTTGCCCTTCTGGTGCTCGCGGTAGTGGCGGGTGACGGTGCCGTGCGCGGCTTCCGCTTCCACCGTCTTGCCGTCAGGGCTCAGCAGCACGGAGGTCATCAGGCCCAGCGAGCCGAAGCCCTGCGCCACGGTGTCGGACTGCACGTCGCCGTCGTAGTTCTTGCAGGCCCACACGAAGCCGCCTTCCCACTTGAGCGCGGCCGCGACCATGTCGTCGATCAGGCGGTGCTCGTAGGTCAGGCCCAACGCGTCGAAGCGGCCCTTGAACTCCGCGTCGAAGACTTCCTGGAAGAGGTCCTTGAAGCGGCCGTCGTAGGCCTTCAGGATCGTGTTCTTGGTGGACAGGTAGACGGGCCACTTCTTCTGCAGGCCGTAGGTCATGCAAGAGCGCGCGAAGCCGCGGATGGACTCGTCCAGGTTGTACATGCCCATGGCCACGCCGGCGGCGGGGAAGTCGAAGACCTCGTGCTCGATCACCTTGCCGTCGGCGCCCTCGAACTTCATCGAGAGCTTGCCGGGGCCGGGGATCAAGAAGTCCGTGGCGCGGTACTGGTCGCCGAAGGCGTGGCGGCCGATCACGATCGGCTTGGTCCAGCCGGGCACCAGGCGGGGCACGTTCTTGCAGATGATCGGCTCGCGGAAGACGGTGCCGTCGAGGATGTTGCGGATCGTGCCGTTGGGGCTCTTCCACATCTTCTTGAGCTTGAACTCCTCCACGCGGGCCTCGTCCGGCGTGATGGTGGCGCACTTCACGCCCACGCCGTACTTCTTGATGGCCTCGGCGGCTTCGACCGTCACCTTGTCGTCGGTGGCGTCGCGGTGCTCCATCCCCAGGTCGAAATAGGCCAGGTCGATGTCGAGATAGGGGAAGATCAGCTTGTCCTTGATCCACTTCCAGATGATGCGGGTCATCTCGTCCCCGTCGATGTCTACGACAGGGTTGGCGACTTTGATCTTTGCCATGAGGGGCAGGGGCTCCGCGCGAACTGAGTTTGGGGCCGTATAGCCCTCGCCGAGGCGGACGCAAAGGCTGGAGGCGGGGACGGCCCCCGCGCGCGTCAGCCGACGCTCCGCACCGCGAGCCGGCCGAGGTCGGCGAAGAGGGCGGCGCGGTCGGCTTCCGGCGCCGTGGAACCGGTCAGGAAGGACGCGATGGCGTAGCTCCGCCGGTCGGGCAGGGTGAAGATGCCGACGTCGTTGTAGGCGGCGCTCAGACCCTGGTCCGTGCCGGACGTGCCGGCCTTGTGGGCGAAGCTCGCGCCCTTCGGCCGGCCGGCCTTGATCCGCTCCGCCCCGCGCGGGCTGCCCTCCATGATGGACAGGAGCCGGCGGGTGGCGGCGGCGGAAATCAGCTCGCCCTCGTCGAGCTTGCGCAGGAACCCCAGCATGCCGCGCGGCGTGGCGGTGTCCTGCGGCGCGGCCATATAGGCCAGCATGGCGGCATGGCGCTTGGCAGGGGCGACGGTGGCCATCGCCGCGCCAAAGGCGGCCGCGCCCTTCCAGGCCGGCCGGAAGGAGGCCATGCCGTAGACGTCCGGCTGCAGCTGGCGCTCGTAGCGGTCGACGCGGATCTCATCGACCTTCTTGGAT
>JAQBPE010000054.1 GCA_028287685.1 Cyanobacteria bacterium RYN_339 | reverse complement strand
CGTCTTGACGGCTGCTTTCTTGACGGTCGCTTTCTTGGTTGCGGCTCCTTCGGGCTTGTCTGGCAGCCCACCTAACGCCAAAATCACCACTCCTCGGCTCCCCGTCACGATCTTGCGCTTGCGCTCGGGCCCCACGCGGACCAGCATGCCCGGCTCCAGCGGCCAGCGGCTGCTGCCGGACTGCAAGACCGCGCTGCCGCTCAGCACCACGTAGACCTCCTCCTCGCCGTCGCTGGTGTGGTCGTGCTCGGGGTAGCTGGTGCAATGCGGCCCCAGCTCGATCACGTTCATGCCCCAGGTAGAGATGCCCAGGTCCTTGCCCGCGTAGCGGAACTTGATGCCGGGGATCTCGTGTTCGCCCAGGTAGTGCGACAGGTCGCTGAAGTGCTTCGGGATGATCTCGCTCATGCGCGGCATTTTACCCCGGAAGGGGCGCGAGCGGCAGGCCCAGGAAGGCGGCATAGCGCTCGCAGGCCGCCCGACAGGTTGGATCGTGGCCGTCGAAGCGCTCCACTTCCACGGTGACGGCCCGCTTGCCGACCGTGCGCCGCCAGGTGCCCACCACCTGGCCGTCCTCGACCACCAGGGACTTGAACACGCCGTTGCCGCCCGGCACGATGCGGTCGGCAAAGGCCGCGGCGAGCACGGCGCTGCGGTCCTGGTAGCCCAACAGGAACTCGTCGAACCCCGCCAACAAGTGCAGCCGCGTGGTGGGCTGCGCCTCGTCCCCCGCCTCGCTCACCGCCGCGGCCCCCTGGCGGGCGTCCGCCAGCGTCAGTCCGGCCCACCAGGCGAAATCTTGCACCGTGGCCGGCCCGTGGCTCGCGAAGTAACGTTGCGCCAACAGCGCCAACGCCTCCTCGCGTCCCAGCTCGCGGCTCTTCGGCACCCAGGCGTCGAGCAATACGAAGGTCTGTTGCTTCCCTTCCATCGGCCCGACGCAGATCTGCCCGGTTTGCGCCGCGTGGTAGAGGATGTGGTAGCCGCGCTGCCCCTGCGGATCGACGCCCGCCTCGCGCAGGAGGTCCATCACGGCGGGGCGCGTCACGCGTTGATGTAGGTGCTGGTCGAACAAGGCCCGGCAGCGCGCCAGCACGGCCTCGTCCAGCCCGAGCTCCTCGCGGCGGCGGCGGGTCGCGGCCAGCTGGCGGGTCGCCGACAGGCCCACCAGCCACTTGGCGTCCTCCGCCGGCACGAAGTGCAGCGTTCCCCGCATCGGCCAGGTGCGGACGATGTGGCCGGCGGCGATCGCCGCCTCCACCTGCGCCAGCGTGCCCGCCCGCAAGCGCGCCCCGATGCCCCAGACCGCCTGCCCGTAGTCTTGCGCCTGCATGGCCCCCAGCCAGCGCACCACGTCCGCCGGGTCGTTGAAGCGCGCCGGATCGACGCCTTGTCGCGCCAACCGGCGGGTTCCCGTGCTCATGGGTCGTCCCCCTGCTAGAATGGCGTCCACCGTATGCCCGTCCTTGTCCTCATCCTGCTTCTCTACTACGCCGCCAGCCTGGCCGTCCAGCGCCTGGTGCCCACGGCCGCGCCCATGCTGGAAGTTGGGGCCCTGGCGCTGGAGTTGGGCCTCGACGTGCTCGTGATCGTCCTGGCCGGCCGCGTGGCGGGCGGGCTGCCCTTCCGGCTGATCCAGCTGTCCTTCGCCGCGACGATCCTTTCCACGTGCAATTACCAGGTGCTGTCCCGCGTCTTCGGCGTGGTGCTGAAGAAGACCATGGGGACCTGGCTCGAACTGGAGATCAACGTCCCGTACCTGGGCTTCTTCGCGCTTGGCGCGGCGGCGCTTTGGTTGCTCGCCGGGCGGGCCCGGGCGCTGTCGCTCGTCGCCACCGCGGTGATCCTGGCGATCTTGGTCCCGCCATTGTTGGCGAGCGGCTTCCCGCTGCAGAACCAGGTGCTGCACGTGCTCTGTTTCGTGCTATCCGGGCTCATCTGGGGCGCGGGCCTGCAGCTCTGGTTCGCCGGGAAGCACCGTCTGCCGGCGCTCGGTTACATGGCCATGTCGCTGTCCGGCCTGTTGTTCCAGTTCACGGAGCTCCGCCCGGGTGTTTACCCGCTGGACCTTGCCATCGACCTGACGTGGACGCTGGGGCAGTTCGCCATGGTCGGCGGTCTGCTCATAGCCCGCGCGCCAACGCGGCGATCCTGGCCCCGATAACGGGTGCCAGGGTGAAGCCGGCGCAGCTCCAGCCGGTCGAGACGACCACGTTCTCGAAACCGGTCAGCTGCTCCACCAGGCCGAAGCTCGCGTCCGTATAGCTTTCGAGGGCCTGGATGCCGCCTTCCAAAGTGGCGCTCTTTACCCAGGGGATGCGCCGCGCGATCTCGTGCTTGGCCAGGTTGGCGGCCTCGGGGCTCGGGTGGCCGAGGCCGACCTCGTCGCTCTCCGGCGCGCGGCCCTGGTAGCCGCCGATGAACGAGCCCGCGGGCGTGGGGTGCCCGAAGGTGCCGCCGGCCAGGTCGATGAAGTAGGGGTGCGCCAGGGGCCTTTGGTGGCGGTAGAACCGATTCAGCTGGATCGGCACGGGGTAGGCGGCCACGCGGGCCGGCGTGGAGGCCAGCACCTCGTTGGTCCAGATGCCGGCGCAGATCACCAACGTCTTGCAGGCGTGGAAGGCGCCGTCGCGCGTTCGGACACCGGACGCGCGCGCGCCCTGCCACACGATCTCCACCACCTCGGCATCCAGCCGCGCCTCCGCGCCCTGCCGCGCCGCCGCGGCCAGGAAGGCCTCCGTGGTCGCGCGCGGGCTGGCGATGCCCGCGCTGGGCTCGTAGATCGCCACGTCGTCTTCGAACCAGGCGAAGTCCGGGAAGCGCGTCTTGCCGTCCTTCGCCGCGATCACCTCGAACGACAACCCCGAGGCTTCGAGCGCGGCCAGGTGCGCCGCATAGCCACCCAACGCGTCGCGCTTCAGGAAGTACAAGGAGCCCGTGCGCGTCCACTCGAACGGCACGCCGACCTCGCGCTCGAAATCGAGGTAGAAGGGCACGCTCTGGGTGGCCGCGAGCGTCGTGTCCAGGTTGTTGTAGAACATGCGCACCAGTGAGCCCCAGATGCCGGTGGCCCCGCGCCCATAGCCGCCCAGCTTCTCCAACAGCAGCGCGCTGCCGCCCCCGTCGCGCGTGAGGTGGAAGAGCGCCGAGGTGCCGACGGCGCCGCCGCCCACGATGATATAGTCAAGGGGTTCCATCATCAGGGAGTATATCGCATGGACCCCTTCGAAGCCGGCTTCGGGCTCACGCTCCCCCGCGCCACCCGCACCGCCCTGTGGGCTCGCACCGGCGAGCGCCTGGAAGCCTATCTGGCAGCGCTTCCCGGCCTGCCCGTCTCGCCCGGCGACGTGCACGCGGACCTCGCCGCCTTCGACTTCCAGACGCCCATGGATCCGCTCGCCGTGGTCGATGCCGCCGCCGACATGCTGCAAGCGTTTAATCTCAATACGGCCCACCCCGCCTACTTCGGCGTCTTCAACCCGGCCGCGGCCACCATGGGCATCGCCGCCGACGCGTTGGTAGCGGCCTTCAACCCCCAGCTGGCCTCCAGCGCCAGCGCGCGGGCCTGCATCGCGATCGAGGACCACCTGCTGGCCTACTTCGGTGCCAAGTTCGGCTACGACCTCGTGCGCGGTTCCTTCCAGTCCGGCGGCACCACGGCCAACTACACGGCGCTGCAATGCGCCCTGACGGCCCACGTCCCCGGTTACGGCACCGAAGGCGTGGGCCCCGCCCGCCCGGTGCTCTATACGTCGACGGAGACCCACCACTCGATCCTGCGCGCGGCCCGCATGAGCGGCCTGGGGACCTCGGCGGTCGTCGCGCTGCCAGTCGGGCCCGACCTGCGCTTCGACGTCGCGGCCCTGCGCGCCCGCATCCACGCGGACCGCAACCAGGGCAAGCACCCGCTCTTCCTGGTGGCGACGCTGGGCTCCACCAGCAGCGGCACCTTCGACGACGTTGCCGCCCTGGCCGAGGTCGCCCAGACCGAAGGGATGTGGCTCCATGCCGACGCGGCCTGGGGCGGCGCCGCGATCCTGCTCGAAGAGTGCGCGCCGCTGTTCGAGGGCATCAGGCTGGCAGACTCCATCACGCTGGACGCCCACAAGTGGCTCTCCGTGCCCATGGGCGCCGGCATGTTCCTGACGCGCCACCCCGACGTGCAGGAAGCCACCTTCCGCGTGGACCAGAGCCCCTACATGCCCGGCCACACCTACGAGAGCGCGGAGACGGAGCCCTACAAGCAGTCCATCGAGTGGTCGCGCCGCTTCATCGGCCTGAAGCTCTTCATGGCGCTGGCCGCCCATGGCGAAGCCGGGTATCAGGCGGTCTTGCGCCACCAAATCGCGATGGGCGCCTACATGCGCGAGCGCCTGGCCGCCACCGGCTGGGAGCTGGTCAACGACTCGCCGCTTCCCGTCGTCTGCTTCTGGGCCCCGGGCCTGGACCCGGAGGCTGTTGCCCGCCAGGTGGCCGACAGCGGCAAGAGCTGGATCACGCCCACGAAGCTGAACGGGCGCGGCGTGTTGCGCGCGGGCATCCCCAACTTCGCCACCCAGCGCGAGCACGTGGACGTGCTTATCGACGTCCTCCAGGGGTGTAAGCCAGGAACGCCGGCCCCTTAGCGCCCGCCACCATGTCCGCCAGCAGCTCGCCCAGCACCGGGGCGAACTTGAAGGCGTGGCCGGAGTCGCCCGCGAACAGGAAGACGTTGGCGTGCGCGGGGTGGCGGTCGAGGATGAAGTTCTCGTCCGGCGACAGCGTGAACATGCAGATGTTCCAGCGCACCGGCTCGGGCCGCACGCCGGGCAGGAACTCGCGCACCGCCCGCGCCACGGGCTCCAGCTCCGCGGCGGTATAAGCCGGGTCCTTGGCCAGGGGATCCGCCAGCGGCGTGGAAGGGGCGTAGTTGCAGATTTTCAAGTCCGGGAACCCGTAGATGAACTCCCCGCCACGCGCGAAGGCGAAGCACGGCAGGCCGGGCGCCGCGCCCTCGAACCAGAACTGCGGCGCGCGCGTGACCTTCAACTGCATATCCAGCCCCGGCGCCAACTCCGCGCTCCAGGCCCCGGGCGCCAGCACCAGCGCGCCGGCCTCGTAGCGCCCGCGGTCCGTTTGCACGCGGACGTGGTTCCCAAGGCTCTCCCACGAGAGCACCCGCTCGTCGAAGCGCAGCTCGGCGTTCGTTTGCAGGTGGGCCCTCACCGCGGCTTCCACCGCCAGGTAGCCCGCATCCGGCTCCAGGAGCCCGTGGTAGCCGTCGCCCACGCTGAACGCTGGATAGCGTTGCCGCACCTCCGCGGCCGATAGCACCTCCAACGCGATGCCGTATTCTTCGGCCACCGCCTGGGCCCGGTGCGGCCCGTCGCTCAGCACCAGCAGCCCCGTGTCGAAGTAGAGCCGCGTGCCGCTGCGCTCCTCCAGCTCGCGCCAGAGGGTGTAACTCCGCTCCAACAACGGGATATAGCGCGGGTCTTCGAAGTAGGCCTTGCGGATCAGGCGGTTGCCACCATGGGTGCTGCCATACGTGTGCGGCGGCCGGAACCGATCGATGCCGAGCACGCGCAGCCCGCGGCCGGCGAGGTGGGCGATCGCCGCGCTGCCGATGCCGCCCGCCCCGACCACGATCACGTCATAGGTCATGTTCGGCGAAGAACGGCTGGGGCAGGTGGGTGACGGAGGCGATCGGCACGTAACCGGCCAGCACGTGGTCGGACAGCCGCCCCAGGCAGCTCAGGTTGGGGAAGCCCGGCCCCTGGTTGAGCCCGGCCAACATGGGCAGGTGCAGCCTGGGCCGGAAGCCCTTCACGGCCAGCCACTGGTCGATGGCATCCTCCGCCGTCTCTTGGGTCCAGGCGCCCAGATGGCCGGTGAGCGCGGCGCGGGCCCGCTCGCCCAGCAAGCGCGCGACGAAGCCCGTGTGGTCGAACCCCATCGACACCACCAGGTAGTCGTAGATGCGCGTCTCGCGATCCGCCGCGTAGGCGATGTGCGCGACCACCTGGTCCAGGGCGTCGATGGCCACGCCGGTGAAGAGGCCGGGCACGATTTCGACGTTGCGCAGCCGGTCCAGCTCCTGCTTGATGGCCACGGAGAAGACGCCGCGATCCGTGCGGCTGACGAAGTGCCGCCGATCCTCGCGCGTCAGCTGCAGCCAGTTGGCCTGGAAGGGATCCGTATAGACGTGGTTCTCCGCGTAGCTCTCGCCCCGCGAGAAGGCCATGGCCTGTGGCGAGATGATCTCCACCGCCAGCCCCGGGTTGGCCGCCGCCAGGGCCGCGGCGATCGTGGCCGCCGTCTCGCCCGCGCCCACCACCCCGGCCGAGCGCCCTTCGATGCGGGGGTTCCAGGCGAAATCCAGCCAGAAATCCGCCACCGTGCGCACGCGCGGGTGCACGGGCAGGTTGGCGGGGCTGCGCACGTCGCCCGGCCCCGTCACCACGAGGCCGTCGACATGGTGCTCGCCCGCGCTGGTGGTGACGCGCCAGCGACCGTCCTCTAGCTCGAGCTGCGTGACCTCCGCGGCCACCACCGGCAGCTCGACCTTGCGGGCCACCCATTCCAGGTAGGCCGCCCACTGCAAGTGGCTGGGCGCCGGCCGCCCGCGGTCCACCCACTCGCCGTACTCGCGCGTGGCGATCATGTGGCTCTGCCACGAGAAGGCCTGCATCTCCGCGTTGATGCGCCGGTTGACCGCGTCCCCCCACAGGAACGAGGCGTACGGGTAGCCCACGTCCTTGTCCGGCGGCGTGCCCAGCGGCAGGTGTCCGCTGGTCAGCCCGGAGCTGGGGCGCCAGTTGGCCGCCACGCCGTCCTTCTCGAAGACCACCAGCTCGGGCACGGCGAAGCCCAGTTGCTTCAACACGTGGGCCTTCGCGGCGATCGCCAGCGCCTTGGGCCCGGCTCCCAGGATGCCCAGCTTCATGGCAGCGCCTGCCGATCGAGCTTGCCGTTCACCGTCAGGGGGAAGCGCGGCAGGAACACAAAGCGGGCCGGCACCATGAAGGCCGGCAGGATGCGCGCCAGCTCGTCCCGCAAAGTTTGCTCTTCGCCCACCAAGTAGGCGACCAGCTCGTCCCCGCGCAGCAGCACCACGCTTTGCGCGATCCCTGCCACCTTGCGGATGGCCGCTTCCACCTCGCCGGGCTCGATGCGGTAGCCGTGGAACTTGATCTGGTGGTCCTTGCGGCCCAACAGCTCCAAGTCGCCTTCCGGCCGGAAGAAGCCGGTGTCGCCCGTGCGGTACATCCCGTCCGCGAACTTCTCCCGCGTCAGCTCCGGCAGGTTGCGGTAGCCGCGCGCCAAGCCGGCGCCGCCGATGCAGACTTCGCCGTCCACCAGGTGCAGGGTCGTGTTCGCGATCGGGAACCCCACGCTGACGGGGCCGCGCCGCGCGAACTCTTCGCGGGAAATTTCGCAGGCCGTGGACCAAATCGTGGTTTCCGTGGGCCCGTACATGTTCCACAGGCGCAGGGGCTGCGCGGCGAAATCGTCCAACAGCGGTCGCGGCAACATCTCGCCGCCGCAGATCCCTTTGAAACCGGCCGGCGCCTGCCAGCCTGTATCCAACAGGCCTCTCCAGGTGTACGGCGTGGTCTGCAGGAAGGTCGCCCCGTATGTCTCCAGGACCTCGCGCAACAGCGCACCGTCGAGCACCACCGCCCGCGTCACCAGGATCAGGGTCCCGCCGCGCATCCAGGTGAGGTACATGTCCAACCCGGCGATGTCGAAGGTCAGCCCCGTCACGCCGACGGCCACCTCCGCCCCATAGTCGAGGATCTGCGCCATCGACGCCAGGAAGTTCACCACGCTCGCGTGCGTCACCTCGACCCCCTTGGGGCGCCCGGTCGAGCCGGACGTGTAAATCAGGTGCGCCAGGTGGCTGGCCGTGAGCCCCTCCGGGCGGGGGTTCGAGGTGGGCTGCGCGCCGAAATCCTCGTGCCCTTGCAGGAGCACCTTGGCACCGGAATCGGCCGCCATATAGTCGACGAAGTCCTGCGGGTACTGCGGATCCAGCGGGACGTAGGCCCCCCCGGCCTTCAAGACCCCCAGCAACGCCACCATCAATTCGAGCGAGCGCCCCATGTTCAGCCCGACCACGTCATCCGGCCGGACGCCCCGTGCGATCAGGTCATGCGCCACCTGGTTGGCGCGCGCGTTCAGCTCCCGGTACGTCAGCCGGTCGCCGCCCCAGACCACCGCCACGGCTTCCGGGGTGCGCTCTACTTGTGCTTCGATCAGGTGGTGGATGCAGGTCACAGGTCGTACATTCGCCCGGCCCGCTCGTGGCCGCGGATTTTTCCCAAATCGGTATGTAGCACCTCGCGGTCCGGGTGCACCAGAATCGCGAACCCCGGGTGGGTGTAGAAATCGATCGTCCGCCGCAGCTCGTAGCCGGGCTTTGCCCGCATGCGCACCTCGTTGAACGAGGGGAGCGCACGGATCAGCGCCTCGCCCGGCACGCCGGACACGGTGCCCGTTTGCTCCGAAATCAACGAGATCGACAGGGCGTATTCTTTTAGGTCGTACGGCTCGGCCGCTTTGGCCGCGAAGGCCGTCGCATCGACACACGCATCGACGGTCAAATCCAGCTGCCCGTAGCCCACACAGCGCTCGTGCAACGCGGGGGTCGTGATCCCGTTCAGGCGGGTGCCGATTTCCACCAGCGCCGGCCCGTCGGGCGTCAGCATGATCTCCGCATGCGAGGGCCCCTGCGTAATTTCCAGCGCCGCCAACACCTCGCGCGTGTACGCGCACAGCGCCTGTCCCACCTCGTCCCGGCAGCTTACCAACTCGTCGCGGTCATAGACGAACTCGGCGTCGTTTACCGTCACCTTGTGGTACTTCCAGATGGCCGTGAAGTGGGCCTGGCCGTTCAGGCTGACGGCGTCGAGGGCGTACTCCGTCCCTTCCAGGAACTCCTGGCACAGCACCTCGTCGTTCATCAGCCCGAGCTGGTTGACCTTGCCCACGATGCGCTCGCAGGCAGCCTCTATTTCGGCCGCGGTGCGGCATACGGCCACGCTGTCCGTGCCGGCGCTCTTCAGCGGTTTGACCACGACTTTGGCGAGACCTTCGCGCGCCACCCAGTCCACGATGGCCGCCGCGCTGGCACCCTTGAACTGCCGCGCCACCTTCAACCCGGCCGCCCGCGCCGTCTCGATCATCACGTGCTTGTCGCGCCGCGCCGCGCTCAGCCGCGTCCCGTTGGTGGGCAGCCCCAGCGCCTCGCTCAGCTGGTCCGCCAGCTCGACGCCCGTTTCCGTGCCGGCCAGGACGGCCACCGGCTCCAACCCCTGGATGCCCTGCACCAGCGGCGCCAGGTCCCCTTCGTAGGCGAAGTGATGCGCGTAGTCGTCGGGGCGGTACGTCAGCGTGAGGATCGGCCAGATGACCGGGGTGCTCTGCACGTGGATGGCCGCGTAGCCGCGCGCCTTGAACTCCGCCGGCAGGAGGTTCCCGGCCGAATACCCGTCCACGATCACGCAGTGCTTCATGTTCTTTCATCTTCCCGGAACCGGGCCAATACGATCCATTGCCGCAACACGATCACCGCCACCGCATACAGCCCCGCCGTCAGCCCGACCCAGAAGCCCAGCGCGCCCCACTTCAACTGGAAGCAGAAGTAGTAGCCGACCGGCACGCCCACCGCCCAGTAGCCGAGCAGGTTCGCGAGCATGCTGGCCCGCGTGTCTCCTAGCCCACGCAGCGCCCCGCCGCCCACCGACTGGATGCCGTCGGCCACCTGGAACAGGGCCACCATCACGATCAGCTGGCTCGCCAGCGCGATCACCTGGGCGTCGGTGGTGAACAGCGCCGCGACATGGCTGCCGCCGGCCGCCAGCCCCAGGCCCATCACGGCCATCAGGGAGGTGCCCAGCCCAATCGCCTTCCAGCCCACCGTCCGCGCGCGGTCCCGGTCTCCGCTGCCCAGCGCGCGCCCCACCAGGATCGCGGTCGCGCCGGACAGCGCCATCGGCAAGGTGTAGGTGAAGCCCGCGACGTTCGCCACCACCGTGTGCGCGGCCGCCGCGACCGCGCCGAAGCGGCCGATCAGGAACGACACGAGCGAGAAGACCCCGACTTCCAACGCCAGCTGCACCCCGATCGGCGTGCCCAGGCGCACCAGCTTGACGACGTCTTGGCCCGCCCAGGGCGCTGGGATGACCAGGCCGTCGCGCCAGGCCATGAAGCCCAGCAGCGCCAACGCCATCAAGGTGCGCGTCACCGACGTCGCAAGGCCCGCGCCCGCCACCCCCATCTGCGGCGGCCCGAAGATGAACAGCCAGTTGAGGCCGACGATGCAGCCCACGCCCAACAACGTCACCACCGTGCCGGCCCGCGGGCTGCCGCTGGCCTGCAGGTACTGCCGGACTGTGGTGAACACCAAAAACCCGGGCATGCCGAAGCTCGACGTGACCAGGAAGGCGCTCGCCTGCGCGGCGAGGTCGGGCGAGAACCAGGCCCGCATCGCCAGGGGCCCCAACACCTCGATCGCCAGCACCACCGGGGCGGAAATCAGCATCGAGAGATACAAGCCCTGCCAGAGCCAGTGGCGGCAGGCCTCCTTGTCTTCCCGCCCCGAGGCGTGCGAGACGAAGTAATCCAGCCCGAACAGGATGCCCGCGGCGAACAACGCCGGCACGTAGTAAAACGAGCTGCCGAGCCCTACGCCGGCGATCGCCGCGGGCCCCAGCTTGCCGACCATGACCATGTCGATGAGGATCATCCCCATCTGCCCCAACTGCCCGATCGTCAGCGGCAGCGCCAGCCGCACGATCTCCCGGATGTCACCCACGGCGGGTCGGCAACGCGTAGTAGGCCCAGTCGGTCCGCTCCGCCGGGAGGCTGTCGTACAGCCGCTGCGCGGTCACGTTCTCGCGCTGCGTCATCCACTCGATGGCGGGATAGCCCTTTTCAAGCGCGTAGTCCCGGCAATGTTCGATCAACGCGCGACCCACGCCCTGGCCCCGGTACTCGCTCAGCGTGTAGAGGTCGTTCAACAGGCAATACGACGCGGCCGTCAGCGACGACGGCAGGAAGTACAGGGTCACGAACCCCACCGCCCGCGCGCCGTCCATCGCCGCGAACTGCACGCCCGACGGCAACGCGCCGAAGAAGGCTCGGTTGCGGTCGTCATCCGGAACCTGCCCGTAGAACCGCTGGTAGTCGGCAATCAACGGCAGGATCGCGTCGACGTCGGCCGGCACGATCGTTACAGCAGGCATGCCAGTCCATCCGGCGACGGCACGTCATCCCCCAACAGCGGCACCCGCGGCCGGCCTTCGGCGATATACTCATCCACCCGCAGGGCGTCCCCGTACATGGCGGCGAACTCGTCCGCGAGCTCGGGGTTCGCCTGCACGCCCCGCATGAAGCGCATGTCGTCGGGCGTTGCGAGCGCCATGCCGGCCATGCGGTCGACGAACTCGTAGTAGTCCGCCAGGTCGGCTTCCCGCCGCCGGGCGTAGTCTTCGAGGTTCCCGATGCACGCCGCCGCCAGCTCCGCGTCGCGGAAGGCGTGCGTCATCCCAATTGCCGTGCACTGGTCCTTGATGCAGGCCGCATCGCCGACCAACAGCCAGCCTTGCCCTACGCATTGCCGCTTGAACGCGCGCTGGTCGCCGACGCCGTAGAAGCGCTCCTCCTGGTGCCCCGCCCGGACTTTTTCTTCGAGCCCGGGGTTCACGAAGGCGATCGCCCGCATGTAGTTCTCCTGGAAATGCTCCCGGAATTGCGGGTACCAAGCCTTGGGCCCGAACACCAGCGCCATGCCGGCGCCGAAGTTGGTCGGCACAATCACGACGCAGAGGCGGCCGCGCTTCTCCATCACGGCTTCCTTCAGGCCGAGCCCGCTGAAGTACGTCCAATAGGCGAAGGTGGCATTCTCCCGCTCGTCGTAGACCGGCGCCTGGACCGCCTTCGCCACGAAGGAGTTGCGCCCGTCGGCCCCGATCACCAGGCGCCCGCGCTCCTCGAACCCGTCGCCGGCCGCACCCACCACGCGGTCGCCGTCGAAGACCAGTCGCTTGACCGCGGCGCCGGGCCTGAACTCCACCCCGGCGGCGATCGCTTTCTCCACCAACCACTGGTCCAACACGGTCCGCCGCACGGAGACATGCGTCGTCACCGCCCCCGTGCCGTCCCCGTGCACGGCGTGTAACCGCCGCTCCACCTGCTTCAGCGGCGTCCGCGCGGCAAAGGCGATCCCGTCGCGCGCGAAGTTCACGTGCGACAACCCCGGCGCCCCCACCAGCACCTCGTCCAGGACGCCCCAGCGGTTGAGGTAGGAACACCCGCGCGGCCACAGGAAGTGGGTGGAAAGCGTGTCGGACGGGAAGCTGGCCCGGTCCAGCAGCAAGACCTTGTGTCCCTGGCGGGCCAGCAACAAGGCGGTGGCCGAGCCGGCGCAGCGCGCGCCCACGATGATCGCGTCCCACATAGGTCGATACTATAGCTTGGCCGCTGGCGGTTGTATATAATGGATTGATGCCCGTTTTGCACCTGAGCCAGGACCACTTCAAGCGCGAGTACGGCATCCTGTGCCACCGCTACTTCCCGCGGCAGGCGCTCGCCACGCCGTTCGGCGGCTCCTATTGCGTGGTAGGGCCCGCCGAGGCGACGGACCCCCACCAGCACCACGAGGGCGAGACCTTCTACATCGTGCGCGGCCGGGGCGAGATGGCCATCGAGGGCGAGGCCACGGCGCTCGTCGCCGCGGGCGATGTGGTCTACCTGCCGGCGCACGCGAACCATGAGCTGCGCAACCTGTCCGCCACCGAAGACCTGGCCTTCTTCTCCGTGTGGTGGGACGACGGCACCGCCCAAAGCGCGACCCTGCCGGCCCACAGCCTGATCATCGCGGCGCCGCCCACGCCCAACGGCGACTTGCACCTCGGCCATCTCTCGGGCCCCTACGTCGCTGCCGACATCTACGCCCGCTACCTGCGTTCGCGCCGCGTGGACGTGCGCGTGGCCTGCGGCTCCGACGACAACCAGTCTTACACCGCGACCAAGGCGGTTCAGCTCGGCCTCACACCGGCAGCCGTCACGGAGCGCTTCGCGACCGCCATCGAGGGCACATTGGCCGGTATGGCGGTGGACATCGATTACTTCCTGCGGCCGACGCGCACCCCGGCCTATGGGGCCTACGTCCAGGCCTTCCTGGCGCAACTACTTGCCAGCGGTGCCGTGGTGCGCCAGGCCGCGCCCAGCCTGTGGTGCACCCCCTGCGGGATGTACCTGTACGAGGCCCATGTCGCCGGTGGGTGCCCGCACTGCCAGGCGCCCACCTCCGGCAACGGCTGCGAGGCCTGCTACCGGCCCAACGACTGTGCGGACCTGTTAGATCCGCGCTGCGTCCACTGCCAGACGCCCGCCACCCGCGAGGTGCGCGAGCGCCTCTACTTCCCGCTGGAGCCCCACCGCGCGGTGCTGGAGGCGTTCTACGCGGACGTCGCCATGGCCCCGCACCTGCGCGCCCTGGCTGACACGCTGCTGGCCGGCCCGCTGCCGGCCGTTTCCGTCAGCCACCTCGCGGGCTGGGGCATCCCCGTGCCGGACGCGCCGGGCGAGGTGATCTACGAGTGGTTCGAGATGGCGGCCGCCTTCCTGTTCCAGGCCGAGCAGGTGGAATTGCCGCAGGCGTTCACCCAGGGCGAGGTGGTGCAGTTCTTCGGCTTCGACAACAGCTTCTTCTTCCTCACCTTCCTGCCCGCCGTGTTGCGCGCCCATGATCCGGCGGTGCGCCTGCCGCGCGCCCTCGTCACCAACGAGTTCTACCTGCTGGAGGGCCAGAAGTTCTCCACCAGCCGCCGCCACGCGATTTGGGGCGACGAGGCCCTGGCCCACGTGCCCGCGGACGTCCTGCGCTTCGGCCTGGCCTGGGACCGCCCGGAGGTGGCCCAGACCAGCTTCTCGTTGCCCGGCTTCGAGGCCGTGATCCGGCGCGAGTTGGTGGACGGCTGGGAAGGCTGGCTGGCCGAGTTGGACGCACGCGTCGACGGCCAACCCGTCCCGGCGCTCGGTCCCTTGTCGGCCGCCCAACAGGCCTTTGCCGCGCGCCTCGAGGGCTACGCCCGCGAGCTGGCGGCCTGCTACGACGCAGCCGACTTCTCGCCGCGCCGCGCCGCGCGCCGCCTGGGCGCGCTGGTGGCAGACGCCCGGGACTTCGGGCAGGCCCATGCCCATGCCCGCCATGGAACCGCGCTGGCCCTGGAGCTGGCGGCCGCGAGACAGTTCGCGTCGTTGGCCTACCCGTTGACGCCGGCCTTCGCCACCCGCCTCGCGTTGGCCCTGGGCGACGATCTCACCCCGCGCTGGCGCGGCCAGGCCGAGCCTTTGCCGGCCGGCCGCCAGGTAGCCCGCCTCGACGCCGGCACCTTTGCCGCGGCTTTTAGCGGTATCCAGGCCCTGGCCAACGCCCGTCTCGCCCGGCAGGAACTTTCCTGACGCCGGCTTCCTTTGCGACTTCGGCCACGTGTCA
>JAQBPE010000103.1 GCA_028287685.1 Cyanobacteria bacterium RYN_339 | reverse complement strand
CGCGACCGGGGGAGCCGGCGGCGGGGGCGGGGGCGCGATCGGCGCGGGGACCACGGGCTGCGGCACGTTCGCCACGACCGGGTTGGGCTGCGGGATCGGGGCGTAAGGCTGCGGGACGGGCTGCTGGATCGGGGCCGGGTTGTAGATCGGTGCGGGCGCCGGGTTGTAAATCGGCGCGGGCGCCGGGTTCACCACGGGCGGAACGGACGCGATGCCGGGGGACGGCTGGATGGGCTGGCCTTGCAGCTTGGCGATCATCGCCTGCTTGGTGGCCTGGTCGATGAACGGGTGCACGCCGCGCTGGCCGTTGGCCATCCTGTAGGAGGCGAACAGGCCGTTGTCGGTCTTGAACTTCAGCACGGCGGCGATCGTGGCCTGGTCGAACTGGCCGTTCGGCGTGACGGGGTAGCCCCACTGCTTGAGGAGGTTCTGGAGCTCGGTGATCGAGGCGGTGTCCGTGCTGCCCGGGCCGAGCGCCTGCTGCTGCTCGATCGCTTGGGCCTCGGTCATGAAGGCCTGGAAGTTCGCCTTGGTGGGGGCGATGCCCTGCTGCTGGGCGATCGCCGCGTCCTGGCCGCTCAGCTCGCCCAGCTGGCCGATCGGCGCGGGCAATTGAGGGTTGTTAATGATGGGCGCCTGGCCGGGCACCTGGGAGACGCCGGGAACCACGGGGGCCTGGCCGGGCACCTGGGCCGCGCCGCCGTTGCCGCCGAAGAGCTTCTTGAAGAAGTTGATGATGCCGGTGAAGACCTTGCCCACCAGGGTCATGAGGTTGTCGACCGCCTGGCCGAGGCCGTTCGCCACGGTGGGCTGGCCCGCCGGCGTGACGGGGTTGTACGCCACCGGCTGCTGCTGGTACGCCACCGGAGCCGCCGCGTAGGGGTTGGGCGGCGTGGCGCCACCCGCCAGGGGGCGGGGAGCGGGGGTGGTGTAGCTGGGCCGGATGGGTGCGAGCATCGGAACCTCGATCGGTTGGTGCGTCATAGGGGTTATCCGCCCATTCCGCGCCGCGCTTGCCCTCCGGCGGTAATGCCTGGCCTAAGTTTACCTTTCGAGATCCTTAAACTTGCCGGGCCGCAAACAAAAACACCGGAAGCCTAAGCTTCCGGTGTCAACAGGGTTTCGGGGACTCTAACCGCCGAGCTTCTTGATCATCACGTCCTTGGTCTTGGCGTCGATGAAGGGGTGCACGCCGGCCGAGCCGTCCGCCATCTGGTAGCCGTAGGAGATGTTGTTGTCCTTCTTGAACTTCAGGACGGCCGCCACGGTGTCGTTGTCGAACTTGCCGGTGGTGTTGACCGCGTAACCCCACTGCTTGAGCAGCTGCTGGAGCTCGTTGACGGCTTCCGGGTTCTCGTTGAGGCCGGGGCCCATCGCGCCGGCTTCCGCCTGGAGTGCCGCCGCGGCGGTGGTGAAGGCCGTGAAGTTGGCCGGGGTGGCCAGGATGCCAGCCTGCTGGGCGGTGGCGAGCTGTTCGGCGGTGAGGCCGGAGTTGTTGGCTGCAACGCCCGGGGTGGGCGTGGGGGCCGGCGCGCCGGGGAGGACCGGCGGCGGCGGCGGGGGAGGCGCGACCGGGACCGGAGCCGGCGGCGGGGGCGGCGCCGGCGGGGGCGGCGGCGGGGGAGCTATGCCGGGCACGTGGTCGAGGCCCGGGTTGGGCGCCTGGCCGGACTGCAGGATCTGCGAGATGCGGGCGCGGGTCTTGGTGTCGATGAAGGGCACCACGCCGGGCTCGCCGGTGTCGAAGACGAAGGCTTCCGTCAGGTTGTTGGTGGCCTTGAAGCGCATCACGGCGTCGGCCGTGGCGGGGTCGAAGGTGCCGGTGACGGGAATCTGGTAGCCCCAGGAGTTCAGGACGTTCTGCAGTTCCTTGACGGCTTCCGGCTGGTTGCTGCCCGGGCCGATGACGCCGGGTTCGGCCTGCTCGGCGGCGAGGGTCAGCTTGAAGTTCTTGACGTTGGTCGCGTCGGCCTTGATGCCGTACTGCTTGGCGATCGCCGCGTCATCCGCCGGAAGGTTGCTGACGCCCGGGGTGACCGGCGTCTGGCCGGGCACGGTCGCAGCGCCGCTGCCACCGAAGAGCTTCTTGAAGAAGTTGATGATGCCCGTGAACAGGCCCGAAATCATCGACATGATGCCGCCGGACTGCGCCTGCACCGGGGCCTGGCCGTAAACCGGCGCGACTTGCTGCTGCACGGGGGCAACGGCAACGTTCTGCGCGGGGGCGGCGGCGGGACGGTAGTTCTGGGCAGGAACACCGACGGGCATCTGGGGGGCGTACATCTCTACCTCCAAAGGGTGAGTGGCGATGCCCAGACTATCCGGTAGGGGGAGGCGGCCCTTGCCCCGTTCCGGTTAAGGCCTACCTAAACTTCCCTCAGGGGTGGATTAAATCTAGCGGAAGCTATAGCCGCATCTTCTCGGTCGGCACGGCTGGAACCTTGCGCTCGCGGGTCTCTTCGACCGGGCGGGTCTTGGCCCGCGTATGGTACGCAATCACGCGGGTGTTCTCTTCGATCGCCAGCACCACGCGGAAGGCCTGGCCAACGCCCGTGAGCAGCAAACCCCCGGCCGAAGCGGCGATCACGTAGGCCAAGGCCTGGTAGATCCGCTCCATCTCGGCGCCGTTCTTCGTGGCGTAGTACGCCAACGTGCCGTGCGCGGCGCCGAACGTGAAGAGCGCCAGGCCACCCAGCGTCAGGCCCCAGGCCAGCAGGCGCAGGCCCCAGAACCGGCGCCGGTCCGGACGGATGTCGGGGAACTTGTCGGGATCGATCACGCGGGGCCCTCGCTCGCCTACTTATATACCCCTAAGCACGCGCGTCGATCGGGGGGAAGGCATCCGCGACCACCGTGGCATAGGCGATCTTGAAGTAGGTCATGGCGGCGAGCACCATGCCCAGGCCCAGGAACGCGAAGATGGGCGAGCCGGCCAGCATGACCGTGACGCCGAGGAAGAGGGTCGCGCCTTGCAGGATGGCGATCGCCAGGGTCTGCAGCAGCCGGCTGCCCAGCAGCTTGGCGCTGGCGCCCCAGGCGCGCCACCAGGGCAGATCGCGCAACACGGTCAACGGCTGCCAGAACAGCAGCACCAGCCCCGTGAGGCCCGCGGCGGCCACCCAGGCGGCGACCAGCGCGGCCCAGCCGGAGATCGCGCTCGGGAGCTGGTGGGTCTGCAAGTGCGCCTCCAGCTTGTCCGGCGGCAGGTCCTTGATGGTCTGGACCCATTGCTCCAGGGCGACATGGCCGTAGCGCTGCTCGCCCAGGTATACGGCGAGCATCAGCAACCCCGCCATGACGGCGTAGAAGGCCAGGCTGCCCACGACCAGGGGCCACCAGTGGGCGTTAACGCCCTCCTTGAAGGTCTCCATGGTAGGCGCCTTGTCGGCCACGGCCTGGCGGATCATGGCGAGCCAGCCGGCCTCGATGATGAAGACGCCCAGGTTGGCCGTCACCAGCACCACGCCATGAGCGGCGTCACTGGCGTAGGGGCCGCCGGCCATCAACTGGAGGGCACTCATCATGAAGGGCGGCAGCCAGAGCGCGGGCCACTTCATCATGGTGGCCTGGGCGGACGCGAGCAGCTCGGGAGTAGGACGCATGGGCGGGGAACACCGATCACACCCCGGCAAGCAGGGGATGTGGTATATCAACCACGCGCCCCGCCGGGGCCCGCCATCATAGCGGGCTTCACGGCACGTGTCCACGAGACGATGGAGCCCGCCGCCTATGATGTCCCCCGGTTTCATCGACCTGATGTTGTTTATCGTCTTGGTGGCTTTCTCCATCAAGGGCTGGTCCACGGGCTTCATCCGCACGGTCGTGACGCTGCTGGCCGTGATCGGGGGCTGGATCCTCTCCGGGATGGTGCCCGACCTGACGGGCGGCTTCATCCACTACAACATCCCCGAGAGTTCGATCTACTTCCATGTGGCCACGCGGATCACGACCTACATGTTGACCTTCGCCGCCGTGCAGGTGGCGGGCTTCACCATCACCGGCCTGATCGAGAACATCAAGCTGGGCACGCTCGACAAGTTCGTGGGCGTCGCCTTGGGCATCGCCACCGGCGTCCTGGTGGGCTGCTTCGTGGTCTCCACGTTCTACGTCAAGCCGGCCACCTATTGGTCGCCCGCGGGCCAGCGCTACCTCAAGAACTCGATGTTCTTCAAGGCCTACTCGCCCATGGTAAGCAAGTTCGTCCACAAGCCCCGCAAGCCGGCTGACACGGACGAAGACACTTAAACGCTAATTGTGACGGACTTCGCAGTAGGCGCTGCCCAGCGCTTGCTATGCTCGGCGCGGGATTCAAGCCGATGCAAGGAGGCGAAGTGCAGATCCAATCGATCGTGATCGAGCGCCGGGGGGGCAGCACGCCCTGTGGGACGCTGTGGTATCGCAAGGACGGCCGACGCGCCGCCGTACTCTGGATGATGCAGCTGCGGCGCGGCCAGAAGATCACCGTGGAGTTCGTGCCGGCCGAAGGCGCCGCCCGCGAGGATTTGCGGGCCCACCATGACGATCTGGTGGAATCCGTGTCCCGCGCGGTCTTCGAGCAGACCTGCCGGAAATCGCTTTTCACCTGATCCCGATCCCCG
>JAQBPE010000001.1 GCA_028287685.1 Cyanobacteria bacterium RYN_339 | reverse complement strand
CAGGCCGGCGCCCAGGGCGCCGCCGGCGGCCAGAGACACGGGCGCGCGCCAGGTCAGCAGCCCGGTCGCGGCCAGCACGTCCGGGGTGGACTGCGCCATGCGCACGGGGCGGGCGGCGCGCACGGAGGCGCCGAGGTGGCTGGCGCCGTCCAACATGGGCAGCTGTTGCAGCTCCAGCTCTTCCTCATGGGTCATCATGGGCTGGATCTCCGCCGCCAGCGCGGGCGCGGGGACGATCAGGCAGGCGAGCACGGCGAGGGTGGGCACGGCGCGGAGCATGGCAGGATCCTTTTGGATAGGCGTTGGGGGCTTCGCACCATCATGGATCCGGGGCGGGGACGGGGAATAGGACGCCGGTCACGGCCCGGGCCCTACCGTGTTCATACCCGGCCGCGCGGGTATAGCCTACGCGAGATGCCCGCCCTTTCCCCACGTCGCGCGCTTGCCGTGCTGGGCCTTGCCGCCTGGGCGCTGGCCTTGCTGCCGTACATCTTCACCAGCAACTTCACGGATGACGAGTTCACCTGCTTGAACCATGCCCTGCGCCTGCTGGCGGGCCAGGTGCCGTACCGGGACTTCTTCGAGTTCGTGCCGCCCCTGTCTTACATGCTGGCAGCCGGACTTTTCGCCGCCACCGGCCCCAGCCTGCTTGCGGCCCATGCCGTCGTGGTGGCCGCGCTGGCTCTGGCCGCCTGGCAGCTCGCGGACCTGGCTCGGCGCGCCGGGGCCACCTGGTGGCTGGCGGTGCAGCCCGGGCTGTTGCTCTGCTTCGGGCTTTATCGGCACTTCCCTGCCTATAGCCACCACTGGTTGGCCGTGCCGGCCGTCCTGGCAGCGATGCAGGGCGCCCAGCGCGAACGCTGGCTGGCCGCGGGGGCCGCAGCCGGCCTCGCGGGCCTGATGCTGCAGACCGACGGCGCGGCGGCCTGGCTGGTGGTGGCGATCGCCGCCCTCTGGTCGGGCCGGCGGGCGCTTGCGGCCGTGGCGGCGGGCGCCTTGCTGCCCTTGGGGCCGGTCGTGGCCTACCTGGCCGCCCACCAGGCCCTCGGTGCCGCCATCCAGGACCTCTGGAGCTGGCCGCGAGCCAACTACCGCATCCCGGGCGGCATCAACGACGTTCCGTACGGTTCCGACTTCTTCCGCGAGCTGTTACTTGCCCCGGAGGGGCCCTTGCTGGCCCTGAACATGGTCTACATGGCCCTGCTGTACCTGCTGCCGCCGGCCATGGCCGTGACGGCCTTGGTGCTGCTGGCGCGGGGCGACCAGCAGCGCCGCGTCCTGGCCCTTGCTGCCCTGGCCCTGGGGGCGGTTGCGGTCACGGGCCGCACCGACGTGGTGCACATCGCGGCCTACGCCTACCCTGCCCTGTTGTTGGCAGCCACCTTCCCTCGCGCCGGCGCGGCCTTGCTGCCGGGCATGTCGGCGGCCACCTGCGCGCTCTTCCTGGCCATGGTGGTGGGGCGGCCGGGCACCTGGCTCTCCCTGCGCAGCCCAGACGCGCGCCTGGCGCAGAGCGACGTGATCCGGTTCATCCAGCAGCACAGCGCGCCGGGGGACACAATCCTGGGCATGCCGTGGGGCGGCTTCTTCTATTTCTACGGGCGCCCCGCCGCCTCGCGCTTCACGCTCCTGCTGCACCCGCGCGAGGGCTATGCGCGCGAGCCCCAGGTGGCGGAGGCCTATGAGGAGATCCGCGCGCGCCGGCCCAAGCTCGTCTTGCTGGCGCCAGAGATGCGTGGCCATGCCCACTTCCAGCTCTACGACCACTTCCTCTACCCGCTGCCCGGCTACCGACTGCTGGGCGAGGCGGACATGCCGCACGACCACAATGGCGGCTATCCGGTTTTGATTTTCGGCCGGGATAAACCTTAGGGCGCGAACAGGAAGGCCACGTAGCTCTCCGCCGAGGCCTGGATGCCGCTCGAGCGGATCTCCTTGTTTGGCTTCCCGTACAGCGCGTTGAGCTGACCCATGAGCTGGGCGGAGCGGTACAGCCCGACGGCGTTCCAGTGCGTGCGCCGGAGGTCCGTCGGCAGCTCGTCCCCGCGCGGGTAGTCCGGGAAGACCGCCTGGTGGTCCAGCACTACCCAGACGCGCCCGCCGGCGGCGTGCTGGGCCGCGAAAGTCGCCTTCGCCCGCTGGAAGGCGGCGGGATCGGCCATGCGCCCGGCCACATCGTCGAAGGGGGTGATGGCCTCCCGGCCGTCGTGGGGGTAATCAAGTTGTCGGTTCGCAGGCGAGAAGTAGTAGTTGAAGCCCGGCGCCATCCACTCCGGCGAGATTACCACCAGGTCCGTTGGTTGGACCCGCGCCGCCACCGCCGCCGCGATCTCCCGGGCATTGGACTTGGGCAGGGCGAGCATCGTGAGCGCGATCGCCGCGTAAACCCCGGCCGCCGCGAGCGCCAGCACGCCCAGTCCGCGGGGCGGGACGAGCGCAGCAAGCGCCCCGCCGGCGCCCACCAGCAGGCAGGGCACTACCGTGAGTAACGTGCGGGGCCAGAGCAAATCGCTGTAAGCCGAGCCCGCCGCGGAGACCAAGAAGACCAGCAATGGGGCACCCACGAAGATGCCGTATGCCAGGCGGGTCGGGCCGTCGGCGCGGCGCGCGGCCACGGCGACAAGTCCCAGCAGGGCGGCCAGCACCAGGCCGCCGGCCCAGGCGTTGGGCAGCGACGAGAAGGTCTTGCAGACCAGCGCCAGTGGGATCCAGGGCGAACTGACCGGGTGCGGCGCGTGGCCGGCGTGTAACACCTGGTGGACAAAGGCGGGCAGCCAGGGGGCGAAAATCGCGAAGGCGAGGGCATGAGCGGCGGCCAGGCCGCCCAGGGCGCGGCGGTCGCCCACCATGAGCCAGATCAAGGCCACGCCGTCGAGCCCCGCCAGAACCACCCAGGCATAGTTGTGTGTAAGCAAAGCCAGCGCGGTGAGCCCGCCGAAGGCGGCCCAGGGCCGCCATCCCGAGCCAAGCAAGCCGCGCCAGAGCGCATAGGCCATCCCCAGCCCAAGCAGCGGCAGCCAGGAGTAGGGCCGCACCAGCGCAGCATGCTCCGTCAGGATCGGCGAGGTGGCTGCCAGCAAGGCGGCCAACCAGCCGGCCGGCCGGGAGAAGACCCGGTTCCCCACCCAGTATGCGGCCGGCACCAGCAGCACTCCGAGGGCCACGGGCAGGACCACCAGGGCCAGGTCGCTGGCACCTACCAGGCCCGCCCAGCCTCGGAGCATCAAGTAAAACAGCGGGGGGTGGGACTCGTGGTCGCGCAGGAAGGCCAGCACGTCCAGCACGCCCGGGAGCCGCGCCACGGCGATGCCCAGGGCCTCGTCGCGCCAGATACCGCTGCGCGTCGCGTAGAGCAGGCGCAGCACCAGGGCCACGAAGCCGAGCGCGAGCAGGCCGGGCCAGGCCGGCTGGGGACGAAGGACGTGGGACGGGATCGGCACCCGCCCTTCGTACCCCGGAGGTGGGTATGTTGCTCCCACCGCCATGCCTTTGCCCCTCTTCGCACTCGCGCTGTTGCTGCTGATTCTCTCCGCCGTCGCGTACCCGTTATGTCAGGCGGCCAGTACCGGCGGCGTGATCTACTACGCCAACGGCAACGACGAGGCCACCTACCTCCAGTACGATTTCGCGCGGGCGGCCGCCTCCGCGCTGCGGCCGAGCCAACTCTTGGTAGTGGCAGGGCACCAACTGGGGCTTTCAGGCGGATGGGTGAACTTCCTGGCCGACCTGGTGGTGCCTGCCGCTTTCGTCCTGTTCGGCGCGGCCGCCTTCCGCCAGCTCGGTTGGAGCCCGGCGCGAGCGCGCCTGTCCGGCCTCGCGATCGCCACCGTACCCGTGCTCTTCAGCGCGGTCAACCCCCTGCTAAAGGCCTGGTCCCGCTGGTGCGTACACACGGGCTGGAGCTTCTGGTGGAACATGGTGGAGCAGCCCACCCCCGCGCTGCTGCGCACGCCGGAGCCCCAACTCTCGTGGATGCTGATCCTTGCCAGCGTGGTGCTGGCCCTGCGCCTGCGCACGGCCTGGCCGGTGCTGCTGGCCGCGCCCTTCGCCTACCCATTCGTGGGTGTGCCCGCTGCCTTCGTGGCGCTGGCTTGGGAGTTGAAGCGGCGCTGGCCACTGGCGCGCTGGCCGGTGGCGGGGCCCCTGTTCGCCGCGTACCTCGCGCTCGGCCTGGCGGCAACGCTCGTGTATCACTTCCTGACCACGCCGCGGATCCGGTTGCTGGTGCTGGACACCCACCTGCCCATGGGCTCCCTGAGCTCGCTCCTGGCCCTGGCCCTGTACATGTGGTGCCGGCACCGCCTGCCGCCCGGCCAGCGCTTCGTGGCCCTGGCCGCGGCCCTCGCGCCTCTGGCTGCCTGCAACGTGCAAGTGCTCTCCGGGCACATCGGCATGCCCGTCAACTTCGAGCAGTTCGCCGGGATCTTCTCGATCACAGTCGTGCTACTGCTTGGGGCCGCCAACCGACCGCGGCTGATTCCCGCCTTTGTGGCGGCAGGCTATGCCCTGTTGTTGTGGTCGAACGTGGGGTTGTTCCGCGAGAACGCCTCGCTCACCGCCCGGCTCCCTTTCGACGCGCGGCTGGCCCGTGCCTTGCAAGAAGACCCCCGCCACACCGCCATCAACGACGTGCCCATGTCCTCGATTCTGAACCTGGCCTACCCGCGCGAGGCCACCACCGCGCTCGCATACAACCAGTTCTTCCCGGCCGTGGCGGACCAGTACTGGGAAACCTACCTCTGCGTCCGGGCACGGATCTTGCGCGAACACGGCGATGACACGGCCTTCAGGCAGGCGCTGGCCGACCTCGACCACTGCTACCTGCTGGGGGGCCAGGACTACGTCATGGCGAACTTGTTCCACAAGGCACACTTCGTGCACCTGGTGGACCTGGACACGCCGCCACGGCCGGAGTTCGACCGGCCGCTACGCTACTTCTACGTCACGGGTGAGGCGCAGGAGCTTCGGTAAGCGCGGCAGCGGGAATTGTCCTGAGCAGCTCCGGCGAGAGCGGCCCGGTCAGGCCGCGCATGCCCGGCATGAACATGCGGTTCCGCTTCCAGCCCCACTTGTGCAGCCGGAACTGCGCGGCCGTGCGCAGCACGCCCAGGCCGTAGATGCACGAGCGCCGGAAGTTGATGCTGGAGGCCTCCGCGAAGTAGCGCGTGGGGCACGAGATCTCACCGATGTTGAAGTCGAAGGCGGCCGCCTGGGCCAGCATCTGGTTGTCGAAGACGAAGTCGTCGCTGTTCTCGTTCAAGGGCAGCGTCTCGAGCACCTTGCGGCTAAAGGCGCGGTAGCCGGTGTGGTACTCGCTCAGCTTGATGCCCAGCGCGATGTTCTCGACGAAGGTCAGGAAGCGGTTGGCAACGTATTTGTAGAGCGGCATGCCACCCTTCAAGGCGCCCACCCCCAGGATGCGCGAGCCCAGCACCACGTCGAACTCCTCGGAGGCCACCAGCCAGGCCATCGCGCCGATCAGCTTGGGCGTGTACTGGTAGTCCGGGTGCAGCATGATCACGATGTCGGCACCCTGGCGCAGGGCTTCCTTGTAGCAGGTCTTCTGGTTGCCGCCGTAGCCGCGGTTTTGGTCATGCCGGATCACCGGGATGCCCATCTCCTTGGCCTTTTCAGCGGTGTCGTCACGCGAGCAATCGTCCACCAGGAGGAACTCGTCCACCACGCCGCCGGGCACGTCTTGGATCGTGCGCTCGAGCGTCTTGGCCGCGTTGTAGGCGGGCAGGACCACCATGACTTTCTTGCCGTTGATCATCGGGAACCTCCACCTAGGTTGTACCCATGGCCAATGCCATCATCGGCAGCCGAGCGGCCGGCCTGGAGGCGTGCTATACTTCCTGCGCCTTCGAAGGAGCCTGCAATGCCCGTCCCCGCCCGTTCCGTGTACTTCTGCGAAGACCACGCCATGTTCCGGGAGACCGCTCGGAAGTTCATGGAGCAAGAGGTCGCGCCGCATGCCGACGCCTGGGAGGCGGAGCGCCGCATCCCGCGCGCCATCTGGCAGCGCATGGGCGAGATGGGCTTCCTGGGGCTGGTCGGGCCCGAGTCGCACGGCGGCATGGACGCGGACGTGTTCTTCTCCATCGCCTTCCTGGAGGAGCTGCCGCGCTCGCGCATGGGCGGCTTCACGGCGGCCGTCACGGTGCATGGCTTCATCGCCACCAACGCCATCCGCGACCACGGCACGGACGACCTCAAGCAGCGCTACCTGGCGCCCAGCATCACGGGCGAGAAGCTCGCCGCCATCTGCATCTCCGAGCCGGACGCCGGCTCCGACGTGGCGGCGCTGCGGACGAGTGCCGTGCGGGACGGCGACCACTGGGTGATCAACGGCGCCAAGACCTGGATCACGAACGGCGTCTACGCCGACTTCCACGTGGTGGCCTGCAAGACGGACAAGGACGCCGGGGCGGGCGGCATCAGCCTGATCGTGGTCGACACCGACACGCCGGGTGTCTCCAGCTCCAAGCTCAACAAGATGGGCTGGCACAGCTCGGACACGGCGGAAATCGCTTACGAGAACGTGCGCGTGCCGCTGGGCAACCTGATCGGCGAGGAGAACGCCGGCTTCCGGTACATCATGCAGACCTTCGCCTTCGAGCGGCTGAGCGCCGCGACCACCTCGATCGGCAGCTGCGACCTGGCCCTCGAAGAGACGCTCGCGTACATGAAGACGCGCGAAGCGTTCGGCCGCCCGATCGCCAAGTTCCAGGCCCTGCGCCACCGGCTGGCGGACATGTTCACGGAGGTGGAGGCCGCGCGCCAGCTGTGCTACCACACGGCCTGGCTGCACCAGAACGGCGTCCCCGCGGTGAAGGAGTCGTCGCAGGCCAAGCTGCTGGCCTCGGAGCTGAGCAAGCGCGTGGCCGACGAGTGCCTGCAGTTCTTCGGCGGCTTCGGCTTCGTCGAGGAGTACCCGATGGCGCGCTTCTACCGCGATGCGCGCGTGGGCACCATCGTGGCCGGCACCAGCGAAATCATGCGCGAGATCATCGCGAAGGTGGAGGTCGACGGCGTCGATTTCGGGCGCCCGCGCGAGAAGAAGGTGCACCAGGCGCCCGCCGCGCCGGCGCCGGTCGCCCAGGCAGCGGAGGTGGCCCCCAACACGGTGCCGGAGCTCTTCCTGAGCCTGCCCACGCGCCTGCGGCCCGAGAAGACGGAAGGCCTGCGCACGCGGGTCCACTTCCAGTTCCCCGGCTCCGCCTGGACCGTCGAGATCGACGGCCCCCTCTGCCAGGTGCAGGAAGGCCTGCACGGAGAGCCCGCCTGCGTGGTCCAGTCCACGGAAGAGGTCTACCTCGACCTCGAGGCCGGCCGCGAGAGCCCCGAAATGGCCTTCATGACAGGCAAGGTGAAGATCTCGAACCCGTTGGTGATGCAGCAGTTCGCCCGCTCCTTCCGGCGGATCGCCCGCTAGCATGCGGCCGCTCGAAGGCACGATCGTCCTGGACCTGACCCGCATGTTGCCGGGGGCCGTGCTCACCCGCATGTTGGTGGACCTGGGCGCGCGGGTGATCAAGGTCGAAGACCCCGGCATGGGCGACCCGATGCGCTCGGCACCGCCGATCGTGGAGGGCGTAGGCGCCGGCTTCCGCGCCTTTATGCGCGGCACGGAGTCCGTCTGCCTGGACCTGCGCTCGCCGGAAGGCGCGGCGGGGCTGCGGCAGCTGGCGAAGCAGGCCGACGTGCTGATCGAGAGCTTCCGGCCGGGCACCTTGGAGCGCTGGGGCGTGGGCTACGACCGCCTGAGCGCGTTGAACGCCGGGCTGATCTACTGCTCGTTGTCCGGCTTCGGCACGGACTCCCCGCGCGTGGCGCACGACCTCAACCTGGTGGGGCTCTCCGGGCTGCTGGCGAAGTTCCCGGGCACGGAGATGCCGCACGTGCAACTGGCCGACGTGACGACCGGCCTGCTGGCTAGCTCGGCGGTGTTGGCCGCGTTGCTGCAACGCCACCGCACGCACCGGGGCATGCGGCTGGACCAGCCGTTGGCGGCCGCGCCGCTGCCCTTCCTGACCTGGGCCTGGGCGGATGCCGGGGCGCCCGCGGGCGAGACCCCGGCCTTGCTGGGCACCTTGCTGGCCGGCGACGGTGCAAGCTACGGCGTTTACGAGTGTGCCGACGGCCTGAAGTTGGTGGTGGGGGCGATCGAGCCCAAGTTCTGGGCGGAATTGGCCCAGGGCCTGGGGTTGGCGGAGCTCGCCGGCGCCGGGCTGGCGGTAGGCGAGGAAGGCGCGCGGGTCCGCGAGGCGGCCGCGGCGGCCTTCAAGGCGCAGCCGCGGGAACACTGGCTGGCCTTCGCCGAGGCGCGGAACCTGCCCGTCACGGCCATCCACACCGCCGACGAGGGCTTCCACGAGCCCGGCTACCAGGCCCGCCAGGAGGCCGGCCCCCTGCCCGGCGGCGGCACGCTGACGTCTGCCGCGCCGTACTTGCCGTCGTTCGCCCATCCGCCGGCCCGCCCCGCGCCGCGCTTGGGCGCCGACACGGATCGAATCTTGGCCGAATTCGGTGTAAACGCCCGCTAGACCGTCAAGTCTGGCTGCACTTGTGTCGAACGATCCTACGTCACCGATCTCGGGGTCCGGGGGGACCATAATCGGTGCGGAGGGATCATCTTATGTCTATCGAAGCCATGGTCGGGCGTATCCGGGAAATCGAAGGCCGCATCGGCGCGATTCAACACCGGGTGGAAGAGCTGCCGGGTGGGAAGTTCGAGAGCCTGATGGCGAAGGCCCCCTCTGCCCTGGCGGGCACCTCCCCCGCCCCGGGGGGAGGAGGCATCGCCGCCGCAACCCCGAAGGCCCCCTCCCCCCTTGCGGGGGAGGTGCCGGCAGGCGGAGGGGGTAACCCCGCCCTCGGCCCCCTGTTGTCCCAGACCGCCGCCCGCAACCAGCTGGACCCGGCCTTGCTGCGCGCCGTCATGACCACGGAGTCGAACGGCAACCCCAACGCCACCTCCCCCGTCGGCGCCATGGGCCTGATGCAGCTGATGCCCGGCACGGCCAAGGACCTGGGCGTCGCCAACCCTTACGACGCGGCGCAGAACCTGGACGGCGGCGCGCGGTACCTGAGCGAGCTCACCAAGAAGTACGGGCTCGCCAACGGCGTGGCCGCCTACAACGCCGGCCCCGGCGCCGTGGAGGCGCATGGCGGGGTGCCGCCGTACAAGGAAACCCAACACTACGTCCAGAAAGTCCTTTCCCTCTACAACGAATTCAAGAAGTAGGAGCGACCCATGATCCGCGGACTCTACACGTCGTCGGCCGGGATGCAGGTCGAGCAGCTGCGCCAGGAGGCGATCGCCAACAACCTCGCCAACCTGAACACGGCCGGCTTCCGCCGCGACCTCGCCATCATGGAGGCGCGCAAGGGCCTGAAGCTCTCGCGCACGCACATCCCCACCGGGGCGGGCCCCGAGGCCGGCACCAAGCGCCAGGAGATCGGCACGGTCGGTACCGGCGTCATGGTCCAGCGCATGGTCAAGGACTTCTCGCAGGGCGACATGCACGAGACGGAGAACCCGTTCGACCTCGGCCTGCAAGGCAAGGGCTTCTTCACCGTGCAGGGGGCCAATGGCCAGACCTTCTATAGCCGCGACGGGCAGTTCACCCGCTCGAAGGACGGCACCATGGTCGACAAGGCCGGCAACAAGCTCATGGGCCTGGCCGGCCCGGTCGTGGTGAACGGCAAGCTGGAGATCGGCACCGACGGCACGATCGCCGTCAACGGTCGCCGCATCGACCGCCTGGCGCTGGTCCAGTTCGACAACGCCGACGCGGACCTGGCCAAGCATGGCGACACCATGTTCCAGGACGTAGGCCGCACCGGCCCCAAGCCCGCCACGGGCCTGGAGGTCCACCAGGGCACGTTGGAAGGCGCGAACGTCAACAGCGTGCAGGAAATGGTCCACATGATCGCGGCCCTGCGCCAGTATGAAGCCAACCAGAAGGCCGCGCAGAGCCAGGACGAGACCCTGGCCCGCGCCGTCAACGACATCGCCAAGTAAGGCCTAAAAGCCCTTCCGGCTCCAACTGTGCCGCCCGCCGAGGGCATTCGGCTCCGGCGGCAGCACGAAGCGCCGCGGGCCGCCCGTGCTCGCGACGGCATAGATCGACATGCCGGGCACGTCCCAGGCATCGACCTGCAAGGTGCTGCCGGCCCCGAAGCCGGTGAGGCCAGCCGGCAGCGGCAGGTGCGTGCCTGTCGTGAGGCCCTCCCAGAGCGGCGGTTCCGGCACGTCGGGGGCATAGATGCGCGCCACGTAAATGCCCGCGCCGGCGACGGCTGGCCAGCTCAGCGTGGTCCCCGGGGCTGGCGCGGCGGCCAGCCCCGTAAGGTCCGGCGGCAGCATCGGCACGGGCCAGGCCCCTGGCCGCCCCGCGAAGGTCAGGCCCTGGGTGTGGTCCGGGTTGGCGGCGCGCAGCAGCACGAGCTGATCGAAGCCGGCCAACATGTAGCCAGGCACCAACATGCTGCCGGTCGAGATCAAGGTGGCGGTCCAGGCCGGCGCGGGGGTAGCCTCCAGCACCTGGAGCAAGGCCGCGTCGTAGGTGTACGCCACTGGCAGGGCGGGGTAGACCGGAGGCGATCCATCGCCCACGCCCAGCAGGCGGAAGGGGTTGGCAGGCTGCGGGTCCTCCAGCGTCAGGGTCAGCGGCGCCGCGGCGGCGCCGGGCGAGACCGAGGCCCGTCCCAACGCCAGGCGGGGCGCTTCGCCGGGATCGCGGGCGAGCACCAGGCCCTGGGTGTCCCCGGCCACCGGGGCGTCGAAGGCAAACGTGCCGTCCGCCAGGGTCACGCCGCCCACGAAGTCGGAGCGGCCCGGCGCCAGGAACTGGACAACCAAGCCGGCCACGGCCGGGGAGACGGTGCCCGAGACATGCGCCAGCCCGCTGGGCGGGTCCGCCACGGCGGCCGCGCGCGTATGCACCGTCAAGGCGGCGCCGGGCGCGAAGATCGACACGGGCACGCGGCCGGGGACGTCGATCATCACGTCGCCGGATGTGCCTGCCGCCAGCGCCACCGCATCGCCCGCGGGCAACGGCAGCACCTGGCCATTCGCCAGCGTCAGGTGGGGTCCCAGAGGGACGATAGCCACGCTTCCGCCACCGGTGCTTCCGCCGCCGCCGGAGCCCGTGGTGCGGGGCGGCACCTCCGCCATCGGCGGAGGGGTAGAATCGGCGGCTGCGAGCGGAGGCGGGGCCTCGCCGCGCGTGCCCGGATCCATGGCGGGCGCGGCCGCGTCTGCGGCCGTACCCGCGACGGCGTCGGAGGCAGCCACCAGCACGAAGGAGCCGTGCCGGGACGGCAAGACCGAAGCCGGCGCCACGGGGATGCACCCCGCGATCGTCGTTACGACCATCAAGGAGAGGAAGGGGCTAGTAGAGCGTCCCACGGACCAACATGTTATTCGAGCTCGTAAAGTAGACGCTGCCCTTGTCATAGTCCCAGATCATGGCCTGCCCCAGGATGCCCGCGGCCGGCGCGGCATCGAAGAAGGCCGCGAGGTGGTCCACCGCAGGCGTGGCGAAGAACTTGCGGTTGAAGCGGTTCGCGTACATCTTGCCGGAGACGGCATCCTGATCGACCACGAAGAGATCGCCGTAGAAGTTCTGCTGCATGTTGCCCAGCGGGTAAAGGAACTTGCCGCCGCTCAGCGGCCCGCCGGTGCGGCCCGCCTTGGTCAGGTTGTAGAAGATCTTGGAGGAGTTGCGGATGTCGTCGGGCGTGGCCGCGGCGTAAGGCAACTCGAACACGCAGTTGCAGGCGAGCACGTAGATGCGGCCGAAGTCCGTGTCTACCAGCGGCTGGCACTGGATGCCGTTGGTGCTCGGGTCGGCGGTGGTAGTGGTCTTCACGTTGAGCGTGGGCCGCTGCGCCGCCCCGGGCGCGGTGGTGTTGGAGTACCAGTGGGCGGCATTTACAAGCGCTTTGCCCGTCGCGTTGAAGGCGTATGTGTGCCACGAGTTCGCGAGGTCGCTGGTGTTGATCGCGTCCGTGGGCAGGAAGGAGGTGATCATGAAGGTCTGGTTGGTGTCCTTGATCGGCGTGATGGCCGCCAGGGTGGAGACCGGCTGGCCGCCGTTGTTGATTGCCGCCCGGTTGTTGTAGTCCATGTTGATACTGGCCGGCGTCTGCCAGCCCAGCCACAGCGTGGCCGTCGCGTTCAGCACGTTGTCCAGCGAGTACAGGTCCAGCGTTTCGACGGGGCCAATGCTGGGCGTGGTGGCGGTGGTCACCTGGAGGTTCGAGGACACCGCCGGCTTGCCGGCGAAGGCCGCCTTGGGGATCTTGAACTTCAGGGCGGCCAGGCTGTCGTCACCGTCTCCCGGGGCGCCGAAGCCGTCCGTGGCGAAGAGGTCGCTCAGGTTGCCCAGGTCGAAAATTTTGTAGGTGCCGTTGGAGCAAGACACCCAGCACGCGCCTGCGCCGTCGAAGGCAAGCTCGAAGGGCTGACCACCGCCCGGAATGGCGTACGTGGCAAGGACCGAGCCCGTGAGCGACATCTTGTTCACGTTCGTGGCGCCGATGCAGCTGACCCAGGGCAGGCCGTTGATGTCGAAGGCGATCGCCCACGGTCCGGCCGGCGTGGCATACGTGCCCAGCGTGGCGCCCAGCGGCGAAAGCTTGCTGACCGTGTTCGAGCTATAGTTGGTCACCCAGATGTTGTTCGTGCCGGGCTCGATGGCGACGTAGCTTGCGAAGTTGCCCACCGTGATGGGCCAGCCGGCCTGCACGGCGCCCGCGCTGTTGTACTTCGTGACGGTCGCGGGGCTGGAGCTTGTGGTGACGTAGGCGTTGTTGGCGCTGTCGACCGCGATGGAGAAGGCGTTCGCGAGCGCGTTGGTGAACAGCACCGTGCCGGCGGCGTTGAACTTCGTCACGTTGTTGCCGCCGCCGGGCAAGAACCCCGGGCTCATGCTGGTGCACCAGACCGCGCCGGTGTGGTCCGGCTGGGGCCAGCCGGCGCTCTTGCCGCCGGGGTACGTGAAGCTCCCTACCAGCGTGCCCGCGTTGTTGAACTTGGCCAGGGCGGTGCCGCCGCCGTGGGCGGCGAAACAGTTACCCGTATCGTCGAAGGCGATCTCATTGACCCGCGGCGTGTTGGACTGCGTGGTGAAGACCACGCTGCCGGCAGGCGTCAGGCCCTGCACGTTGCCGTTGGGCGTGGCGACGTACTGCCCTGCCCACATGTTGCCGCCGATCGGGTCCCGCTTGATCGTGGTGCAGTTGACTGGCGTGCCGAAGATTGCGGTGGCGCCGCCGCTGCCCCAGCGGGTGGGCGTGTAGAGGTTGGTGGCAGCCACGCAGTCCCAATCGAAGCTGGTGTAGCTATTGGTCACCGTGGTGTAGGGGAAGGACGAGAGCGCGCCCTGATACTGGGCGGGCGCGCCAGGTACCTTGTCGGCCACCAGCGGGGGAGAGGGGTAGACCGTGCCGCTTGCCACGTCGATGTAGCAGAGGCGATCGCCGCAGGGCGCGAAGATGGCCGTAACCGTCAGTGCGTTGTCGTAGTCCAACGCCGGGGGCGCGCTGCAAGCCATGCCGTTGGGCGCAGGGGCGCTGGTGTACTGGGCCAGGTTCCAGCTCGTCAACGTGGGCACCGCTAGCGGCGCGAGGGGGTTCACGGCCACCCGGTAGAAGGTGCCTGTGGTGGTGCCCCAGTAAGCGCGCCCGCCCCAGCAGACGGGCGTGGAGCCTGGCACCACCGCTACGCCGAAGGGAATGTTGACCTTGGTGGTCCAGGCCGGCAGGGCGGCCGCCTGGTCCACGCCGTTGCTGCTGGTCCAGGCCGCGACGGTCTGCGTGACCACGCCCCCGGCACCGCGCTTGACGTTGACCATGTAAAGGCTGCCGTCGGTGGACAGGCACATGACGCGTTCGTCGGACCCCAACGGGAAGCCGCCGCCGTTGGAATAGTCGATGAACGGCGCCATGCCCACGAAGCCGGCGTTGCTGATCTTGGCGGACCAGATGGTGGCCAGCGTGACGGCGTCCAGGATGAAGAACGTGCCGTTGCTCGACATGAGGTAGACCCGCCGGTTATCGCCGGAGACCATGACGGCGCTCTTGGAGAACGCGACGCCCAGGTTGGCCGTGGTCTTCGCCTGCGTGGTCGGGTCGATGCGCTGGATCTGGCCCACGTCGGAGATGACGTAGACGAAGTCGCCGGCCACCGGCAACGGACCCGTGGTGTTCTGGTAGTCCACCTTGGCGTAGGCCGGCGCGCTGGAACTGGGGCCGCCCAGCGCGTTGGTCCAGGTCACGCCCGCGGCGTCCAAGCTGTAAGCCTTGGCACCGCGCGCCTTCAGCGCGTCGCGCACGCGAGGCGCGTTCATCGAGCTGTCCTGCCAGAGCCGGTTGGGCTTGCTGGCCAGGGCGCTGACGGCGGCGTCGGCGTCGATCGAGAACGTGGTCCCCCTCGAAGCGTCGGCTGGCGCACGCAGTTGGAGCGGTGGAGCGGCGCAGGCCGTCAGGACCAGGGCCGTTAGACAGCCGATGATCCGGCGCGTTAGCAAACTGCTGGCTGGTCGCATCGTAATCCCCCCACGGGATCGATTCCCGCGCCCGGCCGCGTAAAAACAGTCATAATCCTGTAATAAACGCGTTTTCCGGTGCCGCGGGACCGCCATGTGGCGAGAATGCGACATTCCTCATATCAAAACGTCGAAATATCGCCCAGTCACTTGCTTGGCGGAAGATGTTATCGGACGCAGCTTTGCGGACGAAATCCTGCGCCGGCTTATGATATTTTTACAATTCCGCGTTGTCGGTTGGAGACTTCAGCGCTTATCGCCCACATTAGGAAGCCCGTTGTCCCAACGGATCTCACCAACGATGGGCGCGAGATCTCCCCACCTTTCCTTTCACGCCGCTTGCTTGTCGCAGTGTTATGACAACGTTACGCCGAAGTCCTGGCGCCCGATCTTGCCGTCCGCCAGGATGGGGTAGGGGTCGTTGTTGGCCGCGATGTACGATGACCTGGCCGGCAGATGGGGCGCTTGAGGCAGGTTCACGGGAACCCGGCGGCCAACAACGTGGGTCAGACCTTATTATTCGGTAGGCTGGTGATAACTAACTTCGAACGCGGGGATAAGAGAAACAAATCACTCCAACCACCTAACTTTCTGAAGGGATCCACATGGAGGTGGAGCGAATGCTTCACGTGCGTGGGGGCAAGATGCCCGAAATGCAGCGTGCTTGCCTGGTACTTGGCGCCGGCTTGACTTTGGCTTTGGGATTTGGTTGTGACGCGCGTCGCGTCGAGAGCCCCTTGCCGACCACCCACTTCTCCCTGGTCGCCGTCCCGGCCTCGAACCAGACGGGTACCGCCGCGGTCAACCCTGCGACCACCTCTCTGGGCTCTGCTGGCGCGAACACGGGGACCGGAGACACGACGCCGGGCGCGCTGCCCAGGCCCGAACCCGGCGCGGTCGCCGCGGCGGGAGGCGGCACCGGCACCGGCGGCACCGGCAGTATCGCTGCCGGCGTGACGGTTCCTGCGGGAGACGGCCCCCGCCTCAACTGGGTCGCCGACCCTGGCGAACGCGACGACCGGCCCCCGCCCGAACCGACCCAACCGCCCGGGTGCTCGCCTTGTGCCGACGGCCCACGGACGGGCACGGTGCTGGCCGCCGAGGATCCGCATGGGCCCCTGGCCGGCGTCCAGGTGACCGCTGGCACCGTCACCACCACCAGCGCGGCCGATGGCACCTTCACCCTGCCCCCACCGTCGGGGTCTGCCGAGATCGTCAGCCTGGCGTTGGCGGGACGGCCCGCCTCGGCCGTCGCCGGCTGGCGCGATGGCGCCCTCACCTGCCACCTGGCGCCTGCGGAAGTCGCCCCTCCCGGCTCCGACGGCACGGGCGGGGTGGTCTTCTTCCTGGCCACGGGCCGGGTGGTCGCTGGAACTCCCCCGGTGCCCGTGGCCGGGGCAGCCGTGTTGGCGGGCGCTCCCGGCGGGGCGCAGGCCCCGGCCGTCACGACCGGCCCGGACGGCCGCTTCACGCTGCGCGTGCTGGGCGCCCCGTCCGGGGTGGCAACGGCCGCCGTGGTCTGGGCCGTCACGCGCGACGGGGTCGGAGAGGCCACCCAGTTGGGCATGCTGGGGCCCGTCGACCTGGCCATCCAGCCCCGGGAATACGACGAGGACAGCATCCCGCTGCCCCCCCCGCCCCCCCAGGACGTCGGCGACGTGGTGCTGGCGCCGCGGGCCGCGGACGTGACCCTGGCCAACGGCATCCTGTTGCCTTTCGACGGCGCGGCCCACTGGGGCGTCGACGTCGTCGGGCCGGGCGGCGTCTCGTTCGCGTATGCGCAACGCTTCCGCGGCCAGTCCTCCGTGCCGGCGTTCGCCCCGCCAGGGGCCACCTTGATGGCCCACGCGGCCCTCACCAGCTACGACGGCCACAGCTCCAGCGAGTGGATGCAGATCGTGGCCCCCGGCGACGCCGTCACGCCGGCCCTGTTGTCGGCCCCGGTCCCCAGCCAGGCGTTGACCGTCGCGCCCGGCGCGGCCTGGCTCTTCCGGCCGGTCGCGCAAGCCGACACCTACCGGGTGGAGTTGCTCCAGGACGGCGCGTCCGTCTGGGAGGCCTTCAGCCCCCTGCCCCGCATCACCTTGCCCCCCGGCGTCCCCACCACCGCGCACCGGGCGCGGATCGTGGCGACCACGGAGGGCGGGATCTTCTCCGTTGCCTCGCTCGGCGCCCCGCGGCGCCTGCGCGTCTTGCCAGCCTTGGCCCGCTACTCCGCCTGGGATGGCGCCCTGTAAGTGTACCGAATCCGTAAGGAGGCTCCCGTGACCAAGCTCCAGCAACCCATCCTGCGCGGCCTCATGGCCCTGTGCATGGTCTGGCTGACGGCCTGCTCGAACCTGCCTTGGGGCGGCCAAGCCGTTGCTCCGCCCGTGCCGGTCACCGGGGCCAAGGCCCCCAGCATGTCGGTCACGGCGCCCACGGGCTGGACGGGCAAGATCCCGGACGCCTTGCTCGGCACGAAGACGCGGGACTGGAGCTACGATCGCCTGTCCGGGGCCGCCCTGACAAAGGCGCGCAAGGAGGCCGAAGCCGCCCTCGGGCCGAAGCAGGCGCGCAAGCTCCAGGCCGTCGGCACGACGATGCCCTGGGGTGGCAGCGGCCTGGCCCTGTCCAGCTTCGCGGGCGTCACGGGCCATCCCACCAACGGGCCGGCCTTCGCATACGTCTGCCTCACCGCCGGCCTGTCCAACCGCGTCTGGTTCCTGACCAGCACCGGTTGCCTGCTGGGCGTCGACAAGACCACCCCGACCAGCAACAGCGGGCTGACCGCGTACAAGGTCGTCAACCTCGGCCATGCCTGCACGAAGGGCTTCGTGACCATCACGGAAGACGCATTGCGCATCTATACCGTGTC
This sequence comes from Cyanobacteria bacterium RYN_339, assembly GCA_028287685.1. GTDB lineage: Bacteria > Cyanobacteriota > Sericytochromatia > S15B-MN24 > JAQBPE01 > JAQBPE01. The sequence goes on along the minus strand of JAQBPE010000001.1, from coordinate 27,798 downwards.
GGACGACGGCTACCTGATCCAGGTCAAGACGGATACCCTGGCCGTGACGGCCCTGCCCATCAGCGCGGGCGCCAGCGCGGCCGTGGGCATGAGCGCCTTCATCGACTCGGTCAACTCCAGCAACAAGAACCTCGAGACCATCTTCGCCGGGACCAACGCGGGCGTGTTCTCGAGCTTTTACTATAACGGGACCACGCTGTCGAAGACGGCGACCCGCACCGGCGTGACCGTCGCGAACGCCATCGACGGCTCGACCACCAGCTTGGTCTCCGCGGGCCCCGTGGTCATCAACAAGGTCTGCTACTACGGCGATCGGGCCGGCTACGCGCACATCCTGGACTTCAACGCCGCGGCGGGCTCGGACCTGACAACCACCTACCTGAACGTGGGTTCGCCCATCGAGACCCCGCCTGCCATTGACCTGACGGGTGCGGGGGTACCGACGGACATGTTCCTGGCTACGGGCTTCCAGGTCTCGTGGTGCCAGCTCACCGGCAACACCGTCACGTCCGTGACCAATTCGCAGCCTCTGTATGTCGATTGCAACGCGGGCTCGGCGCCCCCCTCCAACGAAGGCGCCGTGAGCGCCTACGCCTACCCCTCGAAGCTCTCGGTCGCCAACGTGACGGCCACGGACGGTTGCACGGCCCAGTACGCGCTGTCCCCGCCCCAAGCCTTCAAGCTCTACAACTCCGTGCCGGCGCTCACCAGCTACCGCACCACGGACATCGGCGGCTCCGAGGTGATCGACGGCGCCTCACCCTCCGTCAACGTGATCTACGGCTCCAACTCCAACAGCGATCTGACCACCTATAACAACTTCTCCGTGGTGCCGCCGTCGGCCCACGGCTTCGACAACCCCATGGGCCTCACATTCGGCCCGGAAGGCGATACCTACATTGGCGGCAAGGGCGCCTCGACCAGCGACGGCATCAACATCAAGTGCATCCCTTCCCTCACGTACGTCCCCGGCGCGATGCTGTGGGGCTACCCCGGTGCAACGGGCTTCGCGGCAATGACGGCGAAGTACAGCTACCTGCTGGCCGGCCCGGATGCCAACCCGACGCCCAAGAACCCGCCCGGCTACGTCGCGGGCACCAACCCCAACCCAAAGCTCGGCGAGACCGACGGCGTGTGGTACGACCAGATGGGCACGCTCGGCAGCACCCTGGCCTTGCGCAACGATGACTACCTCTGGTTCGCGTGCCGCGACAACACCATCAACAACTTCAGCGGCGGCGAGATTGGCCGGGTCCACTTCGGCACGGGCAACGGCCAGACCGCGGGCAAGGTTGACATCCTGTGCGGCAAAAGCAGCGCCGGCACGGCTCACACCGTCGGCACGAACCTGTCGCCGCTGGCGTCCCAGCTCGGCGGTCCCTACGACGTGGTCCGCGCTTCCAACGGCTTGATTTTCTTCACGGAGAACACTCACACGCACCTGATGGCCTACAACCCGACCGCCGCGAACATCACCTTGGGGTCGGGCGGCGGCGCCGTGACCGTCAACGCCGGCATGATGATGGCGGTGGCGGCTTACCCCACCACCGGCTACCCCTCCGGCAGCTACACGCCGACGACCGGCGACTATTTCTGCAACCTCTGCCTCGCGCCCGGCGTCGGCACGGCGGGCTCCATCTTCGTCTGCGCGCGCGACACCTACGTTGTTTACAAGTACGACTTCGCAAGCAACACCATCGCCTGGTTCGCCGGCGTGCCCAACAGTTCCGCGGCCCAGGCCGTTAGCGGCGGCCTGAAGAGCGCCGCGTGCTTCTACCAGCCTGGTTCCTGCGTCGTTGACGCCAACAACGTCCTTTACGTCGGCGAAGAGGGCACCAGCGGCACGGGCGGGTGCCGCATCAAGGAAATTCCCACCACCGGCCCGGACGCCGGCTACTGCTACATCCTGGCCGGCAACGGTACCGCTCCCTCCTCGATCGCGGCGGGTGGCGCGGTGGGCCCCGCCGCTGCCCTGGGTCGCGTCTACGGCCTGATGATGGGCCCCGCGGACCTGGCCACCTTCTCCGGCACCTTCGACCATGTCTACGCCACCTTGCGCGACCTGGGGTCGGTGGTGCGCCTCGACTTCCCGCCGGCCACGGCCGACGGGGCGCGCGGCCTGCTCAACTGGAACCTCGGCGCCACCTACCAGAACGTCTGCATGATCAGCGCGACGGTCAGCGGCACCACCGCCAACGCCACCACTTGCCCGCGGCCAGACCTCGTGCCCATCAGCGAGTATTTCAGCGTCAACGGCGCGGGCAGTTCGGGCGTGTTGTGGGCCAGCGGTGTGACCCTGTCCTGCAACAACGTCCCCATCGTCACCAAGCCCTACCAGTTGGCGGTCAACACGGTGCCGGGCACCACGGCCACCTCGCCCACCACCTTCGCCGCGGGGCAGGCCCTGGCCTACTCGCTGCCGGTACAGAACGTCCCGGCCACGGGCCGCCTGACGCTGGGCATGGTGCCCAACGCCAGCAGCGGATACACCACCCACTACCCCTGGGCCTTCAACTACAACCCGGCCGGCAACAACGTCGACGACGTCCAAATCAACGGCGTTGCCGCGGCCACCCCGCCCAAGCTGACGGCCACGTTCTCGAAGTTCCAGATGACGAGCCCGATCCTGTCGCCGCCGGCCATCTTTGTGGACGCCGGCAACACGGTGAAGTACGTCTTCGTGGAGAACACCAACGCGATCTTCCGACTGAACTACAGCAGCACGGCCACGTTCTCCGCGGCGGCCAGCTCCTTGTACTCCCTCAGCGGGTCGTCCCGCGGCGTGGTCAACGGGCCGATCGACGCCACCACCGCGCCGGCCTCGTTCATCGCCAACGCCAACCACCCACTGTTCACCTCCAGCGGCCTCGTGTACACCATCGACTCCCGGCACACCGGCGGCACCAACTACACCTTCTGCGTGAACCAATTCAACGGCATGAACGCGTCGGGCTCCGTTTACCAGACCATCAAGTCCCTCGGGGGCCAGACGATGGCCGCGGGCGCCAGCAACGGGGCGGCCTACGCCACGTACGACTCGTACGGCTTCGACGTCGGCACGTTGTACTTCGGCCTCGGCAACGACACGATCTACGCCGTCAGCATGTGATGCCGACGGCGGAGATGAGGACGCGGAGGGCCGGGCCCTTTACCGGAAGAGCTTCGCCAGCCTCGTGAAGAAGCTCGTGCTCGACGGCAGGGGCTCCTGCCCGTCCTCGGGCTCCACCACCAGGCTCGCCAACATGTTGATGCGGCGGGTGGAGGGGCCATAGGGGAAGGCCTGGTAGAAGGGCTGCTGCTGCAAGACCGAGCGGCTGATGTTGGGGTCCTTCTCCATGTACGTCAGGTAGCGCACGTCGATGTCCAGGAAGCGGTCCACGATCATGATCAGCTTCTGGGCCACGGCCCGCGCCTCTTGCTCGCTTTCGACCATGTTGATCAGCAGCTGCACCCGCGCGAGCGGGTTGTGCTGGTCAATCGCCTTGATCAGGCCGTAGGCGTCCGTGATGGCGGTCGGCTCGGGCGTGGTCACCACCAGCACCTCGTTGGCGGCGAGCACGAAGTTCAGCACGCCGCGGCTGATGCCGGCGCCGGTGTCCACGAGGATGTACTCCGCGCGGTGTTCCAGCTCCCGCAGCTTGCGGATCAACCCTTCCAGGGCCGGCTGGTCCAGGTCGGCCAGCTCGTGGATGCCGCTGCCGCCAGGCACGATTTCCAGGCAGTCGTTCACCCTTAGCAGGATCTCCTCGAGCGTCTTGCGGCCCGCGATCACATCGGCCAGGTGGGCCTTCGGGCTCACGCCCAGGATCACGTCCACGTTGGCCATGCCCAGGTCGGCGTCCAGCAAGATGGTCTTCTTGCCACGCTTCGCCAGCGCGAGGGCCAGGTTCACCGTGATGTTGGTCTTGCCAACGCCGCCCTTGCCGCTGGTCACGACGATCACGCGTGCCTCGGAGTGGCTGGGCATGAGCGGGCTGGCCGCCACACGTGACACCGCCGAGTTGGCGGAGTGCTGGCTCATCAGTTCCCGCAGGCGGTTCGCTTGGTCGGTCATCGGCTAGGCCTTCAGCTCGTTGATCAGCATCGCGGCGAGGCTCGAGGCGTCGGCAACCGCGATGTCGTCCGGCACGCTCTGGCCGGTGGTGATGTAGGAGACGGGCAGGCCGGTCTCGTGGGCGATCGAGATGATGCCGCCCACGATGTCGGTCTCGTCGGTCTTGGTGAAGATCAGGCGGTCCACGCCGCACGGACCGAAGTTCTTGACGATGCACTTGAGGTCCGCGAGGCGCGTGGAGGCGGACAGGACCAGGTGGGTCTCGATCTTCGCGTCCACGTCCAGGAAGCTGCGCAGCTCGTTGATGTGCAAGCGGTTGTAGGGGCTGCGGCCGGCGGTGTCGATCATGACCACGCTCTTGGCGGCGTATTGCTTCAGCGCATCCTTGAGGCTTTGCGGCGTCAGCACCACGTCCACCGGCAACCCGATGATGTCGCCGTAGGTCTTGAGCTGCTCGATCGCGGCCACGCGGTAGGTGTCGATGGTCAGCAGGGCCATGTCGACGTTGCGCGACAGCGCCATGTTGGCGGCCAGCTTGGCGATGGTGGTGGTCTTGCCCACGCCCGTCGGACCCACCAGGGCCACGATCTTGCGGGTGCCCGCCTCGGCGGCAATGGGGGGGGCGGTCTTGAACAGGCCTGCCACCGGGACCTCCAGGGCGGCACACAGCGCCTCGTAGCTGGTCAGGTGCGGCTGCTCCTTCTGGAGGTAGACCGTCAGCCCGCGGGCGATGGAGGGCTCCACGTCGAGCGCGATCAGGCGGTCGTAGAGGCGCTGGAGGATCGTGGGGAACTGGGCGGCGGTGCGGGGCTGGCTGTCCAGCTTGCCAACCACCTCGACCAGCATCGCCTTGAGGTCGCCCACGGTGGCCTTGAGGTCCTGGACCTCGTCCGCCACATGGTCGGGCATCATCGTGACCTGCGAGGGGCGCTCGTGGCGAGCTTGCGGGGCGGGGGCGTCGTCGTCGAGCAGGATCACGCCGTTGGCGCGCGCCTGGTCGGCCAGCTTCTGGCGGCGCAGCTCCGCGGCGCGCTCCGGGCTCAACGTGGTCGTCTGGGCCTGGGCATACGCCATCGCGGGCTGTGGGACACGGGCCGGCGAGCCCATCGGGCCCAGCTCGATTTCATCGGGCATCTGGCGGGAGCTGGGCACGGAGCGCTGGGCTTCGCGCTGGGCGTTGGCGCGCGCCATCGCCTCGGCGGCGATCGCCGCGCCTTCGGCCTGCTGCTTGTCGGCCTTGCCCTCGTTGGGGTCGACCGCGGCCAGCACCTCGACCATGTCCTGGGCGAACATGCCCATGAACCCGCCGCGCTTGAACTTGCGCGTATGCAAGATGACCGCGGTGGGCCCGAGGTCCACCTTGATCTTCAAGATGGCCTCCTGCATGGTGGCCGCCGTGTACTGCCTGATCTTCAAGCTCATCCACCTTCCGCTGACCCCTGCTTACCCGCTAAGTCGCGTGGCAGCTAGGTCTCAGACTCGTCCGTCATAGCAAGTATACCCGCGGGCCTATCGGCCGGCGGGTGTTTATGTCACAGACGCAAAGAATCTTTACAGAACGCGAGCGAGCGGAAAAGCAGGGGTCAGGCCGCTATTCGGGCTTGCGCTGCCTCACCAAGCCCTTGAGGAGCGAGGAAGCGTCCTCGACCTTGATGGGGGCCTGGGCGGACTTCTCGTTCTCCGCCTTGATGGCCAGGTAGATTTCCTGGCGGAAGACCTTCACGTCGCGCGGGGCGACGATGCCGATCTTGGCGGTGTCGCCCTTGGTCTCGAGCAGGATGATCTCGATGTCATCCCCGATCATCACGCTCTGGTTGATTTTGCGGCTAAGAACGAGCATTGGTTGGCCTTTCGAGGTCCAAGATTCAGGTTTCAAGCCCCGGTGGCGGTAGACGTGAGTCTTGAAGCATCCGTGCTTCCCGCAACTTGACCCTTCCTTGGGTATTGGGTGACATCCGTGTCAAAGGTGGTGGCTGACGGCCCATCCATGGGCCGCCCGGGACATGAAACCTGAAGCTTGCGCCTCATTGTACAAGGAGGTACAGGTGCCGTGGAGGGCAGGGATGCCCGGGAACGGCCGAGTTCCTCAGACCAGCGCCGGCTCCTCGGAGTTCGATGGGTCGGGGATCAGGCGCTGGCGGGCGGAGTAGGTGCCGTCGTGCAACACCACCTGCTTGCCCATGCGCATATCGGGGTTCAGCACCAGCGGCCCCATCAGGTTGATCGTCATCAGCATCGGGTCATCCGGGATCACCACCAGGCAGGCCACGACCACGTCCTGGTCGGTGCCCAGCTGCAGCATCTCCCGGTCGTCGGCGTGGATCTCGAAGCCATAGTCCGGGAAGAACAGGCCCGGCTCCACCACCAGGAAGGCCAGCTCCTGCTGGTCGGCGCACTGCAGCCAGCGCATCGGCGCGGCCTCGTCGCTGTCGATCAGGAAGTAGCGTTGCTTGGTCTCGAAGCCCAGCAGCCCGAGCGGGAAGTGGATCAGCTTGTCCTCTTCCAACTCGACGGTACCGAAGCGGGTGGTCTTGATCTGCATGGCCCTACCGGAGGAAATCGACGAGGGATAGCGGGATCGCCTTGGCTCCCACGGCCAAGGCGGCCTGGAAGGTGGCGCTGTTCTGGTTCATCCGGAGCTAGGCGGACGCGATGTCCGTGGCTTCCGTCTGGTTCAACAGCGTCTCGAGGTCCGTGTTGACCTCCGAGAAGCGCTGCGAAGCGAGATCGAGGCGGTTGGTCAGGCCGCCCAGGTCGGTGCGGCTCTGGCCGGCCTTCTTCAGCCAGCCATCGAGCTCCGCGATGGTGTTCTTGGAGATGTCGTCCGTGCTGGTGGCGTCGCCCAGGAAGCCGTTGAACGTATCGATCGTGCCGAAGATGCTGCCGGCGACGCCTTGCGCGACCGGGCCGAACAGCGACGTGCCGTTCACGTTGTAGTTCACCGTGATGCCGGGCGCGATCTCCGTGTTCAGCTTGCCCTGGTCGTCGGTCGCGAACGAAAGGTCGGCCGGGTACGGGGGCGTATCGGTCTTGAAGCCGCCGAAGATGTAGCGGCCGTTGTATTGGGAGTTGCCGATCGTGCGGATTTCCTCGCGGATCTGCATGACTTCCTGGGCGATCGCCCCCTTGTCCTCGGAGCGCAGGTTGCCGCTGGCGCCCTGGACGGCCAGGTTGCGCAAGCGCTGCAGCGCGTTGATGTAACCGGTGGTGGCCGTGTCCGTCACCTGCACGAAGTTGGCGGTGGCCTGGATGTTCTTCGTGTACTGCTCGTTCTGGGCCATCGAGGTCTTGAGCACCATCGCCCGCGCGTTGGCGGTCGGGTCGTCCGACGGGCGGTGCAGGCGCATCCCCGTGGAGATGTCTTGCTGCGTGCGCTGGAGGCGCGCGCCGCTGGCGTTGATGTCGTAGATCGATCGCTCGATTTGGGCGTTGTTCGTGACGCGCAGGCTCATCGTCCGTCTCCTACTTGCCGAGGTTGATCAGGGTATCGAGCATGTCGGACAGCGTGCTCAGGATGCGGGCCGAGGCGGCGTAGGCCTTCTGGAAGCGTACGACGTTCGCCATCTCTTCGTCCGTGGAGACGCCGGACACCTGGTCGCGGCGGTCCTTGACGCTGGCCACCAGCGTTTCCTGCGTGCTGGCCTTGCGCGTGGCCTCCTGGGCCTCGACGCCCAAGCCCGTGACCACGCCCTTGTAGTAGTCGTCGAAGCTGAAGGTGCCGCCGCCCATGATCTTGGAGTTCTTGAGCTGGGCGATCGCCACCGCGACGGAGGAGTCGCCCACGCCGGCCGAACTGGAGACGGAGCCGGGGTCGGTGGCGGCGGCCGCGATCACGTCCAGGCCGCGCGAAATCTGCGTGTCGTTCAGGATGTTGGCGTTCACCACCATGTCCGACGCGTCCGTGCCGTCGAAGAAGGTCTCGCCCGTGATGCCCCGCAAGCCGAAGCCGGTCATATGGATCGCGTTAACGCTCGCCATCAGGCCGGCCGCCAGGTCGTTGATTTGCTTAATGTAGCCGGTGGCGCTGGTGTCGGAGAGGATCAGGTCGCGGCTGTCCAGCAAGCCCTTGAGCTCGCCGCCGGCCAGCTGGGCGCCTTGCCCGGTGGGGGCATACTCCACGGTGAAGAAGCCGTTCAGGAGGGTCGGCACGGCCTGGAGGTCGAACTGGTGCTCGTCGGACACCAACGGCTGGCCGTTGATGTACACGCTGCGGCCGCCGTTGGACGGGCTCTCCGCCACGTTGATCTGCACCTTGGAGGAGAGCTGCTCGATCAGCAAGTCTTGCTTGTCCAGCAGGTCGTTGGGGCGCTGGCCGGCGGCGATCGCGCTCTTGATCTCGTGGTTCAGCTGGGCGATCTGGCGGGTCATGCCGTTGATGTCGGCACACGTCGTGCCGATGCGGTCGTTCACGTCCTGGCGCAGCGCCACCAGGTTGCCGTTGATCTCCTGGAAGCCGGCGGCCAGGTTGACCGACTGCTGGCGGAGGTTCACGCGCAGGGCGTCGTTGGCGGGGTCGTTCGCCAGATCGTGCCAGCCATCGAAGAACTTCTGCATCTGGGCGGACAGGCCGTGGTCGGTGGGCTCGCCGAAGACGTCCTCCACCTGCTTGAGCGTGTCGCTCTTGATGTTGGCCTCGCCCAGGGGGGCGGACTCCGCCCGCACCTGGCGGTCGATGAACATGTCGCGGATGCGGGCGATCTGCGTGACGGTGACGCCCGTGCCGACCATGCCGGCGCCGGCCTTGGCGATGAACGAGCCGTTCGCACCCATCGGCTGGCTCTCCGTCTGCTCCACGCGCTGGCGCGAGTAGCCGGGGGTGTCCGCGTTGGAGACGTTGTGGCTGGCCGTGTCGAGCTGACGCTGCGCGGCTTGGAGGCCCGAAAGGGCGGTAAAGAAGCCGACGTTCATAGCGGTACCTCTGGGGACCTAGGCCTTGTGGTTGACGAGCCAGCTGGCAACGGCCGGGGCGGCCACATCACCTGCGTCGCCATAGCCAGCAGCCGGGGCCGCGGTGGCGAGCTTCGCGAACACGTCCATCGAGTAATGGACGAATTCCAACGAGACCCGCAGGAGCTCCTCCTGGAGCACTTGCCCTTCGCGGATGTGCTCCGTCAGGGCCTTGAGTTGCTCGCGCTTAGCGGCCAGGCGCTCCCCATAGGGGGCGGGTACGAGCTTGGTGAGCTCGTCCAAGGTCGGCGGGGCAGCGAGCTCGAGGTCGCGGGCGAGCAGGCCCAACAGCACCTGCCGCTGGGACTCGGCTTGTGACAGCCGGGTGACCTGCTCCTCCTCGCGGAGATTGAACGCCTCCAGCTCCCCGAGCCGGTGACCCTTGATCAGCTCCAGCTTGCGCGGAAGCCAGTTTTTGATCGCGGTGAGACCCGCGATCTGCTGGCCCAGCACGAGCTCCAGTTGGTCAAGGTGGACGTTCATGGCGGAAGTCCTAGAGCAGCTTGTCGGTAGCCCGCCGGAGCAGGCTCTCGGCGATGTCCTTCCCCGACACGTTGTACTCGCCGCCCGCGATTTGAGCTTTCAGCTCGGCCACGCGGTCGGCGCGCACGTCCGGGAGGCTCCCGAAGGCCGACAAGGCCTTCTGGATGTCCTGGCCCATGCTGGAGACGGACACGGCGTCGGACCCGCTGGTAGGACGGGCAGCTTCAGGACCCTTGACCGGCTTGGCGCCTTTGACGCCCTGCGCGTTCACGATCTGCTGAGCTTGCTCGTTTGAGATACGCACCGTACTCACCTCTTTCACGACTCGAAAGATGCTTCCACTTAATTTATCGGTCGGTGGAGGCGGAACTTGAGGGAACGGCGGATTTTATCTCGCCCTGTGATCAACGTCCGTCGATCCGGCGATCACGCAACGTCTCCGGCCGGCGCGTAGAAGCGCGCGAATCCTCGCTTGCCGACTGCTGGCCCAGCTCGCGGGCGGAGTCTTTGAGCTCCGATCCCATCGCCTCGACGCAGTCCTTGCAGAACTTGCCGTAGTCGATCACCTTGCCGCAGCGCTTGCACTCCCCCTTCACGCCGTCAGCCAGCTCGCCCAGGATGGCAAGCCGGCCTTCGCGCAGGAAGCGCATGATGATGGAGGAATCGACGCCGGTGGCGGCCTCGATCTCCTTGAGCTGGCAGCCCGGGTTGGCCTCCAGGAAGTCCCTCACGGTGCCGAAGTGGGTTTCTTCTTCCACCAGGCAGTCGGCGCAGATGCGCCCTGCGGAGGACTTGTGGTACATCCGGCCACAGCGGTTGCAATTAGCCAGGCTCATACGGGATCCTCTCGGTCGGGAGATCCCGATTATACGCGATTGGCGAGTTGGTGGTAGATCCCGTCGGCCAGCCCCAAGCCGCCGCTCTTGGTCATCTCCTTGGCGCGCTCGTCGGCCAACATGTCGCGCCAGGTGTCGGCGCCGGCCCCCTTGCTCAGGGGGTCGTCCTTGCCGTTGGCGGCGCCCATCTGCTTGAAGACCATGCCGAGCATGACGGACTCGAAGTCCTTGCACGCTCCCATGAGCTTCTTCTGTTCGGGCGTGGAGGGCTTGCCGGTCGCCGGCAGCGCATGGAGGGGGCCGAGCATCTACTTAACGACGCAGGTTGTTGGCCATGCCGAGCATCTCGTCGGCCGTCTGGACGGACTTCGAGTTGGCTTCGTAGGCACGCTGGGCGACGATCAGGTTGATCATCTCTTCCACCACCTTCACGTTCGACATCTCGATCGCGCCGGTGCGGATTTGACCCATGCTTTCTTGACCAGGCTGACCGACGATGGGCTCGCCCGACGCCGGGGTCGTCGAGAAAAGGTTGTTGCCAACTGCCGTCAGACCCGATGGGTTGATGAAGCGCGCAAGCTGGACCTGACCAATCGCGCTGCTGTTGTTGCCCACCTTGACCGTCACCTGGCCCTCTTGGGTCACGGTGAACGACGTTGCACCGGGCGGAATGGTAATGTTCGGGACCAAGAGCAGGCCATCTGCCGTCACGAGCTGACCATTGCCGTCGCTCTTGAACGCGCCGTCGCGGGAATAGGCGATCGTGCCGTCCGACTGCTGGATCTGGAAGAAGCCTTCGCCTTCGATGACCCAGTCGAGCTGGTTGTCCGTCTGTTGGAAGTCGCCCTGACTGAAGATCTTCGTGGTGGCAGAGTTGTTGACGCCCATGCCGATCTGGGTGCCAACCGGCATCTGCGTGCCGGAGGCCATCGGCGTGCCCGCTTCCTTGGCGGTGCGGTACATCAAGTCCTTGAACTCGGCGCGGACCTTCTTGAAACCGAAGGTGTTGGCGTTCGCCAAGTTGTTCGAGGTGACGTCGATGTTGGTCTGCTGGGCCTTCATGCCCGTGGCGGCAGTCCAGAGCGCTCCCATCATGGTAGGGGGCTTCCTTTCGTGAGGTCACCGCGTCAATCGGTCGGCGGTGGCCAGCCTCGAGGTTCGCTCGTCCGGCTGGAGGGTTTCCATTCTAGGTGTTCATCGACAGGAGTGGGACCGGACTTTAGGGCACCAGCCGCAGAGAAACGGATCGGGTGGAGGCGCGGTTGGCGTCCCGCGCCGTCACGGCCAGCGAGTACGTGGCCTCGGGCATTTCCCCTTGGAACGACAAGGCAAGCGTCTCCGCAGGCGTTACCGCCTCCCAAATGAGGCCGCCTGGCCCGGCGAGGGCGACCTGGTAGGACGTCGCGCCGGGCACCGCGCCCCATTGCAGCGGACCGTTCTGGCCGATCCCGGCCGGGCGGGCCAGGTCCGGCACCGCCAGCAACGGCAAGTCCGCGGCGCCCAGGCGCTCGCGCCGCGTACCCGCCGCCTCGTCGACCACGGCTTCGGCCAGGTCCGGCCGGGGCGTGGCGGCGGCAGCCGGCATCTCCCGCAAGACGAAGTTGGGCGCACCCTCCGGCGCCCCAACCACGCCCTCCGCGACGTAACCCGCGCGGTAGGCTACGAAGCCGCCGTCTACCGGCGCGACGCCTTCCAGCGTGTAGAGGCCCCGGGCGTTGGTGCGCGCGCTGCGGCCGTCGCTGGTGCTGACGAGCACGTCGGCCAGCGGCCGGCCCTGTTCGTCGGCCACCAGGCCGCCCGCTTCGAGGTCCGGCTGTGCCTCCGCCCGGCTGGCCTCCTCCAACGAGACGTAGCCGCCCACCACGTCGATGGCGGTACCGACTTCATAGCTGCCGAACGGGACCAACACGAAGGTGGCCGCCGGGGCCGGGGCCGGCAAGCGACAGCCGCCGAGCAGCAAGACAAGGGCCAGGAGGCGCGTACGCACGGGCTAGGGGAGCTCGAGCGCCGGCGGCGGCCCTTGCACGCTCAAGCGCACGAGGGAAGATCGGAAGCTCGTGCCCAGGGGCAACACGCGCAAGCGCCGCGGGGCGCCGGCGGCCGCCACGGTCCGCAAGGACTGGCCGGGCTCGTCCCAGGCCGAGACCACGACGTTGAGCGGCGCAACCAGGCCAGGGGGTAGGCCTTGTAAAATGACGGTTGGACCGTTCGCGAAGGTCTCCCAGGCCAGGCCGCCGTCGGCCGGCGCGCCCACGGCCACGCGGTAGGCGCCCGCACCCGGCACGGCCGGCCAGGCCAAGGTGCGGCCCTCCAGCGGCCAGGCGGGGACCTCCACCTGGGGCGGCGCGAGCAGCTTCTCGACGATGCGGGACTCCGCGCTACCGAAGTCGATCGCCACGTCATCCCGGCGGACCACGCTGGCCGCGGGGCCGGAGGTGGCGTCCATCCGGAAGGCGAAGCGAGCGCCTGGCAGGTTGGCCACGGCCACGACGCCGCCGTTCGGCTCCAAGGCCAGGCGCACGCCCCCCGGGCCGAGCAACTCGACGGCGGCGTTCAAGGGACCCGCGACCGCGCTGCCGTCGAGGTCCAGGCGGATCCGGTGGTCGGCCGGAACCAGCGTGGCCGGGGCCAACGCGGCGCCACCCGCCGTGGCGACGATGCCCGTGACCAGCGCCTGACCGGCCGGCCCTGCCGCGATCAAGGTGCCATCGGCGACGCCGCCGGCCGGCGCGAAGACGTCGAGCGTGAAGCGGCCGTCGGCCCCGGTTAGGACCGGCACGGCCGTGCTGCCGGCTGCGTCCCCCAGCACGACCGCCACCCCTGCCATGGGGGCCCCGTCGGGCCCCAAAATCTGGCCCGCAAGCGGGAAGGGAGCATCGGAAAGCGGGTCGGGAACGTCCGCCTCGGCGCGGGAGCGCAGGTGGAGAATCAGCGGCTCGCCGGCAGGGAAACCCGTGACCGCCGAGGCCACGTAGCCCTGGCAACTGGCCAGGTAGATCCCGTCGGCGGGCGGGCTGCCCGGCAGGACGATGCGGCCGGCGCCATCGGAAATGGCATACCGACCTTCGCGGACCCGCACGACCGCACCGGCAAGCGGGGCCTCGGTCCCGCCGTCGAGGCCCACCACAAGCCCCGCGAAGGAGGGTTCCCCCGCCGCGATCGGCGGCGGCGGCGGGACGTCAGGCGAGGGCGCGGGACGGTGGATGCGTCGATCGATGACGCGGGCGTAGGTTGGCGTCGGGGTGGCAACCGGCGTCACGACGGCGGCCTCGCCGCCGGTCGTCGCCACGGCCACGGGCCCGGCGGTCGGTCCCGGCTCGCCGGCGGAACAGCCGGCCAGGCCCATCACCATGGCAGCCCAGGCAATCCGGCGCCAGGCGGTCTTGCTCATGGTTGGTACTGGTAGACCGATCCGTTGGTCAACCCGAAGAAGATGCCGCTGCCCGTCGTGGTGTCCAGCTTGTAAGGGTCCACAACCATGTAGTAGCCGCCCACGTTCGGCAGCGTATTGGCGTTGGTGATCCAGGCCGGCTTCGGGAACGTATTGATCGTGCCGAACGTCGGAGAGCCCGCCACCAGGCGGTTGGTACCGTCGAGCGGCAACGTGAGCTTGCTGATGGCCGGCTTCCAGCCGGTCACCACGCCGCCCCCGATCACGGGATACATGTTCAGGGCATAGATGGCACTCGAGTCGTAGTTCAAGGCCGGGGCCACCATGTTGCAAACGAAGCTGTTCTGCCCGTTCCAGGTCCCCCCCCCATTGACGCCACCGCCCAAAGTGCCCCAATAGGTGCGGCAATAGGTCGTGTAGGCGACGCCACCCGGGTTGGTCGCCGGATCGTAGTCCGTATCGCCCCAGGACACGTCTGGGTTGGCGTAGTCATACGTGAGGCCGAAGAGGTGGTTGCCGTTCAGCACATAGACCTTGCGGCGGACGGGGTCGATCACGGGCGGCGAGAACAGCTCGATGCTGGAGGGATCATGCACCACCTGCGCGTAGGTCACCTGCAAGCTGGGCCGGTCGCCGGCGGTGGCCGCGGTGTAATTGTAGAACTGCGGCGCCGTATACTGGCCGCCGCCGGGCGCGATGCCGCCCGGATACAGCACGCCCGCCCCGACCGCGTACTTCATGGCGAGGGCGAGCTGCCAGGCCGGCCCGGGCGCGGTCGACGAATTGAAGCCCGCGAAGGCCGACTTCACGTCCCACTTGTACCGCTTGTTGTTCTGGAAGGTGACTACGCCGTTCTTCACGCCGCCACTCGTGTAGCGTGTGACGGCAGCTCCCAGCGCCGGCCGCTGCAACGCGCCCGCGGCGTTGGTATACGCCGTAGCGCTCCAGACCGGGTTCGCGACGAGGGACTGGTAGTACGCCGACGTATCCACCAGGGTCGGCACCGGGGCCGTGACGGTGGCGCTCGCCTTCAGGGTCAGCGTCGCCTTGACCACGGTCGTGTTGGCGCTCAGTGCGGTCGGGTCGGACCAGCGCATGTAGCCGTAAACGGCCTGGCGCGAGCCGGCCACGGCGTCATCGGAAGCGGCACAAATCTTGGTGGTGTCGCGCATGTTAGCGGGCGCGACGCCAGGGAGGTTGGCGTTGTTGGTATCGATGTTGCCGCCGTCCAATGAAGCCGACAACGTGACCTTCTTGTTCTTCACCGCGTAGCCATAGTCCAACAGCTTGCCGAAGCCCGTGTTGTCCTGGTCGTCGACGTACAAGTCCTGGGAATAGTTCACGCTGTCGTCGATCAAGTTGACCCAGGCGCACGAGCGGCCGACGTTGGCGAACAGGAAGCAAGGCACGCCGACCGCCGGTGCGGCCCAGGTGGGGGCCGGGTAGAGGCCGCTGTCATACAACTCGATCGCGGGCGCCGTGTGGATGGGGTCGCTGCCGACGCCGTAGCTGACGTTGTTGGCGGCGTTGTTGACGTCCACCACGTCGACGTTGCCGTCGCCGTCGCCCTGGTAAATCACGCCGCCCAGGGCCAGGCAGGGCGCTTCGATCTTGGGCACCGCGGCGGCGCCGGTGGCCAGGTTGTACTTCGCCGTGAAGGTCACGGCATAAGCGGGCGCGGTCACCAGGGCATAGCGGGAGACCGAGCCGCCGTTGTCAGGAATGTAAAGGTCGTCGTTTGCGTCGTCCTGGCGGCTGGTGTATGGGTCCAGCGACACGGCGATGCCCTTGCCGCCGGCGCCACCGTTCACGGTCAACGGCGACCCCGCCAGTTGCGCCATCGTCAAGGTGTTGACGATGTAGACCTTGCCCACATCGGAGTAGCAGTACGCCCGCGTGCAGGAAGGGCTCAGCGTGATGTAGGTGCGCGTAAAGGTGTCGCCCAGGTTGAGCGAGCTCTGGGCCCCCGTCCCCTTGTCGACCTTGTAGAAGCGGCCGTTCCGCGAGAGGAAGAAGACCTGGTTGGTGATGGCGGCAGGCACGGTGGCGCCAAAGAAGGTTGCGGCCGGGCTGTTGGTGATGTAGTCGCCACCACCCCCCAGCGCCACGGGCCAGCTCGCCGACACGGTGGGGAAGGCCAGCAAGGAACGCTCCGCCGGCTGGTCCGGGGACACGGCCTGCGACGCGCGGTAAGCCGTGCGGGCAGCGTCGATGCCCCGGCTGACGACCCGGTCGGTCGACCAGTCCCGGTGCGTTTCCGCCTTCAATACCGCCGGCGTATGATCGATCCCGAGCTGCGGCCGCGGAATGTCCGGCATTTGGCCGGCACATCCCGAAACGACTGCAGAGGCGACCACCAGCCAACCAACGACTGCGCGCCAATTCATGCCCATCTCCAGGCCCCCTGCTTGACTCGTACCCGGCACACAGCTCGGCGAAACTGGGCTAAATCTGGACATATCCAGTGATTGCGGCGCTAAGGCAGGTCCAGCGCCACCAGTTCCTGGGTGCTGGTAACGGGGCTCGCTTCCTGGGTGGTGGCCACCAGCTTCACCACGCCCACCCCGTCGGCCAGCCAGGCGGTGCCGGTGTAAATCGTTTCCCCGTCCAACCCGGAAAACCCCAACTTGGCGCAATGGGGGTACTTACCCGCGGGAACGCTCATGTCTTCGTACCCCTGGAGGCCCACCAACAAGGGGACGCTGGCACGGCCCAGGGCCGCCGGCAGGGCCGCGGTGAGCGGGTTGCCCGAGACACTGACGTCGAAATCTCGCGCGGGAACTGCCGTCACGCCGTCCTCGCGGGTTTCGCGTTGGCGCAGGTGGGCGGTGTCGCCCTCCACCGCCAGGACTTCCGTGATATCCAGCAACTGGTTACCCTCCGCCGTTACGCGGCGGCGCCAGCGGGTCCCCGCGCGGTATGGCGGCTCGACGGTCTTGAAGAAGGCCGGCTGGACCGCTTCACCCGGAGGCGTTGGCAGGACCAGAGGCGTGGCGGTTGCGGCGGGCGCCGCGGGAACACCCGTGGCCGCCTCGGCCGCGGGCGCGTCCACCGGCCCCACCGTCAGGCGGAAGGACGGGCGGGTTGGCGCCGCACAACTCATCGTGGTAGCCAAGAGCAGGATGGCAAGGGCCGTGCGGAAGGCGGTCACGCCGCCATCATAACAGCTTGACGTGGGTGGTCGCCACGCGGCCGGTGGGGAGGCCCGCCAGCGGCTCGAGACGTAGCTGCCTGGGGCCGGCCACCGAGGCCACCTGGCGCGCTGTTAGCGATCCGGCGACGGCCTCGACGATCATTTCGCCGTTGCCCGCGGCCGGCCAATCGGCCGCCGGGACCTCCACGCGCGGCACGTCCGTCCAGGCTTCGTAGAGGGTGCCGCCGTCGAGCCGCCGCACCTGGACGCGGTAGGCCACGGCCTCGGGCACCGGCGCCCAGTGGGCTTCTCGCTGCGTTTGGTCGACGATCACCACCGGCGGGGCCAAGAAGGCCGCCGTGGGCGCGGCCGCGCCACCGTCCAGGTAGACCACGCTGGTGCGCGCCTGGTCGTCGTCGCGGGCCTCGATCGCGACGCGCAGGGTGCCGGGTAGCGAGCCGGGCGCCGGGACCATGAACGTGCCGCTCGCCCCCGGCGCCGCGACCACCGCCACCACCAAGCCGTCGGCCTGCACCACCTGCAAGGCCGCCCCGGTCGCCGTCATCCCCAAAGGCAGGCCGGTCGCCGAGTAGGCCAAGGGCCGATCCGCCAGCACCATCGGCACGTGGGCAGGCGGCTCTTCCGCCAATGGTGTGAAGGGCGGCGTGAGTCCCACCAGCAGTGTCCCCGCGGCATTGGCGGCCAGGATGATCAAGCTGGCGCGGGGGGCGCCAGGGTGGTCCAGCGTGAAGCGGATGCGGTAGCTGCCATCGGCCTGCAGGTCGCCAGGCTGCGACGAGTTGCGGCGCGTATCCTGGTAGAAGACCGCACCAGGACCGAGGTCGGCCAAGGGCCACTGGGCGTCACCCACCACGTCGCCGACCAGCTTGTTGAAGAGGTCGCCTTGCCCCGTCCGGGGACCCAGGTGCAGGGGCACGAACGCGTCGAGCCCGGTGACGACGGAGGTGGCGAACGCCGGGTGCGACACCACCAATGGGCTGTAGGGGTGGGTTCCTTCCACGGAGAACTTGCCCTGGTCGTCGGTCTGGGCCGTCAGGCCGTCCGGCAGGCGCACCGTCGCTCCTTCGATCGGCAGCTCGGCCTGGGTCAGGACCGTGCCCGTGAACACCGGTGGCCGGGCCCCGCTCGATGAGCTGCCGCCGCCGTTACTGCCGCCGCTAGCCGGGGCGGGCGTGGGGGGCGTGCCGGGGGTAACGATCGTCGAGGCGCCATCGGATGGGGCCGGCGTCGGTGGGGAATCCGTCGAGCGGGGCAGCTCCAGGATTGGGTCGACCTGGTAAGCCCCGACCACGAAGTGGGCGTTGGGCGCGACCTCCGCCCCCCCCCGCGGCGCGCAGCCCGCCGCGGCCAAGGCCAGCAAGCAAGCGTAGCCACCGAGACGGACGTGGGGCGTTAGGGGCACTAGCGGTTCAAAATCCAGGCGCGGCCACCCGCCGCTGGATCGTACGAGGCCGCGAACAGGCGGGTCGAATCCGAATCGAAGACCAGGTAGGTGCCAGGGCCCTTGGCGTCGGCGGCGGTCGTCGTGAGGATCTGGTCGGTGCCCGTCGGCACCGGGGGCGTCCCGTACGCGCTGGCTGTCGGCACGGTGCCAAAGGTAAACTCGCGGATCGAGCTGCGGTTGTAGGCACCCGCGGTGTCCATGAAGTTGTCCTGCACGAACACGCTCGTGTAGGTCAGCAGCGGCGCGCACTGGTTGCCGACGTACCGCGTTGTGGGCGCGGTGGCGTGGGTAAAGAGCGGGCCGTAGGTAGCGTTGGCGCCGAGGGCCGTCATGGCGTAGAAGGCCTTCTGGTCATCGGCGAAGCTCGAGATGCACTCCGGCACGCAAGCGGCGTTGTACTGGTTGGCGCCGGTGTACGCGAAGCTCTGGTAACTGACCCGGTACAACGCATTCGTGTTGACGGCGTAAATCTGCTGGGTCCAAGAATCGATGGTAATCGGCACGGTCATGGTTGGCGAGAACAGACCAGCCGAGCTGAGCTCCACGTGCAAGAGCGGGCGGTTGCTCGATGTCCCGTTGTCGAAGAGTGGGGTGCCGATGTTGTGCGGCTTGCCGTTGTTGGAGGCATTGCCCACCTCGTCGTTGTCGTCATAGAAGCCCACCGTCTTGGTATCGCCAGGCGCGATCAGGCTGTCGGCCAGCCAGTCGTAAGTATTGCCGCTGCGGAAGCGGTTGCCCACGTTGTTGGTGGGGTCGAACGGCAGGTTGTCGAACGGGTGGCTGTTCGAAGCTGGGCTGTTGAACGAGGTGCCGTCCAGGAAGGTGGGCCGCGTGCCGGGCGTGATGTTGGTCGTGGTCCAGGCCGCGCCGGTGGTAAGCGTGCTCTTCACCAACCAACAGTCAAGCGTGGGGATCGTGCTGTCGTAGGCCTGTCCGCAGCAGCCCGGATTCGAGCTGTTGTTGGCGTTCAGGCGCACCGTGACCTTGTTGATGCCACGAGGCGTGGGTTCCGTCCCCACTGTCTGGATGGCCGGATCGAAGTAGAACTTGGCGTAGGCGTAGGCGGCGTCCATAGGCGCGGTGCCGTTGTAGTCGCGGTAGGAGTAGAACCGCGTCAGGTCGGTCAGGCTGGCGCTGTCATTCAAGTTGGTGGCATTCCCGGAAATCGTGATGGACTCGTAGTTGGACGATGCATCGACCACGGGGTTCACGTTGACGTTGACGATGCCCGCGGTGTTGTAGGGATACAGGTGCAGGCTCTGCGCCGGCGTGACCGTGCCGCCCGCGGCGTCGGTGGTCGGCGGCGTGGCCTTGTCGACCAGTAGCGGCGGGCACTGGCCCGTCTGGGCGCCATTGATGTCGATGATGGTCACCGCGCTGGCCGTGGGGACGAAGACGAAGAACGGCGCGTAGTTGTCGTCGAGGTCGACCGTCGGCACACCCCAAATCGGGTCGGCTACCGGGATGGTGCGGATCGTGCCCGGGCCACTGGTCGCGCTGGTGGTGAAGGCCGTGCACTTCGTGTCGTAGTAGATCAGCTGGCCGATATCGAGCTTCGCGCTGGTGGTGTTCTTCTTCCAGGTGCCGATCACAGCCTTGCCGGCAAACACCAACGGGGAGACGCGTACGCCTTCCAGGCTGGGCGCGGTGGTGTTCATCGGGATGCTGTAGGTGTCTGCCAGCGTGACCGTCGGCGTGGCCGCAGTCCCGATTTGCACCACGGCGTAACGACGCAGCGAGCAGGTATTGGCGGCGGCGTTGCCGCTATTGGACAACGCGTAGACCGTTTCCCACTGCCCTTCCGAATTGCTGGTGGCGTTGTCGATCCAAGGCGCCAAGCAGATGCTGGGCGGGTTGCCGGCAGCGACAGCTGGCTGCGTGAAGGTCGTATTGAGCCCGATCGCCGCGCTGAAGTTGCAGGCACCGGTGTACGTGTTGATCACCAGGAAATTGCCCTGAAGCGACGTCAGGTAGGCCCGCCTCCCATTGTTGGAGAGGGTGATCTGCGTGTTGGCGAAGGTCTGGTTGGTGCCGCCGCTGTCCTTGACCTGGGCACTCATGACCAGGCTCGTGGTGCCGTTGGCGGCCACGGTGTACTGGAACAGCGTGCCCGTATCCGACAAGTAGTAGACGTGCTTGCTGTTCAGGTCCCAGGCCGGGGCGTTGCTGCACTTGCCGATGGCGAAGTTGCTGACTTGCGAAAGCGCTTGCACGCGGCGTTGCTTGGCGGCAGGCGGCTCGTTGCGGCGGATCTGATCGGCCGCGCGCGTGCTGTAGTGGGTGAGGCTCCAGTCGACGACAGGCGGGTTCGCCATGCGCTGCACCAGCTCATGGCGGTCGAGCGTGAAGGCGGGCGCGCGATCTGCCGCTTGGAGGACCGGCACGGCGCAAGAGGCCAGGGCCGCAACCAGCGACCCGGCAATTATCCGCTTCAGCGATTTAAGCACCCCAGCAGCCAGACGCATCGATTCCCCTCCATGCGCTTCGTACCCCAAGCTTGCTAGCTGGTACCTGGCCCGAAGGCGGATCCGACCAAATAGTTCGAGGCCCCGCCCGGGTTGGGCGAGGCCTCGAGTCTCCTGGGTACCGGAATCGTTAGTTGCCGGCCGAGTCACAGGTCTTGATAAAGACCAGGTTGAGGGTGTCGGTGCCGGCGTTCAGCGACCGGGCCTCGACCGTCACCTTGGCGAAGCCGTTGACCGCGACCTGGCCGGCGGTGACGCCGTTGAAGATGGGGACCACGATGACGATGTTGTTGTCGATCAGGTTGTCCAGCTCGGTGCGGTTGTTCGACGAGTTGGTGAGGTCGGTGAAGGCAATCAGGCGATCGCCCACGTCCAGGTGGTGGTCCGACGCGTTCGCCGGGTTGATGTAGGAGCCCGCAACGCCGGGGATGGCGAGGTTGGTGCGCCAGGTGCCTTCCTGCGAATCGCCGTTCCAGGTGACCCAGCAGAAGTTGCCGCTGCCGACGCCGGAGCTGATGCTGCCGAGGTTGGTGTTGTTGGCCTTGCCTGCAATCACGGTGGCGTTGAGCGCGATGGGCTGGATGTTGGTCGCGGAGATGGCCGCGGGGGTTGCCGTGGGCGATGGCGTGGGCGACGCGCCTGCGCTGGGGCTGGCCGAAGGGGCCGGCGTCGGCGTGGCCGAGGGTGCGGTCGTCGGTGCCGTAGACGGTAGGCCCACGGCATCGGCGTACCCCATGTAGGTCGCCGTGATGCGGTTCTGGTTCGGCAACACGTAGTCCGTGATGCGCACCTTGGCGAAGGCGTAGGTGTGGTACTTGGCGTTGGCGCCGGTGCCGGTGCAGCTGTCCCAGACCGGGACCACGATGTCGTAGTTCATCAGCTTGTTGAGGTTGCTGCGCACGGACGACGAGTTGCTGATGCCCGTGTTGCCGCGGATCCAGTCACCGATGTTGATGATGTGGTCCGTGGTGTCGTCGGGGTTGATGTACGTGGTGGAGTCGCCGGGGACGGCCAAGCTGGTGGCCAGGCGCGGGGCGGAGCCGTCGCCGTCCCAGCTCAGCCAACCGAAGTTGCCGGAGGCCCCTCCGCAGAAGATGTCACCCAGCGAATCCCCCGGGTTCTTGTTGGTGAGGGTGTTCTTGTTCAGGGCGATCGGGTAAAGCGTCGTGGCACCGGAAGGCAAGGGCGCCGGCGTCGGCGTGGCCTGGACCACGATCGTGCCCGCCGTTGCGACGGCCGTCGGGCCGAGGAACGCGTTGGTGCCGTTGACGAAGAGCTTCGGATCGAAGACGTAGCAGAAACGGTCCTGGTTCGAGGCATCGTAGTCATGTAGGGAGGCGGCGTTCTGCGCCGGCGTAGGCGCCGGGACGCCGCCGGTGTTGAGGGAGGCGTTCTTGTACCGGTCCGTCCGCGGGAACAGGTACCAGTCCGTCGTGGACGGCCGGTTGGCGGTGACCCAGGCCCGGTACTTGGGGAAGGCGTCGTCGATCTTCTGGCCTTCCAGCGGCCAGGCCCAGTTGGTAGGCACCATCAACGCGAAGGCGTCGTTGTGCGTGTCCAACATGGTCTTGACGGTGCCGCTAGGGAACTTGTACGAGTCCAAGAAGCCGTCGGCGTTGCTGTCGAACAGTGGCAAATGGATCTCTTGGGACGTGTCCTTCACGAACAAGAACGGATCGTACGGCGCCTTCTGGGTCAAGCCGTAGCGGTTCTGCGTGGGGTCGTCGAAGTCCACCTGGACCACCGTGGACCACGATTGCCGGACCGTCGTGCCGGGCACCACGTTCGTGCTCCAGCCGTCGGAGCTGGCCGGCAGCTGGGTCTTGGTGTCCGGGAAGATGTCCACGTAGGGGTTGCTGGCGATCGTGTACTTCTGCGAGGAATCCTGGCGGCCGGTAGGATCGTAGCGGTACACGGACACGGTGCCGCCACCCTTCACCAGCGTGCCCAGGTACATGCGGAAGGCGTGGTTGTAGCCGGCGCCACGGGCCTGGGCGAAGAAGCGCATGTAGACTTGCTTCAGTGCCGGACGGCTGGCAGCGGCCACGGCGTCCTTGGTGCCCGGTCCGTAAGTCTCCTTCATGAAGAAGGAGCTGACCAGGTCGTTGAAGTCCGCGTCGCCGGTGGTCGGGTACAGGTCTTCGAAGGCCAGGGAGGCCGTCTGGCCGCCGGTGGCCGGGAAGCGCTCGCGGAACGCGCGCGTCGGGTCCAGCGGGAAGTCGTCCTTGTCGTCCATGATGCCGTCGCCGTCGGAGTCCACCGCCGGGTCACCGTTGATGGCCGTCTGGTTCCAGCTCCAGGTCAGGGAACGCGGTGCGCGCACCTGCTGGAGGTACAGCGGCACCATGTCGTTCTTCTTCAATACGGACGTGACGCGCATCAGGTCGTTGCGCACGCGGTCGTCCAAGGCGTAGGTCGTGCGATCCGGCGTGGGGATGTCGTTGTCTTCGTTGGTGGTGAACTTGCCGTACGCGAACTCCGCGCTATCGAAGTCGCCACGCGAGCCGATGTCGGCCATGGACTTCCAGGAGGTACCGTTGTCGGTGCTCCAGCGCAGGTCGCCGCCCGGCTTGCCGTTCGCCACGTCCGCGGGGCTCCAGCCGATCTGGGCGGTGCCCAGGGTCATGCCGGTCGCGGACACGGCGATCTTATCCGGCACGCCGTCCTTGTTGACCATGTTCATCGACTTGTCGAGATTCAGCTGGGTGTCGCGCGATACGGTCTGGAGGAAGGTTTCGTCATAGACGTTGCTGACCGCCTTGCGCACCTCGTTCGAGGTGTAGGCGGTGGTCGCCAACATCATGCTGCCGATCACGATGCCGAGGGCCACCTCGATCAACGTGAAGCCGCCGCGGCGTCCCTTCCGCTTAAAGGCCGATTTTCTCATCTTGCCCTCCTAGGCTTCCGATCGCGCGCACGGTCGACATGCTGAGCGAGCCGATCTTCTGGTTGTTGAGACCCTGGGTGATGATGATGTCGTAGTAATACAGCTGTTCCGTCAGCTGGGCCGGCGCCTGGGTGCGCGTGATGGTCATGGAGTAGTTCATCCCAACAGGCTCGGCAACCAGCTTGCACTGCACGTCGGTCAAGGGAATGTCGTGCAGCACCCGCAGGCCTTCAGCCTGAGCGCGCAGCATCTCTTCGGCCAACAAGTACCGGCGCAGGCCGCCCCACTCGCCCTTCGGGCTCAGCTGGGTGTAGATGCTGGTGAAGAAGCGCCCCATCGCCATGGTCCCGACGATCAAGATCACGGCGGCAAACGCCACATCCAACAGGGTGAAGCCACGGCGGGCCGAGGACTTACGCGCCCTCATCACTGGATCACCGAGTAGCCGGCCATCACCCAGGGCTGGCCCGTTCCGGCCTTCTTCTGCGTCACGAACTCGATCACGCGGTCGAAGGTGCCGGCGGTGGTGACCAGGTGCGCCTGCACCTGGAACGTGACGTTGTTCGGGTTGGTGACCTTCCGGATCACCGTGCAGTAAGCCTGCCCGTTTACGTTGTTGCGGACGAGCTCCACGTTGGTCTTGAAATCGAAGCGGGTGCCCTGGCCGGCGGCGGTGCTGACCGGGAACGTATCCGGGTTGGTGGTGGGGTTCTTGTTGCCCTCGAACATCACGTGGTTGAGGCCCATCTCGGCCAGGTAATAGCACTGGAGCTTGGCCAGGCCGATCGACTGGATGTCGCTGGCCTGCCGGATCTGCTCGCCCAACATGGTTTCGATGCCGGCCGTGATCACGCCGAGCCCCAAGACGATGAAGAATGCCGTTACAACCAGGTTCCCGCGGCGCCGGCCTCGGCACGGCTTGACGACTTCCATAGTGCTTCCTCAACTCGTGGTAGGTAGGATCTGCGTCAATGGCCCGTTTGCACGAACACATTCAACCGTTCCTATACCCTTTGTTGTAGCAAGGTATGGGTAACCAGCGTGTAACCGGACTATGTCAAAATTGTTACGCTTGCTTGCCCGCCGGGCGAGCTATTCTTCCTTGAGGCCGCGGCCAAGCACACGGATGACCTCGTCGACGCTGGTCTGGCGGCGCCGGGCCTTCTTCTTGCCGTCATCCAGCAAGGTCAGCATCCCGTTCTTCTGCGCGGCGTCCAGCATGGCGAGCGCGCTCTCCTCGCGGTTGATCATGTCCTTGATCGTGCGGGTGACCTCGAGGATCTCGAAGACGCCCAGCTGACCCTTGTGCCCGGTTTGGTTGCACGTGTCGCAGCCCTTGCCGCGCGCCAGGGTGAAGGGCTCCTCCAACGGCACGCCCAGGAACTCCTTCTCCTCGGTGGTGGCCTCGTACTCCTCGTAGCAGGTCTTGCAGACCTTGCGGACGAGGCGCTGGGCCACCACGCAGAGCAGCGTCGCCGAGACCATGAAGGGCGGAATGCCCATGTCAACCAGGCGGCTGATGGTTTCTACGGTGGAGTTGGTGTGCAGGGTCGAGAGCACCATGTGGCCCGTCAAGGCAGCTTCGATGGCGATTTCGCCCGTTTCCTTGTCTCGGATTTCGCCCAGCATGATCGTGTCCGGGTCCAGGCGCAGGATGGTGCGCAGGGCGGCTGCGAAGGTCAGGCCGATTTTGGCGTTCGCCTGAATCTGCGAGATGCCCTCGACCGGGAACTCGACGGGGTCCTCGATCGTGACGATCGAGTCGGAGTTCTTGTCCATGGCAGACAGCGAGGCGTACAACGTCGAGGTCTTGCCCGAGCCGGTGGGCCCGGTGACCAGCATGATGCCGTTGGGCGCATTGATGTAGCGGTCGAGCTTCTCGAGGTCTTCCGGGTCGAAGCCCAGGGCCTCGAGGCCCAGCGCGATGGTCTTGGGCCTCAGCAAGCGCATAACGACCTTCTCGCCCCAGTGGACCGCGATGACGGCCACGCGGAAGTCGATCTTGGCGCCCTGGTAGCGGATGGAGAAGCGGCCGTCCTGAGGGCGGCGGCGCTCCGCGATGTTCATGTCGCAGAGGATCTTCACGCGGCTGACGACCGCGCTCTCCACCTGCTTGGGCAGGGACATGATGGTCTGCAACACGCCGTCCATGCGCAGGCGCACGTCCAACTTCTGCTCGTAGGGCTCGAGGTGCAAGTCGGAGGCGCCGGTGTCGATCGCCTTGATCAAGATTTGGTTGACCAGCTCGACGATGGGGGCTTCTTCGTCACCCGCCTTCTTCGCCTCGTCCAGCGTCGTGACCATCTTGGCTTGCGACTGCTTGGTGGTGCCGCCGAGCCTGACTGCCTGCTCCACCAAGGCGCTGCTGGTGTTCTTGCCATACAGCGGGTCGATCGCCGCCGTGATGTCTTCCTTCTTGAAGCCGACGCCCACGACCATCAGGCCCGTCAGGTGCGAGACCTGGTCCAGCAGCTTCACGTCGTAGTCGCGCTGGTAGGCGTCCGTCGAGCGGCCGTACGCGATCACGAGGCGATCGCCCAACCGCATCAGCGGCACGATCGACTTCTGGCGCGCCACGGGCTCCGGGATCAACGGCAAGACGCCGTCCTCGACCGGGAACTCGGCCAACGACGGGATCGTGCCCAGGACGGCCTGCAGGCGCGTAGCGCCGTTGAGTTCGTCGTCCGTCAGGAAGCGCTGCTCGACGAGCGCTTCTTCGAGCGTGACGTGGTTCTGGTCCCGGACTTCGAGCGATACGGCGAGCTGGCGCCGGGTGATCATGCCGAGATTAACCAGCCACTCGCCGATCTTGTCTGCTTGTGGTGTTTCCGTGACTTGGCCCATGCGGTCCCTTCGCGGTGGGAGCCGCTTTACCTCTTGAGGTTCAAGCGGATGGTCCGGCCGTCGGCCGACAGGATGACGTAATCGGTCTGGATCGATTTGACCTTAACATTCCCGGGCAGGGATTGGTTTAAACCCACAACGAGCGTGTGTCCACCGACGGAAACAAGCGCCTGGGGCGGCGATCCGCCTCCAATCATTACGGCCTGGAGCTTGTAACCCGCTTCCCCAGGCTTGTTTGCCGTGCCGGGCGCCCCGCCAGGGGCCGCGGGCACTTGCGGTAGGGGCGCGGGCTTGCCGTTGACCGACGGCCCATCGGACCCGCCACCGGGCAGCCCAAGGGGGGAAGACATCGGGTTGGGGATGGGCTTGAACGGGTTCACGCGGCCCGTGGCCTTGTCGCGCTCCAGCGGGAAGCGGTAAGACGCGGTCGGCGTCTGTTCGAGGTGGCGCGAGTCGAAGGAGACCTTGGCACGCCCGGATGCGGCCTGGCGAGGCGTCGCGGCAGCGGGCGCGCCGCCATGCGGGACGGCCATCGGCGTGGGCGTGGCCGTCGGATGCGCCGCCTGCTGACCCTTGTTCAAGCCGGCCGGCGCGCCGAGGGGGGTGGGCGCGGCCAGGCCCGTAGGCTTGGGCGCAACCGCCATGGGCTTCGGGGCTTGGGGCTTCCTGACCAGGCGCGGCTTCGGCGCCGGCTTCGCCTTGGCCTGCGGCTTCGCAGCGGGCTTGGCGATGGGCTTGGCGGCCGGCTTCGCGACCGGCTTGGGGGCGTGGAGCTCCGTCGTGGCGGTCACCGCGGAGGTCGCCACGTCCGCTTGCGACGATGCGTTGGCGTTGACGTTCGGGCCCGTGATGCGCAACCGGATGTTGCCCGCCGCGTCGACCATGGGCGTCAGGCGCACGCTGCCGTCGGTGTCGATGGCCAGGTGGGTGACGGGGCCGCGGTTGTCGTACAAGGCCGCGCGCACTTGCTTGATGCCGTTCACGCCGATCGGCATGAGCTTGCCCTGCCCGGTAAGGGGCATGTTCTCGACGGACAGCAACAACAAGTGGGCGTTGCCGCCCAGCACGGTGAAGCTGGGCGTGCCGCCATGGGTATCGATCACGAGTTCGTCGCCGTGCACGTGCGCGCCGTCGAGGCGCGTGGGCTCAACAGGCACGGGCGCCGGCTTAGGGGCTGCGACCGGGCGATGCGCGAAGGCGTTCGGCCGGGCCGTGGGGGCTTCTACCTTGCCGGGCGCGGGCGCCGCGGCGATCAGGACGCCCGCGTTCTGGTGCAAGGGCGCGGCCGCCGGC
>JAQBPE010000483.1 GCA_028287685.1 Cyanobacteria bacterium RYN_339 | reverse complement strand
CCGTCACCGCGCCGGCGGCCGTCATCAGCAACAACGGCGCCTCCTTGGTGGGCGTGCCGATCATCTCCGATCAGGGCGGCGGGCTGGTCAGCGTGGTCCGCGTGCCGATCATCTCGGACCATGGCGGGAGCTACGACGTGTTGGGCCTGCCGGCCGGGGCCGAGGGCCCGCTGCGCGATGCGTTCCTGGTCCTGGCGGACCGCGACGAGCGCTTCTTCCGCGACAAGCTCTCGGGCGAGGTCTTCCACGCCACCTCCGACGCCCAGGGCCGCTTCCTCTTCCCGCTCACGGCAGGCAACGGCTTCCCGGTGGGCAAGGACGTGGTGGTCACGGCGCGCCTGGCGGGCGACCTGCGCCTGAGTGGCTACCTGGCGCCCGTCGCGGGCGAGAACCGCCTAAGAGTAGACCTCGCCACCACGCTCGCCACGGAGTACCTCCGC
This sequence comes from Cyanobacteria bacterium RYN_339, assembly GCA_028287685.1. Taxonomy (GTDB): domain Bacteria; phylum Cyanobacteriota; class Sericytochromatia; order S15B-MN24; family JAQBPE01; genus JAQBPE01. The sequence goes on along the minus strand of JAQBPE010000483.1, from coordinate 7,413 downwards.
GGGGCAGCCGTGCGGCAAGGCAAGGCGTTGGGCGCCTACGACACGGAGGGGTTCTACGACGCCGCCGTCCAGACGGAGGGGGCGATCGCCACGGGCGCGATCGAGGCGGTGAACGCCGCCAAGCAACTGAAGTTCGACCTGCGCGCGGACCAGGCGGAGGGCCTGCGCAACCAGTACGCGGTGGCCATCTCCGCGGTGGAGGCGGGCGCGACCTCGCTCCACGCCCTGTCGGACGCCTGGAAGCGGCTGTTGGGCGAGCGCCCGATCGCGCTGACCACGGTCTTGGACGACGCCTCCGCCCCCGCAGCCACCGGCCCGGCGCCCACGGGCGGCGTGTTGGGCCGCGCGGCGGCGCACGCCTATACGGACATCGCGACCACCCCGGACGGCGACCAGGTCGTGCTGGACCAGGCCTCGGCCACCCCGTTGACCTGGCTCAAGCCGGACGGCACGCGCACCGCCATCGAGCTGCCGGCCCGCGCGCAGGTGGGCGGCACGGGCCTGGCGCTGGAGCCGGGCGCGGTGCTGGTGGCCTCGGGCGCCTTCAACCGCGTGCAACGCGTGCCGCTGGCGGCCAAGGTGGAGGCCGTGGAGCTGCTGGCGGGGGCCACCACCAGCTTCGCGGGCCAGGCGATCCCGCCGACGGACCCCGCCGACCCCTACGTGGTGGACGGCCCGACGGCCTACGCCTTGGTGGTCGACCGCACCACGCCGGCCACCTCCAGCTGGCGGCTGGCCGAGGAAGGCGCGCGGACCTACGCGTCGGGCAAGCCGGTGCCCAACGCCGCCCGCTTCGCCCACCTGTTCCTGCCGCTGGACGTGGCCACGGACGAGTTGGGCAACATCTACATCTCCGACGCCGGCAACCAGCGGATCCGGATGATCCCCAAGGAAGACGGGACGTACTTCGGCTACCGGCAGCCTCTGGGGAAGGACGGCGTGGTCACGGGCTTCGGCGAGCCGACCGGGCTGAAGGCCGGGTGCATCTATACGATCGCCGGCAACCCGCGCTGGGACCCCGCGAAGGCGGTCTCGATCCAGACCTCGCCCTGGTTCGGCGAGTTCGGCGGCGACAACGGCCCCGCCCAGGCCGCGCGCTTCGACCAGCCCGCCGGCCTGGCCTTCTTCGCCGGCGCGCTGTACGTGGCCGACACGGAGAACCAACGGGTGCGCCGGATCGACCGCGCGACCGGCGTCGTGACGACCGTGGCGGGCAACCCGGGCGGCGCGCAGGCGCCGGTGGGCATCGACTTCGCCTACCCGCAGGGTTGGGCCGGCGACGGCGGGCCGGCCGCCCAGGCCCACCTCGCCAACCCGGCCGGTCTGGCCGTGGATGCCACGCGCAAGCTGTTGTACGTCTCGGACCGGGGCAGCGGGCGGGTGCGCGCGATCGACCTGGCCGACCCACGCCAGGTGATCACCACCGTGGCGGGCCGCGGGCGCGACCCCGCCGTCTCGACCATCGGGGCGCTGCACCTCTCGGACGGCGACGCCCTGCGCTGGGCGGACCTCTCGCCGGACGGCCTGGCCGTCGACGCGCTGGGCAACTTGTTGATCGCTTCCGCGGCGCAGGGCCGTGTCTGCAAGGCGTGGCGCCAATGGGAATGACGCGCTGGCCCATCGCCCTGGCGCTGCTGGCGTTGGGCTGCACGCCGCCGGTGGCGCCGCCCCCCACGCCCAAGGCCACGCCTTCGGTCGTGCCGGCGCTGCCGCCTGCCGCCGCCGGCGTCTCGACCTTCGAGGCCACGGCCGGGGGGGCCACGCGGCGCGGCGTGGTCGCGCTGCGGGCGATCGCCGACGCGGCCTTCGGGGAACAGGCCGCGCCCTTCCGGCTGCTGGACCTGCCCGCCGCCCATGCGGTGGTCACGGCCCAGACCGCGGACGGGCGCCTGTTCGCCGTGAACGGCCAGGTGGTGGCCGCCACCACGGATGCCGCCGGGCGCTTCACCTTCCCGGGCACCGCGCCGGGCGATCGCCCCTTCCTGGTGCAGGCCGCCCTGGCCCGCAACCACCGCCTGCTGGCGTATGCGCCGCCGGGGGCGGGGGCGATCGCGGTGGACGAGGCCAGCACCATGGTGGCCGTCCTCGCCGCCACCGCCGTGGACGCCGCCAAGGCCGACGCCACGACCATGCAGGCGCTGTACGACGCCTCCGGCCCCTTCCTGGCGCTGGCGGACTTCGAGCCGGACGCCGCCACCCACGACGTGCAAGCGCTCAAGACCGGGGCGGCGGGGCTGTTGCGCGGCCTCTACGTGCGTTCCTTCGGCCGCGCCGTCCACGCGGGCGGCGACGACCCGGCGGACCGGCTCTCTGACAGGTGGCGAACCCTTCTAGACCGCCGACCGCTGGCGCTCACGGGCGTGGCGGGCGGGGGCCAGGCGCTGGCCTCCGCCGACGACGTGGCCGCCCCCAACGAGCACCTCCGGCAGCTGGCCGACGCCGTGGCGGACGCCAACGGCGACGTCTACCTCGCCACCGGCGGCACGATCCGCCTGGTGCCCGCGGCCGACCGCGGCGGCCTGGGCGCCTGGGCCGGCCCGATGCGCGCCGGCCGGATCTACACGGTCGCGGGCAGCTTGGAGGCGCTGGTCTTCGACTTCGACACGCGCTATGTGCCGCTGGAGCCGGCGGTGCTGGCCGATCCGGCCGCCGCGCCGGTGGCGGACGCCGCCTTCCCGCTGGTCCCGCCCACCAAGCTCGCGCTGCTGCCCAGCGGCGTGGCCGGCAAGCCGCACCTGCTCTTCACCTGCGCCGGGGCGCAGCGCCTGTTCTTGATCCCGGGCACGGACGTCTCGCGCTGGGGCCGGCGCTTCCTGGCGGGCCGCCTGTACACCCTGGCGGGCACCGGCAGCGTCTCGCGCGCGGAGCTGCGCGCGCCGCAAGCCGGCCAGCCGGCCTGGACCCAGCCCTTCTTCGTGATGGGGGCCCTGGCGCGCGACGAGCAGGGCAACGCGTACCTGGCGGAGCAAGGCTTGCCGCCGCCGCCCCCGGGCGTGACCGCGGAGCTGCCGCCGGCCGCGCTATACGTCGTGGCGGCCGCGGACGGGCGGCTGCTGCGCCTGCCGCTGGCGAAGGGCGGGCAGCCCTACACGCCCGGCAAGGTCGTGGCGCTGGCCTACCACCTCGAGGCCGGCCAGCCGTGGCTGTATGCCCTCGAGGCCGACAAGCAGGCCATCTTCCGCGTGGCCGTCCCCAAGGACTTCGCTGCTGGCGCCACCCTCGAGGTGCAGCCGGTGACCGGCCTGACGCTGGCCAACCCCACGGGCCTGGCCTTCGACGGGGTGGGCGACCTGGTGGTGGCCGACGCCGGCAAGCATGCCCTGCTGGTGCTGGGCCCGGACGGCCGCACGTCCAGCCTCGGCGGCGCCGACCAGGCCGAGGGCGAAGGCGGCAGCGCGGCCTTCCCGCGGCCCGTGAGCGTGGCGACGGATCTGGGCGGCAACATCCTGGTGGCCGACCAGGGCTTCACCTCCGTCCGCCGTCTCTGGACCGCCCGCGGCTGCTTCTAGGACCTGGCGCCTCGTCGCGGCACAATGGGGGTGACGCCAAGGGGTCGAAGCCAGGACGCTCGCCATGCAGGACGTGAACCGATACCGGATGTTCCCGGAGACGCTGGTGGCCTTTGCCGACGAAGCGATCTTCGTGACGGACGTGCACGGGCGTGTGGCCCGGGGGCTGGAGGGCTTCTACCGGCACCAGACGCGCTTCCTCTCGCGGCTCGGCATCACGATCGACGGCCGAGAGCCGACGTTCGTGTCTGCCAACGCCGTGGATCCGTACTCCTTCATCTCCTACTACCTCGCGCCGGGCCCCGGGGACGGCGAGACGGCCGCGAGCGGCATCGAGCTCCAGGTGAACCGCTTCGTGGGCGGCGGCTTGCACCAGGACGTGATCCTGACCAACCATACGTTGGCGCCGGCCACCGTCGAGTTGGCCTTCGAGGTCGATGCCGACTTCGCGGACATCGCGGAGGCGATCCAGGGCCACCGCCAGCAACAGGCGCCCGTCGCACGGGCCTGGCAGGCGGGCGTGTTGGCCTTCACGTACCAACACCCGGAGCTCCACCACGGCGTGGAGCTCCGCTTCGGCGGCGAGCCCACCTATGACGGCAAGGTGATCTACAGCCTCCTTTTGGCGCCGCGCGAACCGGTCAAGCTCTGCCTGGACGTGGTCCCCATCCACTGCGGTCAGGCGGTGGAGCCGGCCTACGGGTGCGGCGCGTTCCGCTCCCACGGCACGGCGATGGACGTGGCAAGGGAAGCCTGGGAAGCCGATTCCGCCAGGCTGATCACCCCCAACATGGTCGTGCAGCAGGCCTGGGACCGGGCCACCGCCGACCTGGTCGCGCTGGCCAGGCTGGAGGGCGACGGCGCCGAGATCTACACCCCGGCAGCCGGCATCCCCCTCTACCAGGCCCTCTTCGGCCGCGATACGCTGACCGCCGCCTGGCAGGCCTCGCTGGCGACGCCGCTGATGCTGCGCGGCACGATCGACACGCTGGGCCGCCAACTGGGCACCAAGGTGGACGACCGCTTCGACGAGCAGCCCGGCCGCGTGCTGCACCAGCGGCAGCTGAGCCCCCTTTCCTTGCTGGAGCTGAACCCCTACCTCCACTACTACGGGGACTACGCCGGCCCCGGCATGTTCCTGGTGGCGATCGGTTGGCACTACGCCCAGACGGGCGACCGCGCCTTCTTCCGGCGCCTGCGACCGCAGATCGACGCGGTGCTGGCCTGGATGGATCGGGACGGCGACCGCGATGGCGATGGCTTCTACGAGTACGACACGCGGGCGGGGGCCTGGGGCACCAAGAACCAGGGCTGGAAGGACTCCAACCAGGCGATCCTCCGCGCCGACGGGGCGATGGTCGAGAACCCGATCGCCGCCGTCGAGATCCAGGGCTATTACTATGCGGCCAAGCAGCTGCTGGGGCTGGTCTACCTGGCCACCGGCGAGGCCGGGCACGGGCTCGACCTGCTGGAACAGGCCCGCGCGCTCAAGCGGCGCTTCAACCTGGCCTACTGGATGCCGGAGGAGCGCTTCTACGCGCTGGCGCTCGATGCCGACAAGCGCCAGGTCACGTCGATCGCCTCGAACGTGGGCCATTGCCTGGCCTGCGGCATCATCGATCACGACAAGGCCGCGGCGGTGGGCGCGCGCCTGATGCAGCCGGACATGTTCAGCGGGTGGGGCATCCGGACGCTGTCGGCCGACCACCCGGCTTACAACCCCTTCACCTACCACCTCGGCGCCGTCTGGCCGTCGGAGAACGGCTCGATCGCGTTGGGGTTCAAGCGTTACGGCCTGATCGCCGAGCTGCACGCGCTCGCGAAGGGGCTGTTCGACGCCACCCGCCTCTTCGACCTCAACCGCTTCCCGGAGGCGATCGGCGGCCACGCGCGCGATGCGCTGCACCCGCACCCCGGCATTTACCCGCACTCCTGCGCCCCGCAGGCCTGGTCCGCCAGCGCCGTGGTGGTGCTGATCCAGGCGCTGGCCGGCATCGTGCCGCTGGCCAAGCTGGGCACGCTCGTGATCGACCCCGAGCTGCCCGACTGGCTGCCGGAGCTGACGCTGGAGAACGTCCAGGTGGGCGACGCGCGCGTGAGCCTGGCCTTCAAGCGGGATGCCGGTGGGCACACGGACTACCAGGTGCTGGCCCGCCAGGGCTCGGTGCGCGTCGTCCGCCAACCGCCGCCCGACGACCTGGGGGCAGGGATCGGCGGGCGGCTGATGGCGCTCCTGGGCTCGCTGCGCCCGCACTGAACCCTCGATTCCCGGTTGGGGACGGGCGGTGCGGGTGCTAGGCTGGGCCCAGGAGGTGGCTTATGGATTGGGTTGGAGATCCGGGAGGGGCGGCCGTGGCCGCGGTGATCGGCCTGGCGCTGCTGGCGCTGATCGCGATCGCCTGGGGCGTGGCGCTGCACAACCGCCGCGCGGCCCAAGGCGAGTTCCAGGCCAGCGAGCCGGACACGATGGAAGAAATCCACATGCACCCGCTGGACGTGCACAAGGGCAACGACCCCCCGTCGAGCCTCTAGTGCATGTGGTGGTAGTCGCCCATCGCCTTGGCCTCGGCCGGGGATACGAGCCAGTTCACGATGTGCAGGTGCGCCTCGGGCACGCCGGGGTGCGCGTCGGACACGTAGATGTCCGTGTGGTCCACGGACAGGCCCTTGGCCGATAGGCCGGCGTTCATCCACTCCTTGTGGGCGTTGATCTCTTTCAACGGCACCATGTAGGTGACGTTCACCAGCTTGCCGGCCTTGCTGTAGCCGAAGAACGGGCCGGCAGGCAGGGTCTTGGCATCCACGTAGAGCGTGCCGATGCCGGGGATGTATTCCATCCCGGGGTTCTTCAGCGCGTCGGAGACCTTCACGAAGCCGGCCGGCAGGTGGGCGGGCTTGGCGAGTGCGGGGCCGGCCAGCAGCAGGGCGGCAACGGCGGTGGCAGCGAACAACTTGTACATCGGGGTTCCTTCTTGGCTGGGGGAGCAACGAGGCAAGCATAGGATAGTTTTGATAGTTTTGCAATATAAAAGTTTCATAAGCTTCAATGGGGTACATAGCCAGCACCGATGGAAAGCATGCCTCCCCGCCAGCAAGCCCTGCTGCGCCACCTCCACGACCACCCGAACGGCCTGACGATCGACGATCTGGCCGAGGCCCTGGACGTCTCGCGTCCGGCCGTGCGCCAGCATCTGTCGGCCTTCGAGGCCCAGGGCCTGGTGGCCCATGGCCCGTTGCGCCGGACCGCCGGCCGGCCCGTGCAGACCTACTTGCTGGCCGGCAAGGGCCGCGAGCGCTTCCCGCGGCAATACACCTGGCTGGCCGGGTTGATGATCAAGGCCCTGGCCAAGCGCGAAGGGGCCGAGGGCTTGGAGGCCTTCCTGCGCGAGGTGGCCGGCGACGTGGCCGATGGCCTGGAACCGCGCTTCCAGGGCAAGGACCGCCTGGCGGAAACGGTCACCGTGATGAACGAGCTGGGCTTCAACGCCCGCCAAGACGGCCCGGCGGGCATCACGGCCACCAACTGCATTTACCGCGCGCTGGCGCAGGACAACCCCCAGCTCTGCGCCTTCGACCTGGAGTTGTTGCGCCGCCTGGCCGGGGCCGACGTCACGCATGAAGGCTGCATGCTGCGCGGCTCCGACGCCTGCTGCTTCAGGTTTGCCTAGTTCGTTACCAGCGGATCCGGGAAGTCCTGGTGCCCTTCGGGGTGGGCCTCGTCGTGCTCGACGGGTTCCAGGTGGGTCATCACGCGCACCCGGTCGTGCGGGAAGAGGTCGCACAGCCGCTGCTCCAGCTCGCTGGCCGCGTCATGCGCGTACGCCAGCGTGCACTGCCCCGGAAACAGCAAGTGCGCCTCGATCTGCAGCTCGTCGTTCACGCGCCGATGGCGCAGCTGGTGGTA
>JAQBPE010000478.1 GCA_028287685.1 Cyanobacteria bacterium RYN_339 | reverse complement strand
GCCTCCATCACGGCAGTCAACACGTCGCAGACCCCCACCAACACGGGCATCGACCACCTGGTCACCGCCGCCCCGTCCAAGGCCGCCGACGCCGCGCTGTCGGCTACCAACTTCTAAGGCCGGGGCGCCGGTCGGCGTCCTGGGGGGCAGTGGCGGGCCACTGCCCCTTTTCTACGAACATCGAACTTTGGGTAAAAAAGGACGATATGTCACGCTCAACCTTGTTCTCGCTGGCCCTGACCGCGGTCGTCGCGGTGGCCTCGTGCACGGGATCCGGCGGCTCGACCGTCACGGTGAAGCCGACGACCCGGCCGGTCGTGCAGGCAACGCACAGCCCGTCGCCCGTGGCCGCGCCCAGCGCCGGCTTGTCGCCGGAGCCGAGCGCGTCGCCGTCGCGCGCCGTCACGGAGGTCGGACCTTCGCCCCCCATCTTCCGGCCGTCGGAGGCCCCCACGCCCCTCGCGTCCGGGCATGCCACCCCGCTGCCGCGCGACCAGTTCCCGCCGGACCCCTCGCCCACGACGACCACGGCCGTGGTGAGCACGCCTACCCCCGTCCCCACACCGGTCGTGACGCCCACGCCGGGCGCGCCGGCCGAGATGGTCGTGGTCAGCAACACGCTTGAGGTGGGCTCCGGCTCCGTCGGCGGCGTGGTGTTCGGGCCACCGAGCACGGAAGGCGGCTCGCCTGTCCTGGTCTGCTGCGGCACCATCAACATCGTGGACAAGGTCGACCAGAGCAAGCGCGCCGTGCTCACGGTGGGCACCGACGGGCAGTACCGCCTGGGCGCCCTGGCGCTCAAGACCTACCTCGTGTGGATCACGCGGTCGGGCTACACGGCGGACACCGCGCCCACGGAGGTCACGCTCTCGATCGGCCCCAACCAGAACTCCAACACGCCGCTGGTGCTGGTGAAGACCGTCCCGCTGCCCACCCAATAGTGCGGGTCGTTTCCGTTGTTGTGGGCCTGGCCTTGGCCGGCTGCACCGGGTCGGGCTCGGCCCACCCGGCCGGCCCGCCTGCCGCGCTGGCCAACGCGGCGACCAGCTATGGCGCCGCCGGCGCTGGCGGGATGTTGCCCGCGGGCGTGCTGGTCGGCAAGGTCGAGGCCTTCGACGGGCAGACCTTCCAGCCGGCGGGCGGCGTGCCCGTCACGGTGGAAGGCCTGGGCCTGACGTCGACCACGGACGCGGACGGCAGCTTCGGCTTCCAGCAAGTGCCGGCGGGCGAGGTGCACCTCACGGCGCGGCGCGACGGCCACGAGCCGGCGACCCTGGTTTGCCGCCTGACGGGCGTGGCCGGCCTGCCGCGCGCCAACCTGGCCCTGGTTCCCTCCACGCGGCCCGCCGGCCTGGCCAAGGACGCCGTGGCCCTGGTGGGCATTGTCACCGACCCGCGTGGGGCGGCCTTGCCCGGCGGCACGGTCCACCTGGTGGATTCCGTATCGGCCGGCGGCGCCGGCAGCAACCAGAAGCTCCAGGCCAACGGAGATGGCTTCTTCGCCTCCGTCCTGGCCGGGATCCCGCTGCTGGCCGGAGGGCAGGCCGAGCTGACCGCCTTCGGCTACACGCCGGGCGGCGTGCCGGTCGAGACGACGTCCCTGACGACCGTGGGGCTGGGCGCCTCGCCCGTGGTGGGCCTGGTGCTGGGGGCAACCGCCTTTGGCACGGTGGATGCGCCGGCGTGGACCACGGGCTCGGGCCGGGGGCGGGCGATCGCCGCCGGCAAGATGCCGCTCAGGCGCGACGAGCTGGTCTTCCACCTGACGCAGGACGGGCGCACGGCGGACGTGGCGCCGGATTACGTGGCGGACGGTCGCGCGGGGCTGACGTTGCCGGAGGGGTTCGCCCTGGGCAGCGGAACCGTCGAAATCCGCACCCTGGGCCTCGTGCCGGCCCCCTCGGTGCCTATCGGGTTTTAGCCCCCCGCGGGGACGTGCTCCCCTTCCTGGGAGACGGGGCCGGGGTGCTCGGAGAGCGCCCGGCGGCCGGGGCCGGCCAGCACGACGGCGGCGGCCACGGCGAAGATGACGCCCGAGATGGCGAAGGCGTGGCGCATGCCCAGCCAGTCGGACAGCCCGCTCATCAAGAGGCCGGCCAGCGGCATCAGTCCGAAGAACGACAGGCCCGCGATGGCGGAGACCCGCCCGCGCAGCTGGGCCGGCGCGCGTTCCTGCACCACCGTGTTGGCCAGGCCCATCATGGTCGACATGCTGATCGTCAGCAGCACCATCACGGCGCTGCCCTGGACCAGGCCCTGCGCCTGCGCCATCCCTTGCATGGCCAAGGCCACGCCGGCGGCCGCGATGGCGATCGCCGGCAGCCGGCGCTCGCGGCGAATGCCCAGCAACAGCCCGGAGCCCGCCAGCGAGCCGATCGCGGAAATCGACATCAACATGCCCATCCCCTGCGGCGGCAGCAAGAGCACGTCCTTGGCGTAGAGCGGCATCAGCACGGTCATGGCCGGGAAGACGAAGCAGGTGGTCGAGGCGATCAGGGCGATCATCGCCAGCGTGGGCTTGTCGCCCTTCACGTAGGCGATGCCCGCGCCCATGCCCTCGCCGCGCTGTTCTTCCTCTTCCTCCGTGCCCAGCGGGCGCGGGGGCAGGGTCATGAGCACCAGCGTGAGCGGCAGGAAGGTGGCGGCGTTGATGAAGAAGGCCGACGCCTCGCCGTAGGCGCTGATGGCCAGGCCCGCGATGGCCGGGCCCACCAGGCGCGTGCCGTGGAAGGTCGCCCGGTCGAGCGCGATCGCGGCGCCGATTTCGTCCTTGGCTACCAGGTCCGGCACCAACGCGGAGGCCGCGGGCATCTCGAAGGCGTTGGAGATGCCCAGCAGCACCGCGATGACGATGACGTGGATCATGGCGATCTGGTGCGTCAGGATCAGCCAGCCCACCACGAGCGCCAGCACGATCTGGACCAGCTGGCAGATGAACAGGATCTTCCGCTTGTCGTGCCGATCCGCGACCGCGCCGCCCTTCATGGTGAGCAGGATCATGGGCAGGCCGCCGGCCAGGTTCACGAGCCCCAACATCAGCGCGGAGTGCGTCAGCGTGGCCATGACCCAGCCCTGGGCCATGGTCTGCATCCACGTGCCCGTCATCGAAATGGCCTCTGCGCCCTGGTAGCGGGTGAAGGCGGCGTTGCGAAGGACGGCAAGAGTGGCTTGGAACGACATGGGAGCCTCCAGGGTGGATCGGCCACCTATCATGGCACATGGGGTAAAGAACAGGCATGCGTTCGCGAGCCCTGCCGGTGACGGCCCTCCTGGCCTTGTTGACCGGCTGTCCCGCGCCCGGCGGCGCGGAGCCAGCGGCCACGGCCGTGCTGCGCAGCCCGGATGTCACGACCACCAGCGCGCCCACGCCCACACCGGCCCCGCCCGCACCCACGCCGCCGCCCAGCCTGAGCGGCCATGTGCGCGCGCCGGCCGCCGTGTTGGCGGACGCCTTGGGCCTCGCCGCGACCGATGGGCAGGACCGGTTGCCGTTGCTGAACAGCGGGCTGCTCGCCAATGCGGGCGCGCCGCGCGGGCTGTTGCAGGCGGCGGACGGGGCGATCGCCAAGGCGTTGGTCGTGCTCACGGACCCGGCCCAGAAGCCCTACCTCGACCCAACGGGCGCCCCCCTGACCGCCACCACCGACGCCACGGGTGCCTACCAGCTGGATCGCAACCTGCCCACCGGCCTGGACGTGATCGTCACCGCCCTGACCAGCGGGGCCCAACGCCTGACGGCCTACCTGGTCCCCGGCGCCGGCACCAACGCCCTGGATCTCGACCTGGCCTCCACGCTGGCGACCGAGCTGCTGCGCGGCGAGGCCGCCCGTGCCGGCAAGGCCCCGGGCAAGTATCCCTACGCGGACTTCCGCAAGCTCGTGGACGGCACGCGCGACGCGCTCGCCAAGGGCACGATTCCGGCCGTGGTCCAAGCCGTGGCCGATGACGGCAGCAGCCGCGCCGCCACGCCCTTCGACCTGCGCCTGGACCAGTCCCAGGCGCTGCGCAACCAATACGCGGTGGCGCTCTCGGCCGTGAAACCGGACGACGCCGCGATCAAGGCGCTGTCCGACGGCTGGAAGGCGCTGACGGGCAACCGGCCGCGCGCCGTGACCTCGCTGGCCGGCAACGGCCGGCTGCCGGTGGTCAGCGCGGGCCAGGTCGAATCGGACGGACCGCTGGGCGATCCCACCGCGGTCGCCGTGGCAACCCGCGGGGACGTGTTCGTGGCCTGCGGCGGCGCGGCGATCGACGGCGGCAGCGTGCGCTGGCGCAAGGGTGACGGCACGCTGGCGGCGGTGCCGATGCCCCAGGCGCTGGGGCGCCCGTCCGGGGTGGTGGTGGAAGTACAACCTGCCGACGGCGTGGACGGCAGCCTGCTGGTGGCGGACGAGCGCAGCCACCGGATCTGGCGCATGGCGCTGGGCAACGGCGCCATGACGATCATCGCCGGCGACGCGGAGCCCCTGGGCGCCCCCGCGCCGGAGCACCCGGCGGTGGTGGACGGACCCGACGTGTTCGATCCAACCGCCCCCGCCACCTCGCGCTGGCGCCTGGCGGACGAGGGCCAGCGACTTTACCGCACCACGCGCAACCCGGTCCCCAACCCGGCCCGCTTCGCGCGGCTGGCCGCGCCGGGCGCGCTGGCGCTGGACGAGCTGGGCAACCTCTACGTGGCCGACCGTGGCAACCAGCGCGTGCGGATGATCCCCAAGGCGGCCGGCAGCTACTATGGCTGGCGGCAGCCGTTCGACGACAAGGGCGACGGCGTGCCCGGCCGGCTGGGCGACCTGACGCCCATGCAGCCGGGCTGCATCTACACCATCGCCGGCAACCCCGCCTGGGACCCCGCGCACACGCCGATCCAGGAGACGGGCCACTGGTTCGGCGACTTCGGCGGCGATGCGGGTCCGGGGCAATTGGCCAAGCTGGACGAGCCGGCCGCCCTGGCCTACTTCGACGGCTTCCTCTATGTCGCCGACCGGGAGAACCAGCGCGTGCGCCGGATTTCGCGCGCGTCGGGGGTGATCGAGACCGTGGCCGGGCTGCCTGCCGGCCCGCAGCACGCCACCTTGGCGCAGCACCAGGGGTTGCCGACGGACTTCGAGTTCCCGGTGGGCGATGGCGGGGACGGGGGGCCGGGTGCGGTGGCGCGGCTGGCATATCCGTCCGGGCTTGCGATCGATCCGGCGCGCAAGGTGTTGTACATCGCCGACCAGGGCAACGGGCGGATCCGGGAGCTGGTCCTGGAGGGGCTGCGGTTGGCCAGCCGCGCCGGACGGCCGCACGACGCCCAGGGGGCGGCGGACCGGGTGGATCATGACCGGGATGGCGAGGCGGAGGCCTACGTGGATTTGCTCGAGACGCGGGGGTTGGCGGTGGATGCCAGCGGGAACTTGCTGCTGGCCGATGGGCGGCACCGGCGCTTGCGGAAGCTGTGGCTGCAATGGGAATAGAGAACGCCGTCCCGGCACTGCTGATCGCCCTCCTCCTCGCGGCTTGCACCGACCCCACCTCGACCGCCTTCCAACGCCCCCTGGGCATCCCCGGCGCAACCCCGACCCCCAGGCCCGCCGCAACGCCCGGGGTGGCACCGACTTCTCGCCCCACCCCGGCGCCCACGGCCAGCCCCACCGGCCGGGTGCTCTACGGCCTCGCGGCGCTGCGCACGATCACGGGCGACTACTTCCGCCGCAACCAAGCCTATGGCCTCCTCAACGTCCCGCTGGGCGGCGGCCTCGTCACCGTGACGACGCTCGAACAGGCCCTGGTGGCCTTTGCCGGCCAAGCCATCTCGACCGTCACCGATGCCGATGGACGCTTCAAGATCGCCGACCAACTGCCCACGGCCTTCTCGGGCGTGGCCGCGGTGGGCCTGGCAGGCGGGCACCGCGTCTCGGCGCTGATCCTGTCTGGCTCGCGCGACCTGACGCTCGACGAGGCCAGCAGCATGGTGGTGGAGCTGGCGCGCTGGCAGGCCCCGCCGGCCACCGTCGCCGCCTGGCCGCCCGCCGCCCTGCAGGAGGTCTACCAGCGCACGTTGACCCTGGTAAAGCCGGGCGACCTGGCCGCCGGCGGGGACCCGCCCGTGATCGAGACCTTGCAAGCCGGCGCGGGCCTCAAGCTACGGAATCGCTACCTGGCCTTGCTCGGGCCGGCCACCACGCCCGTGGGCACGACGGATGCCGACGTGCTGTCCGACACCTGGCGCGGCTTGATGGGCTTCCGGCCGTTGGCGGTCACCACGGCGGCAGGAGGGGGCCCCGAAGGTGAAGACGCACTGGCACCCCGGGCCGCCCTCGCGGGCCCCACGGATGCCCTGCCAGACGCCCTGGGCAATGTCTGGCTGGCCGACCACGACGCGCACCTCATCCGGGTGATCGCCGCGGTGGATCGCCTCGCCTGGCTGGCGCGATCGCCCAACCTGACGGCCGGCCGCCTGTACACGCTGCTGGGCACCGACGACGGCCCCAAGACGGCGGAGGCCTATGAGGGCCTGTACGCGCCGCTTGAGCAGGCCGCCGTCACCAACCCGGATGCCGCGCCGCGGGTCTTGGGGCCGGCCTTCCCGCTATTCGCCCCGCGCCGTCTCACGCTCGAGCCGGGCGACGCGGACGTGCCCACGGTCTTCTTCGCCAGCGACCAGGCCAACCGGGTCTTCTGGATCCCCGCCAAGGACGCCACGCGCTTCGGGCGGCGCGTGCGCGGCGGGCGGCTGTACACGCTTGCCACGGGTACCCGGCCGGTGGCGATCGCCCTCGACGCCGTCGGCGACCTGATCGTGTTGGACGCCGCCGGCCTGCGCGTGGCGCGCGCGACCGACGGCAAGCTGGTGCCCCTGGTCCTGCAGGCCGGCGGCGCCGCGTTGGATCTCAAGGGCGCCCAGGACTTCAAGCTGGTCGGCGGCATGCTCTACGTGGCGGACACCCAGCGCCACGTCGTCTGGAAGGCCCCGCTGCCCGCGGGCGACCGGGCCTTGCAGCTGGAGCCGCTGGCGCCCCTGGCCGCCGAGGCCGTGCTGGGCCAACCTGACAAGCCGGGCCAGGCACCTCCCCCGGCCACGCTCTATGCCGCCAACGACGGTGTGGCACGTGCCGATGCGTTGCTACGAGAGCCGGACGCCCTCACGCTCACCGCCAGCGGCCAATTGATCGTGTCCGATGGCGGCAACCAGCGCCTGCGGCTGTTGGACACCAACGCCAAGGTCTACAGCATCGGCGGCGCCTTCGTGACGCCGCCCGGCGCCGCGGGATCGGAAGCGGTACTGGAGGGCGACGCGCGCCTGGCCGCCTTCCCGGGCACGTCGAGCCTGGTGACGGACGCCCAGGGTGACGTCTTGCTTGCCGATCGCCGCGCCCACGTGGTGCGCCGCCTGCACACGCGCCGGGGCGTGCGCTAGTTCTCGGTCTGCTTGGCGTGCGCCTTCGGGATGGCCGCCGCATGCTTGCGCACGACCTGCCAGGCCGCCAGCACCGCGGGGCCCTGGTGCTTCACGGGGGTCATCTCGCCCGCGAGCTTGTAGATCTGCGCCAGCCGGTCGGCGTCCGCGGGGTGGTCCGAGAGCAGCGCCAGCGCTTGCTGCGCGGAGGGGTGGAGCTTGCTCTCTTCCATCTGGCGCTTGAAGAAGTCCGCCATCGCGCTGGGGGCGTAGCCCGCATCGTGGGCGAGCTTCACGCCGACCTGGTCGGCTTCCCATTCCTGGGACCGGTCGAAGCTCAGGCCCAGCATCTTGCTGCTGCCTTCCGCGATCATGCCGCTCAGGCCCTGGTCGCCGAAGGCGGCGCTCAGGACGAAGGCCAGGCCGAGCTTCTTCGCCATCGCGCGGAAGGAGTGGCGGCCCAGCACGTGCTGGAGCTCGTGGCCGAGCACGCCCGCCACCTCATCCGGGCTCTTGGCGTTCGCCAGGAGCGCGCTGGTGATCAGCACCTGGCCGCCGGGCAGGGCGTAGGCATTCTCCTGGGTGCTCCAGATCGGCTGGATGTGGAAGTGGTACGGCTGGTCCGCCGGGGCGGCCTTGACCAGGCGGCCGAAGATTTGCTGCACGGCGCCGTCCACCACCGGGTCGGCCACCGCGCGCTTGGCCTCGCCGGCAGCGCCGGCCTGGCCGAAGGCCTCCTCCCAGGAAGGCGGGACGAAGTCGACGGCGCGGTCGATCAGCCAGAAGGTGCCGTTCCAGGCCAGCCAGATCAAGGCGCAGCCCAACACGAAGACGCCCAACAAGCACCCGACCGTGAGGCCGATGAAGCCCGGCCGCTCGCCGCGCCGGATCACGGCTTGGGCGTGGCGGTCGGCACCGCGATCGGCGCGGGAGTCTCGGACTTGGGCACGCCCTCGTTCGGCGGCACCAGCTTCACCACCAGCTTGTGGTTGGCCACATCAGGCGTGATCTTTACGTTGCCACCGAACGGCAGGTGCAGGATCAGGCGCTGGCCATCCACGGCCGGGCGGCCGGCCAGCAGCCAGAACGTCACCAACTGGCTCAGTTCGACGCGCTCGAAGGGCATGCTGCCCGCGATCAACTCGCAGTGGGGCAAATCGACGTAGGCGGAGGTGGTGGACGGCCGCAGCAGATTGAACGTGGGCGCCGGACCGGCATACGAGAGCGTCAGCTCGCTGGTGCGCGGGTCGAAGACCGGCGCGGCCAGGCGCGTTCGCCCGCCCTTGGGCAAGGGGCCGGCCGGCGCGGAGTCGGCCAGCGGCTCCGGGATCACCAGCATCGCGCCGAGGCTCGGGTCTTGCGCCACGCCCACCTCGGCGGAGGCCGCCAGGCCCAGGGTCACACGGGTGGTGCGCTTCGCGGCCGGCACCTCGGAGGCCGTCCAGCGGCGGACCAGCGGGTTGTTGGGCAGGTCCTGACGGATCGAGCCGGGCTTGGCCAGGGCGGCGTTGGTGAAGTCGATCGCCAGGTCGCCGGGGACGGGCTGGGACAGGTTATAGCCCGGCACCGCGCCCGAGAACGGCATCACGATCAGGCCGCGGCCGTTGTCGAAGTACACGCTCTTGAACGTGGTGGCGGCGCCGGGCACGGCCGACGGCCTGGGCGTGGCCAGCGCGGGCGGCGTGGCCGTCGGCTTCACGGTGGGCTTGGGCGTGCCGCCCGGCTTGGGCGTCGCCCCCGGCTTGGGCGTAGGACCGGGCTTGGGCGTAGGCGCCCCCACCGGGGCCGTGCCGCCGGGGCCGATCGTCACGAGCAGGCGGTGGTGCGTCCGGTCCCAGGTCATGTCCGGCTTGCCGGTGCGGCCCATGTAGAAGCTCAGGCGCACCGTGCCCGCTTCGGGGCGGTTGGCCATGGTCACGCGCGAGAACTCGCCGCGATCCGGCAGGTGCAGCGTGAACATGCCGGCGTACCGCGCGGGCGAGATGTCGAAGTAGGCGCGCGTCGGCGAGAGCAGGTGCACCTCGAAGCTGGGCACCCCACCGCTGAACGGGATGGACAACGCCTGGCGGGCCGGGTCATAGGTCAGGCCTTGCAGCACGGCCGGACCGGTGGGGGCCGGTGCCGGGGCGGCGAACAAGGTCGATACGAGGGCAAAGCGCGCGATCTGGGGGAACATACGGCGACTCTCCTAAGCAAGCAAGGTTTGAAGTTTACCTCCCCTGGCCGTTGGACGCTACCTTACCAACGCGTCGTATACCTCGTCGTCCACGTTGCCGCCGCTGGCGACGGCGCAGACGCGGGCGCCGGCGAAGCGATCGGGGTCGACCAACAGGGCGGCGATCGCCAGCGCTCCCGTCGGCTCAACGCGCAGCCCGGTATGCTCGCGCAACAACCGCACGCCGCGGGCGATCGCCTCCTCCGGCACCTCCACGATGCCGGCGAGCCCCGTCTTCAAGACCTCCCAGTTGTGCTTGCCCAGGCTGACGGTGCGCGCGCCGTCGGCCATGGTACCCGGTTCCTGCTCGTTCGCGACCACGTAGCCGGCAGCCAGCGAGCGGGCGGCGTCGTTGGCCAAGAGCGGCTCCGCGCCGACCACGCTGGTGCTGGCGCCGGCCTCGCGCAGCCCGACGATGATGCCCGCCGTCAGCCCGCCGCCGCCCACCGGCGCCACGACCACGTCGAAGCCCTCGGCGGCCAGCTCACGGCCCAGGCTGGCATTGCCTGCGATCACGTAGGGATCGTCGTAGGCGCTTGCCACGTAAGCGGCCGGGTCCTGCGCGGCCAGCTCGGCCACCCGCACGGCGCGCGGCACCACCGTGGTGTCGACCAGCTCCACCGTGGCCCCATGGCCCCGCACGGCCGCGATCTTGACCTTGGCGGACGTCGTGGGCATGACCACCGTGCAGCGCTTGCCCAGCAGCTTGCAGGCGTAGGCCAGGGCCTGGCCGAAGTTCCCCGACGACGCCGTGATCACATGGGCGTTGGGCACGCTCGACGCGAGGTTGTAAGCCGCGCGGAACTTGAAGCTGCCGGTGTGTTGGCCGGTCTCGCTCGCGATGACCACGTCGAGGCCCAAGGCGCGTGCGAGACCGGCAGGTCTCAGGAGGGTGGTGGCAAGGACGGTCATGGGGCCAACTTTCGCTGGCCCATTGTAGCGGGTATAGGGAGCGCGATGAACCGGGCCGTCACCCCCGCCGAAGCGGTCTCCCAAATCCACGACCACGCCCGGATCTACGTCCACGGCGACTGTGCGGCGTGCCTCCCCCTGGAGGCCGCCCTGGCCGAACGCGCGCGGGGGCTGGAGGGCTTGCGGGTCTACCAGGTCCACAAGGACGGCCCCGAGGTGCTCGCAGATCCGGCCCTGGCCGGCCGGCTGCGCATCCAGAGCCTGTTTTGCGGCGCGGGCGTGCGCCAGGCCGTGGCGGAGGGCCGCGCGGACTACATCCCGATCAACCTGTCGGACATCCCCGCGGCCATCCGCGCCGGCCTGATCCCCCTGGACGTTGCCATCGTCCAGCTCTCCTGGCCCGACGCGGCCGGCTACTGCTCGCTGGGCATCTCCGTGGATTCGGCCTGGCAGGCGGTCCAGTCGGCGCCCGTGGTGATCGCGGAGCTCAACCGGCAGATGCCGCGGGTGAACGGGCCCGCCCGGGTCCACCTGGACGACCTTGCTGCCTTCACCGTCACGGACCGCCCATTGATCGAGCGCCACTCACGTGCAGCCACGCCGGAAATCCAGGCGCTGGGGCGGCATGTGGCCGCGCTGGTGCCCGACGGGGCCACGCTCCAACTCGGCATCGGCGCGATCCCGGACGCGATCTTGGCGGCGCTGCACGGCAAGCAAGACCTGGGCCTCCACACGGAGATGTTCTCCGACCGCGTGGTCGACCTGGTCGAAGCGGGCGTGATCACGAACCGACGGAAGTCCGTGGATGTCGGCAAGACGGTCGTGGCCTTCGTGGCGGGCACGCGCCGCACCTATGACTTCGTGGCCGACAACCCGGCCGTGGAGTTCCGCCCCACGGACTATACCAACGACCTCGCCGTGATCCGCGCGCAACACCTCATGACCAGCATCAACGCGGCCCTGCAGGTCGACCTTACGGGGCAAGTTTGCTCGGATTCCTTGGGCGAGCGGATCTACAGCGGGGTCGGGGGCCAGCTCGACTTCGTGCGCGGCGCGGCGCTGGCGCAAGGCGGCAAGAGCATCCTGGCGCTGACCTCCCGGGCCCGCGAGGTCGGACGGATCGTGCCGATCCTCTCCCCCGGGGCGGGCGTCGTGACGCCTCGCTCGCACGTCCAGTACGTGGTCACCGAGCATGGCGTGGCGGATCTGCGCGCCCAGCCGCTGGCAGCCCGCGCGGAGCGCCTGATCGCGATCGCGCATCCGGACGACCGGGCCGCGTTGCGCGCCGCGGCGGCCGGCAGGCGACTGTTTGGGTTTTAGCCTGCCTTCGGGACCGGGTCCGCGTTCTTCACGTCCAAGCGGTTCTCGCCGTTGAACAAGATCTTCAGCGGGCCGCCGTTCACGTCGGCGGCGCGCATGTGGTCCGCCACCTGGAAGACGGGGTAGCCGCCCATCGCCGTGGAGGTCTTGATCGTGCCGGGCTTCAGCTGGTTCACGAACCAGGCCGAGATCTCCGTGCAGTACATCGCGGACTCCGACGCGGGCGTGGCCGGGTCGTTGGCGAGCATGGTCTGGTCATAGGGCTTGCCCACCAGGCCCTGTAGCTTCTTGAGGGTGGCCTGGACCTTCGCGGGGTCCGCGTCCATCTCCAGCAGCACCACGGAGTTGCGCTTGGAGCGGGCGGCGTACTCCTCCCAGTCTTCCACGACCACGCCCTTCATCTGCTCCGCCGGGTTGTGGAAGAACTTGTCCTCCAGCTTCCGGATGAAGCCGCCGATGCCGTGATAGTCCTCGGGCTTGCCGTTGGTCTGGGCGATCGCCTGCGTGATCTGGACCTTGCCATCCTTCACGCCCGTAACCACGAAGCAGTGCACCGTGGTGGCGCCGCCGCCGGAGATGGCGATGACGGTCTTGCCCTCCGCGGGCTTGAAGTTGTCGATCATGATCTGCTTGGCCTGGGCCACCGTTTGCGGCTTCAGGGCCGGGGGGCCAACAGGACCGCCGTCCTTGGCCGGGGCATTGAACATGTGCTTGATGTAGGGGCCCATGAACGTGCCGAAGAGCTTGTTCAGCGTCGGGTGGTTCACCAGTGTGTCGTGCAGGTGGCGCATGGTGCCGCCGATCAGGCGGGCCTTGAAGCCCGGCTTCGCCTCCGGTGCCGGAGTTGCGGTCGGAGCGGGCGCCGGGGTGGGCGTCGGGGTGGCCACGGGGGCGACGACCTTGACGGGCAGGCGCGGCGTGTTCGAAACGTTCAGCGACATGAGGACCTCGGCTAGCAGGGGCTAGCGCTCTTATCGCCTCGCAAACGCAAAACGGGATTATCTTGCGGCTAAGTTTCGGTTAAGCCTCGAACTGGAGCCAGGGGTCCTCCGCGTTGGCGTCCGACGGCGGCAACTCGCCAGACACGTTGCCACCTCGCTGCCAAACCTTGGCCGCCACGCGCAGCGTCTCCAGGGCCTGGGCCTGGTTATCGCCGATCGCGAAGGGGCGCCGGCCGAGCGCCGGGAAGTAAGCCAGCAGCGGCGCGCCAGGCAGTTCGGCGGCGGGAAAGAGCGCCTCGATCGTGACCCGGAAGCGCCTCACTTGTAGCGGGAACGGCCCGGTCGAGGCAAAGGTCCGGCGCAAATGCCGCGCGGCCTCCGCGTGGAAGCGCTCGCCGTCCAGCTCCGTGACCGCCCCGCAGGCGGGACAAGTTACGGCGTCGCGGGCCGCGAGGGCCGCCTCGGCGAGGGGGAACGGGGCATCACAATGGGGACAGGCGATCGTCATGCCGCCCATGCTACCACCGCGCCCAGTGGTCTTCGACCACGCCGTAGGCTTCCACTGGTTCGCCCTCCCAGACGCCGCGGAAGCGTCCCCATGGTTGGCTATAACGGCTGGCAACCACGCCGTAGTCCAGGTCTTCGACCTTCTCGCCGTCTTGCTCGAAGGTCAGCTCCAGCCCGCCGCCGGCCATGTGCCAGCGGCTGCCGGGCTCGATCACGGCCTGGCCGAGCGGGCGTGGCACGCCGTCGAGCCAGAGCACGTTTTCGACCTGGGCCGGGTCGTCGAAGCCGGTGCGCAGGTTCCACGCGATCTGGCGGTTGCCGCAGCGCCCCGCACCGGCGGCCCAGCGCCAGGCCGTCTCGCGCGCCGGCTGGCCGCGGCTCCAATCGAAGAGCACCTGGCCCTCCAGCGGCCGCTCCACCCCGTCCAACGAGACGCGGCCGACGGCGTGGCCGCCCATACGCTTGCGCGTGCGGTGCGGGCCGCCGCCAGGCACGTCCCAGCCGGCGTCGAAGGGGGCCGCCGGCTCCAACGCCACGTCCGCCCAGAACCCCCCGCCGCGGATCTCCAGGCGGCCGGCGCCGGGATCATGCCGCACCAGCACGTTCGGGAGCGACAGCCGCGACACGCCGACGTCCGGCCGGTCGGCCACCACCGCCCCCAGGCCGAGGGGCGTGATCGCGTCCTCGCGCCGGCCTCGGCCGGCCAACCGGTCATAGACATAGGCGAACCCGAAGCCCATATAGCCTAGGTTCGCGACGGCTCCCGCCACGATCGCATCGTCGGCCACCACCGCCACGTATTGCCAGCGCTTTTCCCGCCAGACCATGCGAGCCTCCTTTAACTTTCGTAAAGTTTTGACCCCTCATTACCTAAAGGGGCGAGCGATCGTTCACAATTTTATAGGGTCTTCCCGCGGCGCCTTGCCGGTCCCGGCGAGCCACGCGGCAGGCCCCGACACGATGCTCGCCCGCTTCCCGGTTGGCTCCCGCGCCCCTTGAGGCCGGGGCCGATCTTGCCTATCCTGGTTTGTGATGCCCACCACCTTCCGCCCCGATCCCGAGGCCCCCGCCTTCACGCCCGACGCCCTGCCGGCTGTAATCGAGCGGGTTCGAGAGCCGTTGCACGTCCTCCAGGACTTGCATACCGGGGTTTTGGGGGCGAGCACCGGCGCCCCCGATCCGGCCCGTCATGGCGTCGTCACCACCCTGCCGCCACTCTACCCGGAGTGGCTGGGCGATCGGTCCTTCAACGAAGCCCATGGCGTGCGCTTCCCCTACGTGGCCGGCGAGATGGCGAACGGCATCGCCTCGACGGCGATGGTGATCGCCCAGGCCCGCGCCTCGATGCTGGGCTTCTTCGGCTCCGCCGGCCTGTCACCGCAGCGCGTCGAGCAGGGCCTCGTGGAAATGCGCGAGGCGTTGGACCCGCAGGGGCTGCCCTTCGGCGCGAACTTAATTCATTCCGTTCATGAGCCGGCGCTTGAGATGGCCATCGTGCAGCTGTTCCTGGACCACCAGGTGCACCGAGTTTCGGCGTCCGCCTTCATGAGCCTGACGCCCGCCATCGTCCGCTACGCCGCCACCGGGCTGCGGCAGCTGCCGGACGGCCGCGTCCACCGGACGAACCATGTCTTCGCCAAGATCTCGCGGCCGGAGGTGGCCCGCCCGTTCCTGTCGCCGGCGCCCACCGCGATCCTGGACGGCCTGGTGGCCCAGGGCTTGTTGACGGCCGAAGAGGCCCGTCTGGCGGCCTACGTGCCGGTGGCCGAGGACATCACGGTGGAAGCCGACAGCGGCGGCCATACGGACAACCGGCCGCTGACCTCGCTCTTCCCCACGATCTTGGCGCTTGCGAGCGAGCTCACGGCGCAACACGGCTACCACCGCCCGGTCCGCGTCGGTGCGGGCGGCGGCCTGGGCACGCCGGGCGGCGTGGCGGGGGCCTTCGCGTTGGGCGCCGCCTACGTGATCACCGGCTCCGTGAACCAAGGCGCGGTCGAGGCCGGCACTTCTGCGGAAGCCAAGCGCCTGTTGGCCGTGGCCGACCTGGCAGACGTGATCATGTGCCCGGCCGGCGATATGTTCGAGTTGGGCGTGAAGGTGCAGGTGCTCAAGCGCGGCACGATGTTCGCCACGCGCGCCCAGAAGCTCTACGAGCTCTACATCGCCCACGATGGCCTGGAAACGTTGCCAGCCGCGGAGCGCGCCCGCCTCGAGCGCGACGTCTTCCAGATGCCGCTCGAGCAAGTCTGGACGGACACCCAAACCTACTTCGAGCGCCGCGACCCGTCCCAAAACGAGCGCGCCCTGCGCGACCCGAAGCACCGTATGGCGCTGGTCTTCCGGTGGTACCTCGGCCAGTCGAGCCGCTGGGCCATCGACGGCGTGCCTACCCGCAAGCTCGACTACCAGATCTGGTGCGGCCCCGCGATGGGCGCCTTCAACCAGTGGGCCAAGGGCTCGTTCCTGGAGGCCCCGGAGCAGCGGGGGGTGGTGCAAATCGCCCTGAACCTCCTGGAAGGCGCCGCGGTCGTGACCCGCGCCCAACAGCTGCGCTCCTACGGTGTGGCGGTCCCCGCCGCCGCCTTCGACTTCCGCCCCCGGCCCCTGGCCTGACGTTCCCTTACTAACGGAGAAGACCCCCCCCATGGCCGTTTCCCCGGTGCCGAACCCCGCTCCTGCCATCGCCGTCGTCGGCGTGAGTGCCCTTTTCCCGGGCTCCACGGACGCCACGGGGTTCTGGCGCGACATCCTGGCGGGCAAGGACTTGATCACGGAGGTGCCGGAGAGCCACTGGCTCGTGGGCGATTACTACGATCCGGATCCCAAGGCGGCGGACAAGACCTACTGCAAGCGCGGCGCCTTCCTCTCGCCCATCGATTTCGACCCCGTCGAGCACGGCATCCCGCCCTCGATCATGCCCGCCACCGATACCTCCCAGCTGCTGGCCTTGATGGTGGCCAAGCAGGTGCTGGACGACGCCACCCAGGGCCAGTTCGCGGCCATGGACAAGGAGCGCGTCAGCGTGATCTTGGGTGTCACTTCGGGCCAGGAGCTGTTCGTGGAGATGGGCGCGCGCTTGCAACGCCCGCAGTGGCTGCAGGGCCTGCGCGAGGCCGGCGTGCCGGAGGACGAGGCGCAGGTGATCTGCGACCGCATCGCCGCTCAGTACGTGCCGTGGCAGGAGAGCTCCTTCCCGGGCCTGCTGGGCAACGTCGTGGCCGGCCGCATCGCCAACCGCTTCGATCTGGGCGGCACGAACTGCGTCACGGACGCGGCTTGCGCCAGCTCCCTGTCCGCCCTGGCCATGGGCTTGAACGAGCTGACGTTGGGCCACTCCGACATGGTCATCGCCGGCGGCGTGGACACCTTCAACGACATCTCGATGTTCATGTGCTTCTCCAAGACCCCCGCCCTGTCGGCCACCGGCGACTGCCGCCCCTTCTCCGACCAGGCCGACGGCACGATCATCGGCGAAGGCCTGACCATGCTGGCCCTCAAGCGCCTGGATGACGCCGAGCGAGACGGCGACCGTATCTACGCCGTGATCCGCGGCCTGGGTACCTCCTCCGACGGGCGGGCCATGAGCGTTTACGCCCCGCTTTCGGCCGGCCAGGCCAAGGCCTTGCGCCGCACCTACGCGCAGGCGGGCTACGGCCCGGAGACCGTCGAGTTGCTGGAGGCGCATGGCACCGGCACCCGCGCCGGCGACGCCGCGGAATTCGGCGGCCTGAAGATGGTATTCGGCGACGAGAACCCGCGCGACGACCTGCAGTGGTGTGCCCTGGGCTCCGTGAAGAGCCAGATTGGCCACACCAAGAGCACCGCCGGCGCCGCCGGGCTGTTCAAGGTCGTGATGGCCCTGCACCACAAGGTCCTGCCGCCCACGATCAAGGTGGACCGGCCCAACCCCAAGCTCGAGATCGAGCAGAGCCCCTTCTACCTGAACACCCAGGCCCGGCCTTGGGTGCGCGGCACCAATCACGTCCGTCGCGCCAGCGTGTCTGCCTTCGGCTTCGGCGGGAGCAACTTCCACGTGGCGCTCGAAGAGTACGTGGGCCCCGGCCACCGGGCCTACCGCGCCCGCACGATGCCATCGGAGCTGGTCGTGCTGACCGCGGCGGAGCCCGCAGCGCTGGCTGCGGAGGCGCGGGCGATCGCCGGCGGCGAGCTGCCGGCCGGCACGCTGTCCTACCTGGCACGCACCACCCAGGAAGGCTTCGACGTGGATCGGCCCGCGCGCCTGGCCGTCGTGGCCGCCGACGAGGCCGACTTGGCCAAGAAGCTGCTGGCCGCGGCCGAGGCGATCGACCGCGCGCCCAAGGAGGCCTTTGGCCTGCCCACGGGCGTCCACTATGCCTTCGGCGCCGAGCCCGGCGACGTGGCCTTCCTCTTCCCCGGCCAGGGCAGCCAATACGTGAACATGGGCGCCGACCTGGCCATGGCGTTCGACGAGGCGCGTGGCGCCTGGGACGCCACCCGTTTGGTCGATATGGGCGAGCCCCTCGACCGCGTGGTCTTCCCCGTGCCCGTCTTCACCGACGAGGACCGCGCCGCCCAACAGCGCCGCCTGACGGAGACCCAGTGGGCCCAGCCCGCGATTGGCGCCGCAAGCCTGGCGCAGATGGCCGTGTTGCGGGCCTTGGGGCTGACGCCCGACCATGCCGGTGGCCACAGCTTCGGCGAGCTGACCGCCCTGGCGGCGGCCGGGGTGCTGTCGCCGGAGGCGCTGCTGCGCGTGGGCCGCAAGCGCGGCGAGTTGATGGCCGACGCGGGCGGCGAGGCCGCCGGCACCATGGCCGCGGTGGCGCTGAGCGCCGCGGAGATGGAGGAGCACCTGGCCGGGTGGAACCTGGACGTGGTGATCGCCAACGACAACGGCCCCAAGCAGGTCGTGATCTCGGGCTCCCACGCCGCCGTGGAGGAGGCCGAGCGCCGCCTGCAGGGCGTAGGTGCCACCGTGCGCCGGCTGCCCGTGGCCGCCGCCTTCCACTCCCCCCTCGTGGCCCCGGCCAGCGAGCCCTTCGCGGCCTTCCTGGCGGGCGTGAAGTTCGGCAAGGCCGAGATCCCGGTCTACGCCAACACCGAAGCCGCGCCGTATCCCTCCGCGGCGGCCAAGCAGCGTGCCCTGCTGGCTTCCCAGGTTTCTCGCTCCGTGCGCTTCGTGGAGATGATCCAGGCGATGCATGCCGCGGGCGCCCGCACCTTCGTGGAGGTGGGTCCCGGCGCCGTGCTGACCGGGCTGGTCTCGGAGATCCTCAAGGACCAGCCGTTCCGGGCGGTCTCGCTGGACCGCAAGGGCCAGCATGGCGTGACCGCGCTGTGGCATGGCCTGGCGCAGCTGGCGGTCGGCGGGGTGGCGCTGGACTTCGCGGCGCTCTGGCTGGCGTACGCGCCGGCGGTCGACCCGCGGGCGAAGAAGAAGCCGGCCTTCAGCCTGCCCATCTGCGGCACGAACTTCGGCAAGGTCTACCCGCCCAAGGGCGGCACCGCCGCGCTGCCCAAGCCCAACCCGGCCCGCGCGGTTGCCGCGCCTGCCCCGGCACCGGCTGCCGCGC
>JAQBPE010000499.1 GCA_028287685.1 Cyanobacteria bacterium RYN_339 | reverse complement strand
GCGGCTGCCGGGCTGCGAGCCGCGCGCGGTCTGGCGGCTGTTGGGCGTCTACGTGGGGGTCTGGGGGCTGTTGGCGATGGGGGCCGCCTGTCTGGCCCGCGCGCTGGCGCCGATCGGCGTGGAGGCGATGGCCCAGGTCGCAGCGGCGTTCGTGGTGGCCTGGGTGGCCGGCACGCTGGCGATCGTGGCGCCCGCGGGCTTGGGCGTGCGGGAGTGGTCGCTGGCCTTCCTGGTGGGGCCGCTCCTGGGCCAGGGCGAGGCGGCCTTGCTGGCCCTGGCCTTGCGGGCCTGGT
Organism: Cyanobacteria bacterium RYN_339; assembly: GCA_028287685.1. Classification (GTDB taxonomy): domain Bacteria; phylum Cyanobacteriota; class Sericytochromatia; order S15B-MN24; family JAQBPE01; genus JAQBPE01. The sequence goes on along the minus strand of JAQBPE010000499.1, from coordinate 24,348 downwards.
TGGTGGCCGGCGAGCTCGCGGCGCTTGCCGTTGCGCTCGCCCTGCGGGTTCCCGCCGACTGTGTCATCGACCAACCGCCCATGATCGACGGCAAGTTCGAGCAAAATGACATCGGACCGACCAAATAGTTTTGATTCAATGAGGCCACTTTCCCACGGGAGGTGACCCCATGAGTAACCCCAAGCTCCGACTCGCCGTGACCGTGGCCTTGTTGGCCACTGGTTGCGCCACCGCGTCCACCTCGGACCGGCGACTGTTTTCCGCGCTCAACGTGCTGGACCCAGACGTCCAGCCATTCCCGGACGTCCCAACGCAGACCTTCGCAACCGGCCAGGAGCTCAAAGAGCCGCCGGCATACAAGGACACCAACCCCAACCCCAACATCTACGAGTTCGACGTGACGGCCGGCCAGGGCGCCTTGCCGATCCTGAACGGGCCCAAGACCCAGATGTTCCTCTACAACGGCCAATTCCCCGGCCCCACCATCCGGTGCAAGGAAGGCACCATCGTGAAGGCCCACTTCCACAACCGGCTGCCGCTGCCCGCGAACATCCACTTCCACGGGATGATCATCCCGCCCGAGCAGGACGGCGCGCCCCAGAACCTCGTCTCGCCGGGCCAGGACCACACCTACACCTGGGTGGCGCACAAGGACTTCCCCATGAACACGTGGTACCACGCGCACCCGCACGGCATCACGCACGTGGAAGTGCCGCGCGGCCTGTCAGGCTTCACGCAGATCCTGGCCACCAAGGACCCGTTGCCCGCGGCCTATGGCAACAGCCAGATCACCCTGCTGGATCAGCGCTTCGACGCCAACAACCAGTTCACGCCGGACACGGAGTTCGACCGGATCAACGGACGCGAAGGCAACATCGTCTTCGTGAACGGCCAGATCCTGCCGAAGCTGACGCTCAAGCCCGGCGAGATCCGCCGCCTGACGATTTTGAATGGCTCGCCCGCGCGCTTCTACGACGTCGCCATCCCGGGCGTCGAGGTGCTGTGGGTGGGCACGGACGGCGGCCTGTTCGAGAAGCCCATCCCGATCACGCACCAGCTGGTGACGAACTCGGAGCGCATCCAGATCTTGATCAAGGCGCCGCCGGTGCCGAACCAGTCCTACACGATGGTGGCGCTGCCGTTCGACCGGGGCTTGCTGCCCAAGCACGACGTCGCCGTCCCGCTGATGACCGTCCGCACCAGCGCCGCCCCCGTCGTGAAGCCGCCGCCGGTGCCGGCGCTGCTGCGGCACATCGATCCGATCCCCCAGACGGGGCTCCGCCGCACGATCGACATGCGCTTTGGCACGTTCGATACCATCAAGCACTTCAACATCAACGACAAGCGCTTCGACCCGTTGCGCATCGACAACGTCGCCAACCACGATCAGACGGAGGTCTGGACCCTTACGAGCAAGAACGGCCCCTGGTGGCATCCGATGCACCTGCACAGCACGCAGTTCCAGGTGATCGAGCAGAACAACGTCCCCACGCCGTTCCCGGCCTGGAAGGACACCGTGCCGATCTCGAGCTCGGGTCAGGTCAGGTTCGTGGTGCGCTACATCGGGTTCCCGGGCCTGTTCTTCTTCCATTGCCATATCCTTGCCCATGAAGACGACGGCATGATGACCACGCTGTACGTCAACAACCGCACCGACGGCCCGCGCCTCGGCGACAACCTGACGCGCCTGCCGACGGAGTCCAGCCCCGAGCTGGTGCGCTGGGCGACGCGCCTGCAGGCCGACCGGCCGGTCCCGATCGCGGAAGCCTGCGGCGAGGACGTGGATCGGATCAAGGTGCGCGACCCGTTCGGCGTCTCGAGCCAGTCCGTGGACCAGGCCCTGCGCTGGATGGCCGCCGGCCGCGTCATCCCCGTCCAGCTGGCCGATCGATAGGAGGAGCGCCGATGCGCCTGGTTGCCACCTTCGCTGCCCTCGTCCTGCTGGCCTCGTGCGCTCACGCGCCCGAGGCCCGGCGGACCTACCCCCACGCCTGGACCCAGGCATTGCCTCCCCGGCCCGTGCCGCCGGTGAAGCTGCAGTCCGCGCAAGGGGACTACTTCCTGGACCACCTCCATGGCCATTGGGTCTGGCTGTTCTTCGGCTACACCAACTGCCCGGACATCTGCCCGAACACGCTGGGCTTCCTGGCCAAGGCCTACGCGCACCTGGCCGATCCCAGCCAGGTGCGCGTGGTCTTCGTCTCCGTCGATCCGCGGCGGGACACGCCGGTCCGGATGCAGGAGCTGGCGCGGTACTTCCACCGCGACTTCCAGGGCGTTACGGGCGACACCGCCGCCCTGAATGTGCTGGCAGGGGCCGTCGGCGCCGCGTACCGCAAGGACGCGGCGCCCCGTCCCGACGTCGGCTACACGATGAGCCACAGCAACGCGATCTTCGTGCTGGACCCGGAAGGGCGCCAGGTGGCGACCTACCAGCCGGATGCCGAGCCGGCCGGCCTGGCCGCCGACTTCGACGCGCTGGCTACCAGGTAGTGCGGAACTGCTTCGTCGCGGAGTAGGACACCCGGCCTGACGCGTCGGTGCAGCGCGCCCGCACGTAGTACCACGTCCCCGGCCACAGCCCACCCAGCGTGAGGCGGTGGCTGGTGGCGTTCTTGGCTTCGGTAGGGCCTTTCAGCCCGAGCGAGCCCGAGGTGCCGTATTCCAGCTGGCCCCGCGCGGGCGTGCCGGTCTGCCAGTTGATCGTCGCCGAGCCGGGCGTGATGGGCGCGGCGTAGGGCGCGCTCACGTAGAAGGCCTGTCCGGCAACGGCCTGGAGCTGTCGCGCGGCGGGGGCTTGGGGCTCGGCCGCGGGCACGGAGGGGGCGGCGCAGCCGGCGAGCATGACCAGCGGGAGGAGTCGTAGGATTTTCATTAGAAGCCTGCTTTCACGGTGGTTTGCGGATACCCGGTATCCTAAGAACGATTTACCGGAAAGCGAAAGGCAGGAAACTGTTCGAGCGACCCAAATCTAAAGGGGGCCGTCCCGCGGACGGCCCCGTTGTTGCGTTACAGACGGAAGCGGGGGAAGTTGCGGAGCAGGTGCACCTCGAACTGGTCCGCGGTGTCGGTGGGTGCCCCTGGCGGCAACGGAGCCTGCGGGATGGGCGGCGTGAGCTCGCTCGCGAAGGCCGGCACGGGCTTCTGCGGCGGCAGCTGGCCGTTGTCGGCGTCCGCCTGGGCGATGAACAGGCCGATGGCGTTGTCATAGGTGACGCCGGCCAGGCGCTCGGCGCGGCCCGCCACCGGCACCGCCTGGACGATGCGGAGATCGCCGCTGATCACGTTGGTGCTCAGGGTGAACAGGCCGGGCGCGTTCACGCTGATCGTGTCGGGCTTGGTGGGGTCGTTCGTGTCCGCCAACGTGAGGGTGAACGGCAGGCCCTCCGAGTTGATGCCCGAGAGCGTGGCGATGCCGCCGCCGCCCGGGTTATGCACCACGTTGGCGACGGTGATGGTGCCGACCATGCTCTGCGTGCCGTCCGGCACCACGGTGGTGTTGCCTTCCGACAGGAAGACGGTGCCCGGGGCGCCTAGCAACGCCTCCGGCAACGAGGTGCGCCCGGCCGCCAGGCTGATGGCAAGGTAGCGGGCCGAGGGGCCGCTGGTGGGCCCGGTGGCGTTCACGCCCACGGCGTTGGCCCAGACCCAGGGCGTCAGCGCCGCGGCCGTGACCGGCGGGAGAAGTTGGGCCGCCAGGTGGCGGTCCGGCGCAGAGGCTGCCCCCGCGGCTTTCGGGGCCGTCGGGGGCGCCAACGGCGCGGCTTCGGCGCAGCCAACGCTCAGCGCGCATACGGCCACCATGGCGGCCTGGCGTCTCCAGTTCATAGGTCCTCCTTCACGCTGGGTGCAGGACGACGGCGAAGGGACGAGCGGGGCCATGTCTCGTGACATGATACCGTCTAATCGTTAAAATACAACCGTCAAGCGGTCGCTAGCAGCGCGCTCTTGAGGGGCGTGATCAGGCCCGGCCACACGGCCGCGGCGTTGCCCCCCAGCTCGTGCACGACCACGCCGCGGGCGATCAAGGCCGTGATGAGTGCCAGGAAGCCTTGCACGTCCTCGACCACAGCCTCGCGCTGGGTTTCCAGCACGGGGGCGGCCCAGGGTTGCTCCTCCAGGCGGGCCAGCGCGGTCTTCACCATGGCGGGGAGCTTGTAGGGGCGCGGCAGCCAGCTCTCGCAGACGCGGCTCAGCTCGTGGAACAAGGCCGTGGCGACCTCCGTGCGGCGGGCCTTGTCGGCGGCCATGTCGTTCCAGTCCGTCTTGTGGAAGCGGTTCAGCAGGCGCTCGAAGATCTCCGCGGAAGGGGCCAGCTCGCTCTTGGCCGCCGCCGAGCCGGTTTCGCCGGAGCGCACCTGCTTGAGGAAGCGCCAGCCCAGCGGGTGGTGGCGCAAGACCTCGAAGGCGTCGCCCAACATGAAGGCCTGGAGCTGGGCTTCTTCGAGCACGAGCGAGGGATCCTCGAAGACGTAGGGGCGCAGCTTGCCCGGCAAGGCCTTGGCCCGGGCGCCCAGCGCCGCGATCCGGTCCCGGTCGTCGCCCAGGTTCATGGTGGCCGCCAGCTCCGCGATCGAGCCGGGCAGCTCCTCCGCCCAGTCCACGGCGGCCACCAGGTCGCCGGGCCGGCCCATCCGGCGCGAGAGGAGTGGGTCGGCATAGACCGCGCCGATCAGGCCGTAGGCTTCCGCCAGCACGAGGTCGCGCGGCAGGGGGCCCTCCGGGATCAGCTTCTCCTTGCACTTGCCGCACTTGGCCGCGGCCAGGCGCGAGCGCAGCACGCGGTTGACGGCCTTGCAGCCCGGGCAGGGCTCGTCGATCTTGGGATCGCCCAGCGGGCCCTTGCACTTGGGGCAGCGCGCGCTCGCCACCTTGTCCGGCTGGATCCGGACCTTGAGGTTGCATAGGTGGCAGCTTTCAACAATCCGTTCATCCATACGGAAGGTCATACCCAACCAGGCCGGTTGCCAGCTTGGCGAGCAAGCGCGTGAGGATCTCCTGTTCGTCGGCGTTGAGGGCGCCCAGCAGCGCGGCGTCGAGGGGCGGCGCCTCCGCCCTCGCCTCGCGGGCCCGCGCCAGGCCCGCGGGCGTCAGCACCGCCCGTGCCACGCGGCGATCGTCCACGCCGCGCTCGCGCTCCGCGAGGCCGGCTTTCGCCAAGTTTGCCAACACGTGCGTGACGTTGCCGTTGGCCACGCCCAGCGTGCGCGCGAGCTCGCCCAGGCCGCGCGGGCCGTCCGCCAACAACGTGGCCATGCGGGCCTGCGCCGGCGTGAGCCCGTGACGCGCCCACATGGCCGCGAGCGCGCGCTCATGGCCTGCTTGGCAGGCGGCGATCGCCCCCCACAGGCGGCGGGCGCGGTCATCGGTAGCGGGGTCGTGGCTCATGGTAGTTTGGTAAGGAGGATACTACCAAGTGGAGTTGTTGGCCCGCACCCGCGTCGTCTTGCACCACCCGTTCTTCCCGGAGAACGTGGGGTCGGTGGCGCGCGTCATGCGCAACTGCGGCCTGACGGAACTGCACGTGGCGGAAGGCGTCGAGCCCACCCACGAGGGCGCCTTCAAGTTGGCCGTTGCCTCGGGCCATATCCTCGAAACCGCTCGTTATCATGCGGGTCTCGAGGCGGCGTTGGCAGGCGCGACCTTGGTGCTGGGCACCACCAGCCACCCCTTCCCGCACCTGCGGGTGCTCACGCCGCGCGAAGGCGCGGAGCTGGCCCGCAGCCATGTCGGCCCGGTGGCGCTGGTCTTCGGCAACGAGAAGAACGGCCTGGCCATCGGCGAACTGCGCCGGTGCGACGCCGTGATCCGCATCCCGAGCCCCGTGAAGGACGCCTCGTTGAACCTGGCCCAGGCGGCCATGGTGGTCTGCTACGAGTGGATGCTGGCCGCGGAAGCGGGGGGCCCCCCGGATCCCCTGGCCGGCTGGCGCGACCTGGCGCCGGCGGAGGAGTTGGAGGCGTTCATCCTCCACCTGGAGTCGCTGCTCCAGGAGCGGGGGTTCTACAAGCCTCACAACGAGGACCAACGGCGGTCCGTGTTGAGGCGGATAGCCGCCCGGCTGCAGCTGGATCGGGAAGAGGTTTCCGTGCTGCGCGGGCTGGTATCGAAGCTTGGCCAGGCCCGAGGGCCTGGGCCTTAGGCGTCGCCGGTCGGGGCCCAACCGGGCGTTTGCGGCCGGTTCATGGGCCGGCGGTCGTCGGTCATGTCTTGGCGGTTCTTCTTCTCGGCGAGGGCTTCGAGCATGACGCGGGCGTACTTGTTCTCCTTGTCAGACTGATCGTTCGCCTGACGGGCCGAAGATGACAACCTAGACTGGTTCATGGGCTCCTCCTTGGACGGTAATCCGCACCGCCGCTGGTTTTGGGTTCGGATTTCATCCTATCACGGGCCTTTGCGGTCGCAAGCATGCGACCCAGGCATCGGTCTGTTACGATTATTGTTGGCTTGCCCCCCTGCTCGGAGGATTTGCGTGTCCCTGCTCCATGACCCCGCCGCCTGGCGCTTGGTTGCCGGCCTGGTTTGCACCGTCGGTGCCCTGGGGCTGGCCGCGGGCCCGTTGGAGGCCAAGCCGGCCAAGCCGGTCTACCCGACCACGCCGGAGCACCCCGTCACGGATACGTACTTCGGCGAGCAGGTGGTGGACCCCTTCCGCTGGCTGGAAGACGGCGACGCCAAGGACGTGAAGGCCTGGATGAAGGCCCAGAACGGCTTCACGCGCAAGACGCTCGACACCTTGCCGCTGCGGGCAGGCCTGCGCAAGCGCATGCTGGAGCTGCTCGGCGCGGCGCGCCAGGAGCCGCCCGCCCACCGCGGTGGCCACTACTTCTTCAAGCGCCAGGACGGCAGCCTGCCGCAGGCCGTGTTGATGGTGCAAGACGGCCTGGCGGGCAAGCCGCGCAGGCTGATCGACCCCAACCCGCTGGCCAAGGATGCCACCGTCTCGCTGGACTGGTGGAGCCCCTCCCTCCATGGCGAGACCGTGGCCTACGGCCTGTCCTCCGGCGGCGACGAGCAGAGCGTGCTGCACCTGATCGACGTGAAGACCGGCAAGGCCCTGAAGGAAACGATCCCGGGCTGCCGCTACGCCAGCGTGGCCTGGCTGGCCGACGCCTCGGCCTTCTACTACACGCGCTTCCCCGGCAAGGGCGCCAACGGCGAGGACAAGCAGCGGATCTACTTCCACACGCTGGGTGACGACCCGGCCAAGGACCCGGTGGTCTTCGAGCCGGGCGGCGGCTCGGAGATGATCTGCTTCACGCAGCTGAGCAAGGACGACCGCTTCTTGCTGATGTCGATCAACAAGGGCTCGAGCAGCACCAACGAGGTCTTCCTGCTGGACCGGCAGGCCGGCGGCGCGCCCAAGCAGCTGGTGTCCGGCTTCAAGCACTACTACTACGGCGACGTCCATGAGGGCGTCTGGTACGTACGCACGGACGAAGACGCACCGCGCGGCAAGGTCTTCGCCGTGCCGTTGGAGCAGCCCGAGCGCGCCAACTGGAAGCTGGTGATCCCACAAACCGAAGACGCCCTCCAGACGGCCTTCATCGGCGGCGGCAAGCTGGTCACGGAGTATCTCCACAACGCGGCCAGCGAGGTGCGGTTGTTCTCGCTCGCCGGCGAGAAGCTCCACACGATCGACTTCAAGACCCAGGGCACCGTGAGCGGCCTGAGCGGCGACGGCGACGACCCGGAGCTGTTCTTCAGCTTCACGTCTTACCTGGAGCCCGCCACGGTCTACCGCTACGAGCTGGCCGCAGGCGCGTTGACGACCTTCTTCAAGCCCGACGTCCACATCGACCACGCGGCCTACCAGCAAGACCAGGTCTGGTTCACCAGCAAGGACGGCACGCGCGTGCCGATGTTCCTGGTGCACAAGAAGGGGATGAAGCGTGACGGCCAGAACGCCACGCTGCTCACGGCCTACGGTGGCTTCGACATCAGCCTCAGCCCCAGCTTCTCGGCCGCGGACTTCGTCTGGATCGAGCGAGGCGGCGTGCTGGCCGTGCCCAACCTGCGCGGCGGCGGCGAGTTCGGCAGCGCCTGGCACGAGGGCGGCATGCGGGCGAAGAAGCAGAACGTCTTCGACGACTTCTTCGCGGCGGCGGAGTGGCTGATCAAGGAGCAGGTGACCTCGCCCAAGAAGCTGGGGATCGAGGGCGGCAGCAACGGCGGGCTGCTGATGGGCGCGGCCGTGACGCAGCGGCCGGACCTCTTCCAGGCCGTGGTTTGCGCCGTGCCGCTGCTGGACATGCTGCGCTACCACCGCTTCTTGATCGCGCGCTACTGGATCCCGGAGTACGGCTCCAGCGAGGACCCGGCGCAGTACGCCTACATCAAGGCCTACTCGCCGTACCAGCACGTCCGAGCCGGCACGCACTACCCCGCCACGTTGGTCGTGACGGGCGAGTCCGACACCCGCGTGGATCCCTTGCATGCCCGCAAGATGGCGGCGCTGCTGCAACGGGACCAGGGCGGCCCGGCACCGATTTACCTGTACGTGGAGAGCAAGGCCGGCCACGGGGCCGGCAAGCCATTGACCAAGCGGGTGGAGACCTCCGCTGACACGCTGGGGTTCCTGGCGTGGCAGCTGGGCATGCACAAAGAGGAGAAGCACTGATGTCGGAAAAGGGCCAGTTCGTGGTGACGGAGCAGCAGGACATGGCCGCGGCCTTGGAGGCCACCAAGGCCTACGTCCGCGGCATCACCAAGCTCACGGACGTCACATGCAAGGTGGATCGGTTGGAGGGCGGCTACGCCAGGGTCAGCGCCGACTCGGACGCGGGCCAGGTGACGCCGATCGTGGGCTTCGCGCGCAAGGGCAAGGACGGCAAGTGGGAGGTGCTGGCGATGGGCAGCTACTTCGACGGCGACTTCTTCAAGCGCCACGCCATCCCGGCGGGCTTGCAGAAGATCTAAGGGTAGCGAGCCTTCCAGGCCAGCGCGCGGATGCGGGCCCGCTCTAGCTGGGCGGGCGTCAGCTTGGCGGCCAGGCGGGTCTGCTCCTTGACCGCGTCCCCGTCGGTCTCGCCGGCCAGGCCGAAGAGCATGTAGGCCTCCACCGGGTCCGCCGCCACCCCGTCGCCCTGCTCGTAGGCCTGCGCCAGGTGGTACAGCGCGTAGAAGTGGTGCTTCTGGGCGGCGGCCTCGAACAGCGGCAGGGCGCGTTTCGCATCCTTGGGCGTCCCCTTGCCCTCGCGGTAGAGCAGGCCCAGGTTGTCGAGCGAATAGACGTTGCCCGCTTCGGCGCCGCGCTTGTACCAGGCGATCGCCTGTGCGTAGCTCTTGGGCACGCCATGGCCCTCCTCGTACGCCAGGCCCAGGTTGTTCATCGCCATGTCGTTGCCCTGGGCCTCGGCCAGGTGGTAGTACTTCAGCGCCTCGTCGTAGTCCTGGACCACGCCCTCGCCCTGGTAGAGCATCCACCCGGCCGCGTTCTGGGCGTCCGCGTCGCCGTGGTCGGCCGCCAGGTGGTACCACTTGTAGGCCTTGGGCAGGTCCTCGGTGGTGCCCAGGCCCTTCTCGTACATCCAGCCCAGGTTGTAGCTGGCCAGCACCTGGCCGTTGCGCGCCGCCTTGCGGAACCAGTACAGCGCCTTGGTGGCGTCCACCTCGACGCCCTGGCCATTGAGGGCCATCAGTCCGAGGTCGTTCTGCGCTTCTTCGTTGCCGGCCTCCGCGGCGGGTACCAACCAGGCGAGGGCCGCCTGGTAGTCGCGCGGCGTGCCCTGGCCCTCGTGGAACATCCAGCCCAGGGCGGCGGAGGCGGCCGCGTGGTGCTGCGCGGCGGCCAGCTTGAAGTAGCCCAGCGCCTTTGGGTAGTCCTGCTTCACCGCGCTGCCGTGGTAGTACAGCGCGCCCAGGCTGTATTGCGCGTCGCGCTGGCCCTGGCCCGCGGCCTGGCCGTAGAGCGTCAGGGCGGTCGGCACATCCGCCTTCACGCCGCGTCCCAGCTCGTACATCGTGGCCAGGCTCCACTTCGCGTCCGCGTCGCCCTGGTCGGCGGCCAGCTTGAACCACCGCAGCGCCTTCGGGTAATCCGCCCGCGCATCGTAGTAGAACTCGCCCAGGCGCTGCTGGGCCAGGGGCGCGCCGCCCGCCGCTGCATGCGTGTAGAGCTGTTCCGCGCGGCCCAGATCCTCTTCCACCTCGAGGCCGGTCTGGTAGTGCAGCGCCAGCGCCACCTCGGCCTGCCAGTCGCCCTTGGCGGCGGCCGCCTCGAGCTGGGGCACGGTCATCAGCGCGTAGTCGAGGTTGGAGCCCATCACGGCTGCGGAGAGGAGCAGGGCCAAGAGCAAAGGGGACCTCCAGGGAGCGCGGGGCGGACCCTGGAAATATACCCGCTCGCGTTATGTGCGCAGCAGCGCCAGGCCGAAGGCGGGATCCCCTGCATGGCGCGCCAGCCGCGTGGCCGGCGTCTGGTGGCACACCTGGAGGATGCGGAAGTAGGTGCCTGCCGTGACCACCGCGTAGAACTCCTGCCAGAAGGCCTCGGAGATGCCGCGGCCGCCGTGCTTCGCCACCTGGCGCTCCAGCACGTGGTAGGTCAGGGCCACGTAGTTCAGCCCGGCCACCAGGCCGTAGGGGAAGGTGGTGACCTTGGAGAAGATCAGCGAGCGGAAGAAGCGCGTCAGCTCCGCCTCGTGCTCCGGCAACAGCCCTTCGCCCGGCGTGATGCCGCGCAGGTCCTTGAAGCAGGGGTCAAAGAGCTTGCCGAAGCGCCCGAACGCCGTGCGGTGTAGCCAGCCGAGCCGCGGGATCGGCTCCGCGTACCAGGCGTCCGGCACGCCGGCCTCCGGGTCCTTCAGGCGCGCTTCCAGCCAACGCAAGGCCACCCACAGCTTCTGCTTCACCGGGGCGTCGCCTAACAGCAGCTCCAAGACCTGGCCCTCGATCGTGCGGAAGACCTCCCAGGGGACCTCTTGGGCCGGGCGCAGGTAGTACTTCTCCGCGCGCAGCACGTCGGCCACGGCCAGGCGCGAGCGCAAGTCCGGCTCCTGGCTGGCGAGCGGCGCGCCCTTGGCGAAGCGCGCCGTCGGGCACATGTGGTTCACGGTCACGCAGACGCCGTCCGGCGTGAGCGCGAAGCGGTAGGGGAAGACGTGGCAGGGCTTGAAGACCGCGCGGCCGGCCAGCGCGTGGATGGTGCAGCGGTTGTCCGTGCTCAGGAAACGGCAGCGGCCGTCCGCCGTGCGGGACAGCTTGTGGCGGAAGCTCACCAGCCCCGCCGCCTCCGGGGGCAGCTCCTGCGTGTACGGGCCCGGCCCAATCTGCGGCACCAGGGCCTCCCAGTCGACGGCCTCCAGGAAGGCCACGCTGTTCTCGTCCATGCCGATCGTCAGCTCCTGGCGGCAGCAGCTGCCGGTGCCGGCGCAGGAGAAGTGGGTTTCGGGCAGCGCCAGCAGGCGCGCCTTGGGCAGGTGGTGGCGCCGCATGTACGAGGCCTCCAGCAGCGAGGTCAGGGGGCCCTCCAGGCTCGCCGCGCGCAGGCCGGGCAGCTCCGCGAGCGCCACCATGCGCTGCTGTTCGTAGCCCCGCGGGCCGCCATCCAACAGGGAGGCGAAGGCCACCTTCCAGTCGTCGCCCTCGCGCTCGACACCCACCCCGGCCAGGATCGGCGTGCCCGTCTCGGCCTCGCGCAGGTCCACCACGGCGATGCCGCGATCCGGCCCGTCCGGCAGCCAGTCCGTGAGGCTGGGGGCCATGAACTGGGGCTCGCGCTCGCGCGCCACCGCCGCCCAGGCGGCCAGCACGGCGGCCGGGTCCAGGGCGGAGCGCTTCACGCCACGTTCGCCCACCACCAGGTAGGCGTCCGCCGCATAGGTGGCCAGGTGCGCGGCGTCGTCCCGGGCGCCGTAGCGGGTGTCGAAGTGCGTCAGCAAGAGCGCGAGGACGGGCACCGTGGCGGGATCGTTCATGCGCCGCATGATACCACCGGTGGCCGATCGCCCGCCGGGCCGGTACAATGGGCGGCGTCTTCGATAGGAGGGACCATGCTCAAGATCCAACACCCCGGCACCATCGTCCGCGACCGCGAGAAGCAGGTCTCGTCCTGGGAAGGCGTTCGCCTCTACAAGTATGCCAACGGCGTCGAGTGCCAGATCCTGGTGGGCCAGTTGCCCCACGGCCACACCCAGAGCGCCATCTCCGCCAACCGGGCGATCACGATCACGACCGAAGGCACCAACGCCGTGATCGCGTTCGGCGACGCGCCCGCCACGCTGGTGAACTTCCTGGACGGCGATCGCCTCACGGCCGAGTCGCCCAGCGCCCAGGTGTTGGACAGCTGCCGCTTCGTGCCCAGCACCAAGATGGTGGTGCAGTACGGCGACCAGACGGGCGAGCTGAACGAGGACGGCAAGCTGCTGGTGGCGAAGTTCGCGGACGGCACCACCGTGCGCGTCGAGCCCCACGGTGGCCACGGCCACGTGGACGCGCTGCGGGACGGCAAGGAGCTCAAGACCTTCTTCAACGGCAAGGACAACAAGCTCTACGTCTTCGACGTGGAAGGTTAGTGATCTAGGAGATCGCTGGTGATGTGCAGGGCCGACTTCCCGAAGGGGGTCGGCTCATCCGGCACGAAGACCTTGATCGTATAGTCGCCCGCCCGGAAGCGCAGCATCGGCACGTGCACGCTGAACGCCGCGCTGGACTGGTCCCCGATCACGTGGAAGACCTCGTGGGTGTCCTCGTCGCGCGTGACCAGGTAGTCAATCGAGTCCGTGCGGCCGTGGGGGGCGCGCGCCGTCAACACGACGTTGGGCGGGGCGAACGAGATGCCCAGATCCTGGCTGGTCTGATCCAGCGGAACCCCCAGGGTGAGGCCGCCGTACGTGGACGTGGCGGAGGTGACCAGCGAGCCGAACGAGGGGTTGATAATCGCAGACGCGGTGCTGGTGCACGCTTGCAACATGGCAGCGCACCCCAGAATCATCGGCCATTTGAATGCTACGTGCAAATGCGAATCTCGAAAGCGGCGGCTTATGGACGTTTCCACCTGTGCTTATTATACGCATCCAGCCAAGCTTTCTATCGTGAATTTTTACTCGATAGCGAAGGCTCGTTCCCCTGCCGGAACTGGGTCATTATCTTGGTAGGCGGTGACGCTGTAATGCCCTTTGTAGAAGCGTTTGTAGCTCAGCACCACTTCGTAATGCGAGAGGGGATCGTCGCTTTCCGTATGCAGGAACTCCCCCTTATGTAAGACGTCGTCCTTGTCCTCCAGGCGCCGGCTGATGTAGGTGATCACCTTCGGGCCTTCGCGGTGCAGCGAGTAGAACACCTCGTTGCGTTCCGTGCGCACCTTCAGGGGGTTGGTGTCGCCGGGCGAAGGCGAGGGGATCACGATGTTGCCCCACAAGGGGTCCTTGGGGGGGGCCGAGGCGTTGGCGTACGGGTCGCCGCTCTTGCCCGCGCCGGCGGCGGTGGGGTCTGGGGTGCAGCCGGCCAGCAGGGCCAGGGCGATCAAGATGCGTGGGGTCCAGGCCAAGAGCGGCTCCTCCAGAAGGGTCATGGGTGTTGTGCCCATTCCTGGGGTGGCCTAACTTAAACATTCCCTAACCTGTCCATAGTCAATCCATAAGAATTCCGTGCGGGCGCCAAGCGATAGGGGGGTATGCGCCCCTTCCTCCGGTCCCCGCTCTCCGTTGCCGCCGCGCTTTGGCTGCTGGCGGCCTGTGGCGTGGCGCCTTCGGCCCAGGCCCCCCATTCGTTGGCACCCGCGGCCCTGGCCGATCGCAGCGCGCGCTACCAGAACCCCGTGCTGGGCTCCGATTTTGCCGATCCCTGCGTGCTGCGCGCGGCGGACGGCCGCTACTACGCTTACGCCACGCAGGGGCCCGCGGCGGGCGGCTTCCAGAACATCGCCTGCCTGCGCTCCGACGATCTGGTCCACTGGACGCGCCTGCCGGACGCCTTGCCCACCAAGCCCGCCTGGGCGCACGGCACCCAGAACTTCTGGGCGCCCCACGTGATCGCGCGCGACGGGCGCTACTTGATGTACTTCGCGGCCCAGTCGGACAAGCCGTTCGATGGCCATGACTTCGCGATGGGCCTGGGCGTGGCCACCTCGGCCAAGCCCGAGGGGCCGTTCGAGCCTTTGCCCACGCCGATCACCGTGGAGGCGGACTTCAGCGCGATCGACGCCTTCGTGATGGAGGACCCGGCGAACGGCAAGCCCTACATGTTCTGGGGCTCGGGCTTCAAGCCGCTGCGCGCCCGGGAGCTCACGGACGACGGGCTGGCGTTCGCCCCTGGCAGCCGCGCCAAGTCTTTGCTGGACCCGCGCGACAAGCCGCTGGAGCACCTGATCGAGGGCAGCTGGATCCAGCGCCACGGGAAGTACTTCTACCTGTATTACTCGGGTGATAACTGCTGCACCGGCGACATGGCCTACGCCGTGATGGTGGCGCGCTCCACCTCGCTGTTCGGGCCTTACGAGCGCCGCGAGAACGAGGACGGCACGGCCGCCCCGATCATGCGTGCCAACGAGCGCTGGCGGGCGCCGGGGCACAACGCCGTGGTCACGGATGGTGGTGGGACGGATTGGTTGGTCTACTACGCCGTGGACGCGCGCCAGCCGACCATGCCGGGGAGCAAGGACTTGCGGCGCTGCCTGATGATCGACAAGCTCCGGTACGTGGACGGGTGGCCAAACGTCGAGGGCGGCTCGCCGTCGCAAGCCGCCCAGGTCGCACCCAAGATCTAGTTGCTACGCTGCAGGGCGTAGGTGCCGTCGAACGAGAAGCTGGTCTCCGTGTCCTTCAGGGCCGTGAAGGCGTAGAGCTTCTCCGTGTAGCCGGTCTTGCGTGCGGAGATCACCAGCTTCACGCCGGCCGGCACGCCGGTGAACTTGAAGACGCCGTCCGCGGCCGTGGTCATGGTGGCGGTGAAGGGGGCGTTGACGTCGCCGGAGGTCAGGATCACGTCGGCGCCGGCCAGCGGGCCCGCGTCATCCTTGACGATGCCGGCCACGCTGGCCTTGCCCTGGGCCACGGTGGCCGTGGGGGTGGGCACCGGGGTCGGGGTGGGCGTGGGCGACGCCGTGGTCGCAATCGGCACGGAGGTAGGCAGCGGCACGGGGGTGACGGACGCCACCGGGATCGGCAGCGGGGCGGGCGTGGGCGCCGTCGTCGGCATGGGCGTGGCGATCGGGCCCTTCACGGCTTCCGGGTGCACCGTCATGTTCAGCGAGCCGGTGGCCACGCCACCGTTGGCGTTGGTGATCACCACCGTCACGGTGTAGGTGCGGGGGTCGGTGGGCGGCTCCCAGGAGACCACGCGGCCGGTGTTGCTCGACATCACGCCGCCGGTGGAAGACCAGTTGAACTGCAACGCGGCCTTGTTGGGGTCGTGCGCCACCACCGTGAAGGTGACGGGCTGGCCGGGCTTCACCTCGTTGATGTTCTGGGTGAAGCTGTCGATGATCGGGTTGTCGCCGCTGCTGGAGCCGGTCGTGTACTGCGGCTGGTCGTACTCGATGTAGGCGGGGACATGGGCGCCCACTACGACGACGTCGGGCGAGCCGTACGTGCCGCTGTAGCTGCCGTAGCTGTCCACGTAGACCGGGCAACCGGTCAGCAGCGCCGGGGCCAGCAAGGCCACCAACATCGGGAACGACTTCTTCTGCATCCATCTACTCCTGTCATAGGGACGAGCGGGCCTTCTACGGTTCCCGACGAGCCATCTACATCGCTTGTTCCCTTGCCACTCCGATTTCCCACCGAGCAAGGGTTGGGGCCGTGTTATAGTCCAGGGATGCGGCCCAAGGCACCTTCGGTCGCCCCGCCGATCATCTGGGGCGTGTTGCTGATCCTGGCCACCATCGTGCTGACGGTGTTCTGGAACGTGGCGATCGTGTCCGACTGGTTCCGGCAGACCATGGCCACCAGCCGGCCCCTGTTCTGGACCCTGCTGATCGGCGGGCTCGTGCTCTTCACCACCGTGATTACGGGGTTGGTGCTGTTCATAGTTTCGCTTGCTCGCCAGATTGTTTTGAACCGGCGCCAGCAGAACTTCATCGACAGCGTGACGCACGAGCTCAAGAGCCCGTTGACCTCGCTGAAGCTGCACCTCCAGACGATGGAGATGCGCGAGTTGGAGCCGGCGGTGCGGCAGGAGTTCACGCGCCTCATGCTGGCAGATGTGGAGCGCCTGGACGCCTTGATCGACCACGTGCTGGAGGCCGCGCATATGGACACGCGCCTCCGCCGCCAAGAGCTGCAAGACGTAGAGCTGGGGCCCCAGCTGGAGGCGGCGATCGCCATCATTCGCCGCCGCCACCAGCTCCCGCCGGAGGCGATCGCGCTCGATGCGCATCCGGTGCGCGTGCGCACGGATCCGGCGTCGCTCGAGATCGTGCTGCTGAACCTGCTTGAAAACGCGGTGAAGTACTCCCGCGAGGAGGTCCGCGTGGGCGTGCGCGCCTTCCGGGCCGGCGAAGGCGAGGTGGCGGTGGCCATCAGCGACGCCGGCGTGGGCATCCCCCAAAACCAGCTCAAGCGGGTCTTCCACCGCTTCCACCGTGTGGGCAACGAGCTGACGCGCATCCGCACCGGCACGGGGCTGGGGCTCTACATCGTCAAGGAGACCCTGCGCGGGCTCGGCGGCCGGGTCGAAGCCTTCAGCGCCGGCGAGAACCAGGGCAGCGTCTTCACGCTGACGCTGCCGGAGGCGAAGCATGGCTAAAATCTTGCTGGTGGAAGACGAGGACCACATCGCCACCGGGATCAAGTTCAATCTCGGGCTGGATGGCCACGAGGTGGTCTGGCTGCGCGACGGCGGGGCGGCAGCGACCGTGCTCCTGGAAGAGCGCCAGACCTTCGACCTGATCATCCTGGACTTGATGCTGCCCGAAATCAGCGGGCTGGACCTCTGCCGCGCCCTGCGCAAGCGCGAGGACTTCACGCCGATCCTGATGCTGACGGCCAAGAACCACGACAAGGACAAAGTGGCCGGGCTGCAAGTGGGCGCAGACGACTACGTGACCAAGCCCTTCAACCTGGAAGAGCTGCTGATGCGCGTGGAGGGCCTGTTGCGCCGCCGTCGCTGGGACACCAAGCCAAGCCACCACGTATTGGCCTTTCGTGACGTCACGATCGACTTCACCAGCTGCGAGACGCGGGTGGCGGGCCAGGAGCTGAAGCTGACGCCGATCGAGATGGAGCTGATGAAGGTCTTCGCCAACCACGAGGGCGAAGTACTCACGCGCGAGGATTTATTGCGCGAGGCCTGGGGCACGGAGGCGCCGCTGACGACACGCACGGTCGACAACTTCATCCTGCGGCTGCGCAAGCTCTTCGAGGTGGATCCGGCCAACCCGGCCCACATCCTGAGCGTGCGGGGGCGCGGCTACAAATCCAGCGTTGAGGGCCGCTGGCTCCTTTCGAGTGTTTTGGTTCGCACCTTCACTTTACCGGGGCTGGCCATGTTTATAACATAACGTGGCAAGAATGGCGTTAAGTACCCTCCAGAGGCCTTATCATCCTGCTGGAGTTCCGCAGCGTCGACACTACGAAAATCCCGCTTAGCGGCATGAGGAGGCGTGTGGACGCCTCCTCTTTTAATTTTGCGTAGTGCCTACCGAATTTCGCGATTGTGATGTCCCAATTAGCACAAAACCCGCACCGTTACGTGCGAGTCATGCAAAAATGATAACTACCGCTGCGGAACTCCAGCCTGCGTATGAACGCTTACATCGTATCACGGCTAATGAGCTGAAAGCTTCCAATGCACAAAAAGGGCCAGGTCACATGGACCCGGCTCATAAGACTACTTCATTGTCAGGAACTCCCGGTCTTTGCGCAGAACTAAGGCTAATTTATTGTTGAATATTCCTCACCATAAATATTCCCAAATCACGGCCACCAAACTCATCAATAAATTGAATCTCGCCTGGCCGAGCTCCCATTACCTGAATTGAATAAAACGGACTGACATTTCCTATCGATCCTTGAGGCAAAATTGTTGCTGTTCCGCTCAATCTGACGGTATTCTCTATCGCAATTCCGGTGACGTTGATAATGTAATTTTTTGTTTTGTCGAGACCTGTCAAGTCTAAATTTAGCTCTGCCGACAGGATTCCTGAGTTTTGAACTCCGTAGACCATTGAAATTGAGCCTATGTGTATCGGTAGCACGTCGCCCTTTGTTGACTGGACGGGGCCAACATCAGGTGGCGCTGGACTTGGGCTGGTTGAAGGGTGCGCGGTGACCGCTCCAGGCACAACCGGCATCGGTCCTGGGTCAGGGCGGTTTGCCGTGCAAGCGAGTAACGCACAGCAAAGAGATAATGCCAAATATTGGCCGGATTGGCCAATCCTAGTGAACAGTGTTGACACCATTGAGAACTAGTTCTCCTCCAGGGTAGAGTTCGGACTTTGCATTGAGACGTGTACGAGCACTATAGATATCAGTAATGAGTCCTCTCGCCTTCGCACGAGCTACGACGCCCGCAACAAGCGGCGACGACATGCTTGTACCACCAACTACGCGATATCGGCTTGTGGAACCTGCGGGGTCAGTAGGGTAAGGAGACGTTGCCGCCGGAGGATAAGTGGCCACGGCTAAACTCTCACCGGGTGCGTAGAGATCCACATCCCACGTATCCGTTCAGGTGGTTTGAAGGAGCATAGGAGCGGGCTGCCGCTTGAAAGCGGCTTGGCAGGCTAAGACCAGGAAGCCGAAGACATTTTGCCCTTGCTGACGACACGTGGAAATGACCGTGAGAGCGCGCTCGATGAAGCGGCGCCCGGTCTCCCCGGCCGTCCCATACGACACCTTTCGTTTGATGACCGCCGGTCGCAGTGCTTGCTCCGCGGGGTTGTTGACCCCCAGAACGCCGGGTTCCTCGATGAAGACAAACAAGGCGGGAAACAGCGCCAGCAGGCTCTTGCACAGCTTGTAGACCTCGTCGTGGGTGGACTCCAGCCCGCCCTCCAGAAGCCGTCGCCATCGCCCTTTGTGGACATCGACCTCGCGCCGCGCGGCTTCCAGTTCGATGCCCCCCGCCTCGCGACGGTGGTAAAGGGCGAACAGACCGCGCTGGAGCTTGCGAAGCTCGATGCCGAACCAGCGCGCTTCGCGGCCCAGCACCTCCAACGCCTTGAAGTCCCGCTTGAGGGAGGTGGGCATGGCAGATCTGGCGGTCCTCCACCGGATGGTCGTGGTAGGCCGCCAGGCGATCGCTCACCGGCGTGCCGTTGAAATTGCCCAGCAGGGCGTTCTTGCCAGCGCGGTTGCGGGGGTGGACCCGGAAGACGATGGCGGCGGCGCACACGCCTACCCACAGCCACGGCTTGCCCGCGAGTTGGTCGCGCCAGCTGGTTTCGTCGACATAGGCCACCGTCGCCCGTTGCAAGGCGTGGAGCGCCGACTGGAATGGCGCGTCGAGGGCGTCGGCCGCGAAGCGCACGAGGTTCGTCAGGCTTCCGACGGCCAGGTCGAGACCGGTGAGGTCGTGCAGCAGCTCGCGCACACGGCGGTGGCTTCCGAGGTGGCGGCCCAGCAGCAAGGTGACCAGCGCGATGAAGCGGGGCCCGAACGCCAGCTTGCGCATGCCATCGGGCAGCTGACCCCGGGTGGCAGCCTGGCAGCCGGGGCAGACCAGCCAGTGGAGCTGATATTCGGTCACGGTCGCTCGCATCTCCGGCAACTCGGCCACCTGGTGGCGCGTCGGCGGACGGTCGCCAGATGCACCGGCCAGAGAGTGTCCGCAGCCGCCGCACGCGGTGGGCAGGCGGGAGACCACGACATCCACGCGTTCCGGCCCGACCAGCATCCGCGTCGTGCCTTCGTGGCCAGGTTGCCCGCCCTTGGCCCGTTTGCCCTTGCGCGGCTTGGGCTTCGGGGGCTTCACCATGTCGCTGCTCGGCGGCATATGCGAGTTGCTGGAGTCCTGTCCCAGTCGCGCTTCGAGTTCGGCCACCCGTGCCTCCAGCCGAACAATCGTCTCCGCTTGACGGGAAACGAGCGCCAACACGTCTTCCATAGTAAGTTGCGGGGCCGGCACTCCGCCAGTAGATCATGGCCTCACGCCGCTGTCGATCCCCCAACGGTCAAGCCACTTTCAGACCCCCACCTGAACGGATACATTAATTCTGAATTCGTCGCCGCGGTCAGTTGTTTGTTTGCACGGGACAATGTGTCTGATATCCTTGCAGCGGCGCAGAAAGTGAGGACTTATGTGTGTTAGGGTTGTATACTCCTTAGCTTTGCCATTTTTACTCTCGTGTGCGCACATCCCCGGCATACGGTCGGAAATGCAAGCTAATCAAGCTAATAATGTATTACGTGCCCCGTCCGTCAAAGGCACGCCTAAGGCGACTTGGGGATTTCCCATATCAGAACCTTTCGTGGGAATTTTTCACAACACAATATCGCGCGATACACGTGACACTTTGAGCGTATTTGACAGCCAGAGCGCCCTAGACTTTTTCGCAGAAAAAAATCCGGGAGTGATCCCCGTGCGTTTTCTGTCGAGGTCAGACTCACCGTTAATAATATCTTCGCCGCAATCGCTATACAAGGTTTACGGAAAAATCGATTTCAGCAGATACTACGCCATTCTAATGCTTGCTCAACT
Organism: Cyanobacteria bacterium RYN_339; assembly: GCA_028287685.1. GTDB lineage: Bacteria > Cyanobacteriota > Sericytochromatia > S15B-MN24 > JAQBPE01 > JAQBPE01. The sequence continues at coordinate 3,768 of JAQBPE010000499.1, read as the reverse complement.
TCCGTCAACTAATTCGAGTGCGCGCATTGTAAGTGTACACAAGGTTAGCGGTTCGCTACAAGTCTACCCGGCAATCCAGGTAGCTGTTCCTTCAACACCTGCAACTCTGCCGAAAAGTACGGCAGTTCATCTTATTGCAATGCCTCGACCAAGACCGACTGTGCAGGTCGTGGACAGTCACGGCGTTGCACGCACAGTCCCGCCTGCACCGTCTGCTGCCGGATATTACCATTTGTCGGACGGCCTCGAATTTAGTAAATTCGAGGGACCGAGACAGCTGGTATCGAACCCAGAGATTGACGAAAACGTGCTGCAAAACTGGGTTCGAAGTCGTCTTGACTCACCCACTGGCATTAAATTCCATATTGAAAATATCAATATCTCAAGGGCAAACATGGAACTTAATCTAAATATTAACGAGTACACTGGCGAGTCTAGGGGATGGGTCATTTCATTTGAGGGAAACTTAATCAGCGGAAAATTTCCAACTCAGGCTGCTCCGATGTCATTTACTGCGCCAAGTGTCAATCACTTTAAGTCCGCAACAATAGTAGTGTCGACGGAAGACGGCTCACAGTTGGCAACCTTGGCCCAGTAACTGCATCGGAAGGTTTGCTTAGCGGCTTGTCACTTTGTAATTCTACACGCGATTAGGTGCCCAGATTCAACATCAAGTACGCAGATAGCCTTGGTACCAATCGCAAGAGTCCCGTTTGTTGTAACATTCAACGGCCACGTCAGATTTCCGGTAAACGTCACCGCCCAAATCTGCGAATTTGAAGTGAAGGTAGGGCTGACATAGCCCAACGTGTCAGTTGCCCATTGAATCGTCTTCGATTCGACTAGGCTGGTCGTTATTGTCGAATGGCGAAAAAACGACCTCATTCGACTTTCCGCGGTCGCAGACGTCAGGTTCGGATTGGGAATTGCTAAATGCATTGGAGTGAGAATTACTTGGTCCGTCACGTCCAAGATGTTTCTTTTGCTTTTTTCCGAATAAAGGGCTCGCGATCCTGTGCCTCGGAATCCCTGAGGCTGAGTTTGAAGACCTGATCGCGCACAACTTGCAACGACACACGCACCTAAAATAGCTGTTATAAGATGCTTCATATTTTACTCCCGCAAAAAAAGGACTTTTAGTTATAGCTCTTGTCACTGACCATAAAATTTTATGTATATGTCGTAAGAGCTGAAATTGGGATCCCACCAAACATACTGATTATTGGACGCCGCGTCGGCGGGGATGTGTTGACGGGCCTGCATGTCGGATTGCAAAACTCTGTGCAATCCGTTTTGATTCGGCGCGGTAGGCGGAACAAAATATTTTAGGTCGCCCCAATGGTCTGCCCCAGTGTGAGTGCCACCAGAAGTGTCGCTGGTCGTATTCATATAGTCGGACGCAAAGATGCCCGCAAATGCGGAGAACCCCGTGTTGTTGTTCATAACGATGTCGCCAGACAGGTACGTCCATTTGGCCTGGTCTGAATCTGGATCGTCGGTCGGGTTGATTATCACGACGGCGTTCCAATCGCGGTTAGATGGATCATTGTATGAGTTAGACTGAATAATGAACTTGAAGACGTTCTTACCTGTCTGAACGTCGATCCCCTGCTTTACATGATAATCGTATTGTCCTGTATTTCCATTCCAATGTCCGACGTAAAAACTCTTTCTTACGTTCGGTGAATCGCAACTTGCAACTGGATTCGAAGTTGGCGGGCCGCAATCATTCGGCACCCGGGGATCGCCAACATAGTCCTCAACAATACCGGCGTCAACCTGTATGGTGTCAGTGCCATTAGAGGTAGTCGCTTCAAGCGCATATTGGACCATGGTCGGATAGACAATATTAGCGTTATAATAGTAATCGTTATCTACTAACAATTTTTTTATTTCGAACTCTGTGCTCCCCGCCAAATTTCCTGAACCGATGCCGACACTTGTGACGGTCGCGTTCGCAGGTTCGCATAACAATACAGAACTTGCTAATACAAGAAGTGACTTCTTCATTAATTCCTCCGGCACGCAGTGAGTAGCAATCAACGGTTCGAAAAGTAGCACGTGCTTAAAATATTTACAATAAGTTTTATTACGACAATCAGTTGGTATGTCACAGTTTCCCTGAGGCCTGAAGCACGTGGGCGTTGTCAGCGCCTAAGGAGACTTTCCGGCACCGACAAGCGATTTGCGGATAGGACACGGCAACGCACTGAGGTGCTCTCCACGTCTGAGAGCAGCGCTCAGATATTCCTGAATTGCAGATGCAGTGCTTGAACACAAGCCAGGCGTCCTACATTGTGATGCTGACTGGTCCCCGATTGAGGCTGTCACCCTCAACCCCGAGCGAGAAGCTGTCGTTCAGGACGCGATCGCCTCGCATAAAGTGGCACGAGCCTCATGACTCATGCGGCAACTATCTTGACATTCACCGGCCGACACCCAGTCCTTGGCGGCCTGGCTGCCTTCCGGATGGAAGAGGTGCGCGGCGTCCTAGAGCTACTCGACACAGTGGATCCAATCCAGGCAGGGCACGGCTTCGGGCAACATGGCGGCCTGCAAGGTGGCCAGGTCGGGGTCGCCGTCGGAGAGGAACAGCGTGGGCTTGGTGCCATAGCCGCGCTTCTTCGCCTCCGCCACCAGCCAGGCGAAAGCGTCCTTCTTCGGACCGATGAAGGCGTACACCCGCCGGTTGAGGGGCACGGGCGGGCATCCTGGCTCCGGGTCGATGGTGTAGAGGGTGAAGATCCACCGCCAACTTTTTCGTGCCCGTGCGGCGGGCGGCCTTCGCCGGATACGCGGCCCCTTCTCTTTCGGCGCCTTCGGCACGACCATGCACACGCCCTTCCCGTCCGCCTGGATGACCAGCACCGAACCGTCCCCTTCCGGCGCCGGAAGCGCGGTCTGGAAGTCCCGGACATGGGCCGCTTGCGCGGCCACGATCTCCTCGCCCATGGCCTTGGGAATCCGCCGGCCCAGCAGGGTTTCGAGGGTGTCCCTGCCTTCATCGTAAGCCCCCGTCACCGCCAGGCGCGCCACCAGCGCCTGCAAGGGGTACGAGTAGCACTGCTCCGGCAGCCGCAGTGCCGCCTAAAGGTACGCGGTACCACCATGAAATGGGTCGTGGTAGTAGGCCCTTGCCACCTCGGTGGCATCGAACAGCGAGCGGTGTAACCGGCAGCAGGTGCCGTGGCGGTGGCGCTCCTTCCCGTTGTCGGCGATGGTTCGTGCCTCAACTCGTGAGGTAGCGGGCGAGGGCGCCCTGTCCGATGGCCAGGATCAAGCCTGTCTTATAGCTTGCAAGTAGGCGTCCGCTCAATGCCCGACTGTACTCCTCAAGACCGTGCTTGAACTACGATATCCCCAAGGGAAGGGAGGTCGAGATGTTCAGGATCATTTGCGTGGCGGCCTTGCTGGCAGGGTGTGGCAGCCAGGGCAACGGCGGTGGGGGCGGGGGCTTCAGAGTTCCCGTTCGATCTGCACAGCACGGCGGTCACGGACGGTGCCCAGTTGCCGGTGGCCTTCACGTGCGATGGTGGTGACCAGCCATCGCCGCCGCTGGGGTGGTCCAACGTGCGCGCCGGGACGAAGGCGTTGGCGTTGATCACGTTGGATCCGGATGCCACCAAGAACCCGCCGTTTGGGCTCGTCTTCAACATCCCGCCGAATTCTACGCTACTGGCGCAGGACGCCTCATCAAAGGGCCTGCCGACCGGCTCCGTGCAGGGCAACAACGACCGGGACGGGTTGGGCTGGACCGGGCCGTGTCCG
>JAQBPE010000376.1 GCA_028287685.1 Cyanobacteria bacterium RYN_339 | reverse complement strand
ACCTCCGGCAGCGCGACCCGGCCCTGTGGGGCTCGCTGGCCACGCTGCGGCAGGCCCCTGCGGCCGCGGCCGGCGAGCTGGCCTGCCAGCTGCTCGGCATCCTGGAGATCCGCCTGGATGGGGTGCTGCTGGACCGCTGGCCGCGCCGCAAGGCCAAGCTGGTGCTGGCCGCGCTGTTGATTTACCCGCGCGGCCTGGCGCAGGAGGCCCTGGCCGAGCTGCTTAGCCGCGGCGAGGCCTCGGACGCCGCGCTCACCACCGTGCATGTCAACGTCTCGGAGCTGCGGCGGGTGTTGCAGCCGGCGCTCAAGAAGGGCGAGGAGTCGCGCTACGTGAAGCTGGTGGGCGATCGCTACGTGCTGGATGCGGCGCGGCTGGCGGGCGTGGACGTGGCGGCCTTCGATGCCGCCATGCGCGAGGCCGATGGCCTGAAGGCCGGCCAGCCGGACCAGGCGGAGGGCGCCTACGAGCGGGCCCTGGCCGGCTACCGCGGCAACCTCCTGGACGAGAAGTTCTTCGAGGGCTACTTCGACGAGGAGCGCGAGAGCCTGCGCCAGCGCGCCGTGAAGGCCCTGGGCTGGCTGGCCTCCCGGTATAATCGCCAGCGCCGCCCGGCCGAGGTGGAGCGCGCGCTCACCCGCATGATCGCGCTGGCGCCCTGCGAGGAGGAAGCCTACCTGGACCTGATGGACCATCACCTGGCCCAGGACCGGCCGGAGCTGGCCCGCCAGGCCTACTGGGACGCGCGCCGCGCGCTCAAGCAGCAGCTGGGCCTGGCCCCCGGCGAGGAGCTGGAGGCCGCCTTCCGCGCGCTGCCGAACTAGGCTTCCTTATAAGGCCTTGATCACCTTGGCCGGCACGCCGCCCGCCAGCACGCCCGGCGGCACGTCCTTCGTCACCACGGAGCCGGAAGCGATCACGCTGCCGCGGCCGATCGTCACGCCCTTGAGCACCGTCACGCGCGTGCCCAGCCAGACGTCGTCTTCGAGCACGATCGGGGCGATCTTGGGCGGCCCGTTGCGGTCGGCGGTGCCGTGGAAATCGTTGTCGATCAAGACGCAGTGCGGGGCGATGTTCACGCGGTTGCCGATCTTGATCGAGTGGGTGGCCGACAGGATCACGCCGTTGTTCACGAAGCTGTCGTCGCCGATCTCCAGCCGCCCGCCCGGCCCGGCGTAGAGCTGGACCTTGGCGAGGTAGGTGAACAGCGCGAAGTTCTTGCCGATCACGATCTCGCCGCCCTCGTTCTCCACGCATGGCCAGCCGCGCACGCGGGCGCCGGTGCCAACCTTTGTACATCCGCGCAGCGCCAGGGGCGCGAGCAGGCGCTTGAGCGCGTACTGGACGGCCTTGCGGGCCAGCAACGTGGGCGGGGTGCTTTGCTTCAGCGCGAGCGTGGTCATGGGGTGCTCCTCTGTCGGTTAGCCGCGGGCGCCGTTGCCGTGCGGCGTCGGGACCCACTTCACGGCGGCGCCGGAAACGGCCTTCCAGGTCGAGCGCACCATGTTGTACGTGAAGCGGGGCAGGTGCAGGACGCCGAGGCCGAGGCGGCGGTAAGCCGAGGCGGGCGCCCCGTCCAGCCACAGGCCCAGGAAGACGTAGGCCACGAAGCCCGCGAGCCCCAGGAACCAGATCAGGGCTGGCCAGACGCCGGGCAGGCCGGCCAGCGCGGCCAGGAACAAGAGCCCCAGCATCGCCAGCATCAAGATGCGCGGCGGGGTCGTCAGGTAGGCGGCCATGTCGAGCGCGTTCAGGTTGCCCTCGCGGAAGAAGGCGCGCACGCAGGGCCCGAGGTACTCGCGGGCCACCTGGCCGCGGCCGGCCATCCAGCGGTCGCGCTGCGTGGCCATGGCGTCCGCGCGGCTGGTCTTCTCGTCGTAGATGATCGCGCGGTCCGTCCATGTAATGGCGATCTTGCGCAGCGCCAGGCGTGCCTGCCACTCGCAATCTTCCACCACCGTGTCGCCGGTGGACAGGATCAGCTCGTCGAAGAGCCCGGCGGCGTAGCCCACGCCGCTGCCCATCAAGGGCCCGTTCAGGCCCAGGCGCTGGCGGCCGGCGGCCCCGATGCGGTGGGTGCAAAGCTCCGTGAGCGCATCCAGCCCGGCGGTGCCGCCCGCATCCTCGTTCTTCGGCCGGCGGATGCCTTGCACGGCCTGGTGGCCGCGCCCGAGCTCCGTGGCGATCGTGGTCAGGAAGCTCTCGTCGGCCTGGTTGTCGGCGTCCAACACCACCACGCCGCCGTAGCCGAATTGCCGCACGTAGCCCCACATCCAGGCCAGCGCCTGGCCCTTCGTGCTGCCGCCGCCGTTGAAGCGTTCGTAGACCGTCGCACCGGCGCGACGGGCGATCGCCGCCGTCGCATCGCGGCAGTTGTCCGCCACCACGAAGACGTCGAAGCCGCCGCGCGGGTAGCGCTGCTGCATCAGCGAGGTCACGGCCCCCCCGATCACGGCCTCCTCGTTGTGGGCCGCGATCAGCACCGCCAGCCGGGGCGGCGGCGCGTCCGGCGTGGGTTGCTCGTTGGCCGGCCGGAACCGGCCGAGCAGCGCGCCAGCCATCGGGTAGTAGGTGTACAGGGCGGCATAGAGCGCGTAGGCCTGGATGATGGCCAGCAGCGCGACGACGAGGGTGGTCAACATGGGGGTCTCCGAGGGCTAACGGACTTGGACGGGTTGGCGGCGCAGCTTGCCCATGGCCTGCCAGAAGGCGATGCCCACGCTGGTCTTGGCCTTGTAAACGGCGCGCGCCAGGGGCGGGTAGTGCTTCTCCACGAACATCTCGCGGCTCTTGTACTCCATCTTCTTCATCTGCGTGACGGCCTGGCGGCTCGAACCGCCGCCGTAGTGGATGATGCGGGCGCTGGGCAGGAACCAGATGCCGAAGCCGGCCTTGGTCATGCGCATCTGCCAATCGATCTCCTCGCCGTACATGAAGAAGCTGTCGTCGAGCAGGCCGACCTTGGCGATCACCTCGCGGCGGAGCATCAGGACGGCGCCGCAGACCCAATCCACCTGGCGCGTGTTGCCGTGGTCCCAGAAGCTCAGGAAGGGCGTGTTGGCGTGGCGCTTGCGCCACAGCATATGCGCCAGGCGGTTCTCGACCAGCGAGCGCGCCGTGCTGTAGAAGCGGTGGGCGCTCGGCTGGAGCGTGCCATCCGCGTTCAAGAGCTTGCAGCCCAGCGCACCCACCTTCGGGTTGGCGTGCATGTGCGCCACCATCCCGTCGAGCGCGCCTTCCAACACCACGGTGTCGGAGTTCAGCAGCAAGACGTACTCGCCCGTGCACAGCGGCAGGGCCTGGTTGTTGGCGGCCGCGAAGCCCTTGTTGTCGGTGTTGGCGATCAGGTGCACGTCCGGGAACTCCCGGCGCACCATCTCGGGGCTGCCGTCGGTGGAGCCGTTGTCCACGACCCAGATCTCCTGGGAGATGTTGGTTTCCTCGCGCACGCTCTGGAGACAGCTCTTGAGCAGATTGCGGGTGTTCCAATTGACGATCACGATCGAGAGCACGGGGCCGCTCATTGCCGAACCTCCTGGCTGCTGTAAGCTGCATTGCTCTCGTTACATTACTTTACAACCCGGGGCGCCCTCTTGGCGGAAGTGGCCAAAGGATCATGGCCGGGTCGAGCAGGGTCCGCCTACAGCACCTCCCGCACCGCTCGGAGCAACGCCTCGCGCTTGCGGTCCACGCCGCGTTCCACGCTGCCCCGGGTGGACTGCTCCACGACGAGGGCGAGCACGCCGCCCACCACGGCGCTGCCGACGAAGCCGACGCCGTACAGGAGCTCCGGGGCGCCGAGGTTGAAGGCGAGCAAGACGGACGCCCCCGTGAAGCCTACGAGGACGGACCCCACCCACGGGAGGAGCAGCGTCCAGAGCGAGCGGCGCTGCTCGGCTTGCTCGCGGTCCGCCCAGGCATGTTGGTAGGCGGTGAGCGCCTTGTCGATCGCCGCCAGCTTCCCGGGCGCGGCAACCGCCAGGGCGGCGGCCAGCCCATCCGCGGAGTTGCGGCCGTGCGGGTCACCGATCGTGTTGAACACGGCGTTCGCAACGTCGAGGGCGGTGGTCGGCCGACCGTCCCGGCCCGCCGTGGGCACCATCGCCGCGACGGTTGGGGCCACTTGTAACATGGCGGCCTGCTGGCTGGCCCAGAAGGCGTTGAAGTCGAAGCCCTCCTGCTTCAGCCAGCGCGACCGGGTGGCGGCGTCCGACGAGGTGGCGAGCTGGCGCAACGCCACGGCGGTGGCGGCCAGCTCTTGGCTGGCTTGCCGCTCGGCCACCGCATCACCCAGCCGCCGGGCTTGGGCCAGGGCCTGCTGCTGGCTCTGCCCGTAGCCGATGAGCAGGATCACGTGGTTGCGGTAAGCCGCGCTGCTCCCCACGGCACCGGCCGTTGCGGCTGCCGGCAGGCTGCGGACTTGGGGGGACGTGATGGCGTTCAAGCTGGCGCTCCTCTCTCCCTATCGGCCGGTTACGGCGTGTCGACCGGCGCGACCGGCTGGCGGAAGCCCTGTTTGGCGAACAGGCCGGCGATCTTCTCCAGCAAGGAGGAGCCGGTGTGCACGGCGCGGCGCAGGGCGGGCGGCGTGGTGAAGGGGGATTGGGCCGGGTTGCCGATGGGCAGGATCCTGCGCAAGTTGCCGTCGCCCAGGTCGCGCTCGCGGGGACGGACGGGGCGGACGGGCAAGCGGTACGCGTTGTTGATGGGGTTCATTTCCGGTACTCCTTTCCAAACGGTGGTGACGAGGAGGATATGGGCCGGCCTGCTTACAGCCCGCTTACAACGTCAGGGCCGGCGGTGTCGAAGACCACCGCCTCCTCCCCGGCCGGCCGCAGCGCTAGCTCCGCGCGCAGCCGCGCGGCGGCGGCGCTGGCTAGTTGGTGGTCGGGGAACTTGACCAACATGCGGCCGTCCGCGCGCACGTGATCCAGGTCCACCGTGCCGCCCAGGGCGGCCACGCCGGCCGGCACGGTGAGCATGTATCGGCCGTGGGGCGGCGCCACGGCCAGCTTCAAGAGGTTCAGGAAGCGCAGCCGCCGCTCGTGGCGCCGCACGGCCACCAGCCAGAGCGGCCAGCGCAGCAGCATGGGCAGGGCGATCGCCAGGTACGGGTACAGGCCCAGCCCGGCGGAAACGCTGCTGGCCGTGAAGCTTGCCAGCAGGCCATCGGGACCCCAGAGGTGCAGGGGCGGGAACCAGGGGAGCTTGGGGTGCGAGAGCAGCCCGGCCAGGCCGATGGCGCAGCAGCCCCCCAGGACCACCCTGATCGAGCGGGAAGCATCGAAGAAGGCCGGCGGGGCCAGCTCGCGCTCGTAGCTGGGCCGGAGGTCGGCCGCGGAAACGCCTTCGCGCGCCAGCCGCAGGGCGTCGAAGCGGAACAGCAGCGCGCCCTCGTCCGTCACCACGGCCTCGCCCTGGTGGTCGGCCAGGATGCGCGCCAGCTGGCCTTCGGCCTCGTGGCGGCTCCAGCCGAACAGGCCCATCAGGTCGGCCAAGGTCAGGACGCCCCGGCGCTCGACGATCAGCGCCACGAGCCGCCGCTGCTCCACCAGGCCGCCCCGGGGCGTGGGCAACGGGCCGAAGAGCGTGCCCGCCAGTGCCTGGCTTAGCCCCATGGCCGCGAGGTTCCGCTCGCCGAAGACGAAGAACCGCAGCACCAGCCACGTCCCCACGCCTCCCAGCGTGGCCTGGAGCAGCACGAAGAGCAGCACGGCCGTCCAGGGCAGCATGGTGTCGTCCCAGAGCCAGGCCGCGGGCAGCGTGAAAAGGCCGGGCAGCAGCAAGGCCAGCACGCATTGCAGCGCCGTCAGCACGGCCAGGGGCGCCAGCAGGAACTGGCACATCAGGGCCACGCCCAGCATCACGGCCAGGGGCACGATGGCCCAGGGCACCAGGCCCAGCGGCATGGGCAGCGCCTGGCCCAGCGCGGCCGCGTGGCAGGCCAGCGTCAGCATGAAGCCGGGCGCCAGCACCAGCAACACCGTGGCTTCCAGGGCCGCGGCGTTGCGGGCCACGAAGGCCAGCGCCGCCTCCAGCGGCGAGGGCTTGCCCTGCCGGGGCGCCTCCAAGGACGCGAAGCGGAACGTCAGCGTGCCGCGCTCGCCCACCTGCACGCCGCCCGGGTAGTCCGCCAACAGCTGGAACAGGGCCTCCTGGGCGCGCTCCAGCGGCAGGCCGGCCAGGGCCGCGGCGTCCGGGGGCGTGGCTTCCAGCCGGCCGTGCTCCAGCAGCGCGGCCCGCAAGATGCCGGCCGCCTGGGCTCCTCGAACAATGGGCAGGTGGCGTTGGCTCACCCTCACGCTATACCCGCGCATCAAAGCGCCACCCAGGGGGTAAGGAGCGTGCGGAGGGAAGCAATGGAAGCGCGGGTCTTGGTTGTAGGCGCCGGTCCCACCGGCCTGATGCTGGCCGGCTGGCTGGCCCGCCTGGGCGTGCCCGCCCTGGTGGTGGACAAGAAGGACGGCCCCAGCCGGGAGACCCGCGCCCTGGGCGTGCAAGCCCGCACCATGGAAACCTACGACATGCTGGGGTTGGGCGCCGAGGCCCTCGCGGGCGGCGTGCCGGCGCGCGGCTTCAACATGTGGGTGCACCACCGCCACGTGGGGCGCCTGCAGTTCGCGGACATGGCAGCCGACGTCAGCCCGCACCCCTACATGTTCATCTTCGGCCAGGACAAGAACGAGGCCATGCTGCTGGCGCACCTGCGCGCCCATGGGGGCGATGTCCAATGGCGCACGGAGCTGGTGGGCCTGACGCAGGATGATCAGGGCGTGGCCGTGACCTTGAAGGGGCCGGACGGCGTGCTGCGCGTCGAGAACGTGGCGTGGGTCTGCGGCTGCGACGGCGCTTCCAGCGGCGTGCGCCATGCGGTCGGCGTGGGCTTCCCAGGCGGCACCTACGAGCACCGCTTCTTCGTGGCGGACGTGGGGGCCAGCGGCGGCCTGAAGCCGCACGAGGTCAACCTCTGCCTGGACGAGGCCCGCTTCGGCGCCTTCTTCCCGATGCCCGGCGAAGGCCGCTGGCGCGTCGTCGGCATGCTGGAGCAGCACCTGCTGGACCGCCAGGACCTCACCTTCGAGGACGTGCGCGGCGACGTGGAGGCCCACTTCCCGGCCAAGGTCACGGAGGTGACCTGGTTCTCCACCTACAACGTGCACCACCGCGTGGCGGAGCACTTCCGCGTGGGCCGCGTCTTCCTGTTGGGCGATGCCGGCCACATCCACAGCCCCGCGGGCGGCCAGGGCATGAACACCGGGCTGATGGACGCCACCAACCTGGGCTGGAAGCTCGCCATGGTCTGCCACGGCACCACGGACGACCGCCTGGTCTGGAGCTACGCCCCGGAGCGCGAGCCCTTCGCGCGCCAACTGGTCGAGACCACCGACCGCGCCTTCAGCCTGGTGACCAGCGACAACGGCCTGGCACGCTTCGTGCGCACCGGCCTGGCGCCGGGCCTGTTCCCGATCCTCACGGCCATCCCGGCCGTGCGCGCGGAGATCTTCGGGGTGATCTCCCAGACGCGCGTGAACTACCGCCGCGGGCCCATCAGCAAGGGCGCTCTCGAGGGCGTGCAGCCCGGCGATCGCCTCCCCTGGGTGCGCTTCACCGACGACTACACCAACTACGACGGCCTCAAGGACCTGGCGCCGCGCGTCCATGTCTACGGCGAGCTGCCCGCCGGGCTGGAGGACTGGGTGTTGGGCCATCCGGGCCTGGCCATCCAGAAGCACCCCTTCACGCCGGAGGCGGCGCGCAAGGGCCTGCGCCTGAATGCGGTCTACCTGGTGCGCCCCGACGGCTACGTGGGCTACGCGGCGCTGCGCTTCAGCGCGTCCGAACTGGATGCGTACCTACGCGACGCGTGGGGCTACAAGCTGTAGCCCCACGCACGGGCGTTGTTAGTAGTTGTTGACGGTGGGGATCAGCCCCGGGGCGGTCAGCAACGAGGTGCAGGGCGCCGCCGAGGTGATGGGGTAGTTGTACGGCGCGAACAAGCCGCCGTACCGGTACAGGTAAGGCTGGGTGCAGTTGGTCGTGTACGGCGAGTAGTAGCTGCCGGTGTTGTAGTACGGGAAGTAGTAGCTGCCGTAGGGGTAGTAGTTCACGTATGACCGGTTGAACAGGAAGCTGTTGTTGAAGGTGCTGCTGTCGCGCCGGCTGCGGTTGTGGTCGCGGTTGTTGTCGTTGTCGTTGCTCCGCGTCCGGAACGTCGTGTTGTTGTTGTTGTTGTTGTTGTTGGTCGTGTGGTTGTCCATGTTGCGCCCGTGGTACGTGCCCCAGGCCTGCAGCGCGTACGTGCCGCCCGTCCGCACCTCGGCCTGGTCCACGCTCACCAGCATCTTCGCGGCGTCCGCCAGGGAGATGCGCGCGGGCAGTTGGTCGATCACGCTCCCGGCATCCGGGACGTCTTCGAGCGCCTGGACCTGGTAGCCGCCCTGAGCCGGGGCCGAGGCCGGGGCCTGGGCCTGGGTCGTCAAGGCCGGGACACCCGCCGAGCAACCCAACAAGGCCAGGCCGGCGCCGATGATCGCGAACTTGCCACTCTCGAACTTCATATCCATCCTCCTCTTCCCCTTCGGGAACCTAAGAACGATGGTAGTTCATACGTTTTAATGTATACAACGGCCGTCCACTAGTTATCATCAGCGTTCTTGGGGCAAGCCTTTCCACCGAACGGCCGGTCGGGCTGCCCGGCTCCCTACGCAGGTCCGGTGATGCGGTTCCGCTGCAGCTTCGGCACGTCCTCCTGGCCAGGGCCGAAGACGCCCCAGCCATCAAACGCGTCCCAGCCGAAGGCCTGCATGGAGGTCGGCTTGAAGCCGTTGGCCTGCAAGGCCATCTGGGTGTTCGAGTACTGGTTGTATAGGTCCGCGGCCTTCTGGTCGGGGTTGCCGACCTGGCTGCCGTACTCGCCCAGCTTCGCGCTGGGGGGCAGTTGGCCGGCCGCGCGCATCTCGCCCAGCCGGGCGATCAGCTCCTCGTTCTCCTGCGGCGTGGCGTACAGGTGGATGTTGGTCTCATCCGTCTTGATCTGGGTGTTGCCGAAGAACTCCTGCTGGGCAGCCTGCACGGTCTTCAGCCACTTCACGGCGTCGTTGTTGTGGGGCGGCGGCTCGAGGCCCGTGGCCTGGTGCAGGATGTTCCACATCTTCTGCTGGGCGCCCAGCGCATGCGTGCCCTCGGGGTCGGGCTTCCCGTTGTACCTCGCGTACTCCGCCTGGGCGTCCTGGTAGGCTTGCCGCTGCTCCGGCGTCGCGCCAGCCAGCAGCTCCTCCGTGGTCTTGCCGAGCTGCACCTCGGGGCGCTCGATCTTGCTGGTAAAGCCGACCGCGCCGGTGTCGACCACCAGCTTGTCGCCGCCCGGGGCCTTCTTGATGGCGTCGTAGGCCTTGCCGGAGAGGTAGGCGTACTGGCGGGCGACGTTCGTGAGGTCGTCCGCCTTGGTGGGGTCTTCGTTGAAGAAGTCGTCCAGCTTCACCTTGGGGTCCTTGCGGTGGCAGCTCTCGAGGTTCGGCTCGTTGTGCAGCTCCACCGTGCCCACGCCGGCCTTCTGGGCCTTCTGCGCGATCATCTGCGTGCGGTCCACGATGCTCTGGCTCCAGGCCTGCTGTTCGGGCGTCATTTTGGCCGGGTCGAAGGGGACGCCGCCGCCCATCGACTGGTGGAACGGGCCGAGGTCCACCTCAAGGCTGGCCTTGAAGTTGGGATCTTGCTTCTGGATCTCCGTGACCGTGTTCATGTGCTCCTGCTGGATGTCGTAATAGGCCAGTTGCCGCGAGAGCTTCTCCTGGTTGGTCATGTCGCGTCCGGCGCCCAGGTCGGCGCCGCGCGGCTTGTCCTTGTCCTCCAACTGCAGCGCGTCCTTGAGGTCGGTGCCCAGCTTGGCCTGGTTCACGCCCGCGGCCGCCATGGCGTCCTTGAAATCCTTCGGGGGGTTCTTGACCGCGTTCGCGAAGGCGTCCACGGTGCTGCCGTACGGGTAGTCGCCTTGGGGGCCCTTGAAGAGGTCGTAGGCCTGCGCGATGGCGGGACTGGGCATGTCGAGGGCGTTCACCTCCAGGCGCACGTCGTTGTAGCCGGCCTTGTCCAACGCCGTCAGCTTGGACTTCAGGCCGTCGGCGTTGTTGGGGTCGTTGTTCCAGGCCGTTCGCCCGGTTGCTTCTTCCTTGAGGTCGCGCGTGAGGCCCGCGTTCGAGGCGAAGGTGGCGTCGTAGACGGGGTTGGCGTTGTAGTTCATGCCCACGGTCGCCTTGCTGTCCGCGGTGGCGGCCGTCCGCCGGGCGCGCTGGTTGGCGAAGGCCTCGTCGAACTTGTTGCGATCCGCCGCCGGGACGTTCAGCTGGGCCGTCAGGTCTTGTTGCGCCTGGTTGGCCGCGGTGACGTCGTTGTTAGCCGCCAGGCGGTTCATGGTGTCGAAGACCTTGTCGCCGGCGGCCTTGAGGCCGGGATCCGTCGTCAAGAGATCGCTCAGGGGCTTGTTCGGGTGGTCCTTGAGGGCCTTCTGGGCGGCCTGCCCATAGCCGTCAACGGCCGCCTTCGTCTCTTCGGGGGAGGGCTTGGTGGGATCCAACGGGCCCGCCGACGCGGCGGCGGGAGCCTGCGGCCCCTGGCCGGCCGCCGTCGGGGCCGCAGGCCCTGCCCCCTGGCCGGCCGGCAGCTCGTGCGCCATCAGGTCGAACTCGTCATGGGTCAGCGTGCCGTCGCCGTCCGGGTCGTACTTGGCCAGCAGCTTGTCGACGGTTGACGGATCCTGGTGGGTCTCCTTCGCCATCTCCTTGACGGCCGCGCTGGTCACCAGGCCGTCCTTGTCCAGGTTGGCGAGCTGGTCCGTGGCCGCCTTGGCGGCCTTGGCGTCACCCGCCTTCGTGGCCCGGTCGGCTTCCGCGGCCAGCTCGTCGCGCAGCTGCGGCGACTTCTGGTGTTGGTACCGGCTGACGTCGTCGAAGTTCGAGATGCTCATGTAACGTCCTATTCCCCGAGAGGGAAGGTGACGTTACATGCCTGCCGCCGATCGTCGCACCGGTGCGACGGCTAGCCCACCTGCCGCAGCGAGGCCTCTTCCGGGGCTCCCCGGTGCGCGACCACACGGTGGAAGTAGTCCTCCAGCTCGACCGCCCCGGCGCGCCAGCTGTGGCGCTCGACGATGCGCTCCCGCGCCCGGCGACCCAGGTCGGCGGCGCCGGCGGGGTTGTCCAACATGAGGGCGATCGCGTCCGCCAGCTGGCCCAGGTCGCCCGGGGGCGTGACCAGGCCGCAGCCGGAGAGCAGGTGGGGGATATCGCTCATCTGGGTCGACACCACCGGCAGGCCCATCGCCATCGCCTCGTACATCTTCATCGGCATCTGCCCTTGCGAGGCCCGCGCCACTTGCTGCGGCAGCACCACCAGGTCGGCCATCGCCAGGAACTCCGGCGTGCGCGTGGGCGGCTGGGTGCCCATCAACACCACGCGGTCGTCCTGGTCGGCCAGTTCCTGGGCGTATGGCGTCACCGGGCCCACGATCACCAGGCGCCAGTCGCGGCGGTGGTTGCCCAGCTTGCGCAGGGCGGCGATGATGTCGCCCACGCCCTTGGCCGGGTGCGCGATGCCCGCGAAGACGATCAGCTGGTAATCGTCCAACCCGAAGGATTGGCGCATGGCCTTGCGGTCGTAGGCGGCCGGGTCGAACAGGTCGGTGTCCACATACTGGGGCGCCAGCATCCCGCCGTAGCGCTGTTGGAAGAAGCTGCTGACCACGGTGCGGCCGTCCGCGAAGCGGATCAGCTTGTCCATCATCCAGGTGCTGGCGTAGTTGTTGACCTCGTTCAGCCGCGGCAGGGCGTAGGCGAGGTTTTTCACCATGTACTTGCTCCACGGCTTGACCATGAACAGCTCCCAGTCATCGATGTCGACGATGACCGGCAGGCGCGTCTCCACGCGGTGGCGCAGGGCCACGCCATACGACGACGGCCGCGGCTTCATGGCGTAGAGCACGTCGCCCGTGATCCGATCGCGCAGCTCGCGCTCCGCCCGCTTCCAGTCCTTCACCCCGTTGACCATGATCGGCGTGTACGGGAAGTCGCGCGGCGAGCGCGGATCCAGCTTGGCCTCGTCGAAGACGAAGCCCAGGACCTCGACGTCGCAGCGGCGCTGCAACATCTTCGCCAGCAGCCGCACCCGGTAGAGCGGCGCGCTGATCTCGTCGGAAGCCAGGATGGTAATCTTCATGGGGTTGGTCTCCCGTTTCAAGTCCGAACGGTCCCCGGCGGCAGGGCCAGCATGATCATCGCGCGCGGGCTGGGCGCCGGCTGGGCCTGGCGCTGGCCGATCAGCATCACCAGCCCGAGCGCGATCCAGAAGAACTCCGCGAGCGGCTTTTGCGAGTGGAGGTCGTTGGAGAACCCGCCCGTGAACAGGCAGAACAACACGCCGAACAGGCCCAGGGCGATCGCCTTGAGGTAGGGGTCACGGGTGCGCCGGTACACCTTGTAGGTCTCCACGACGGCCATGACGTGCAGCCAGGTGAACAGGATCAACCCGACCCAGCCCATCTCCAGGGCCACCTTGAAGAAGTAGTTGTCGGTGGGCACGCCCACCACGCTGTTGCGCATCTGCGTCGTGCCGGCCACCTTGGCGCCGTTGCCGCCGGAGGTGTTGATGCCGTAGCCGAACGGGCGCTTGGCGATCTCTGGGACGTACTGCGTGACGTAGGCGACGCGCGTCATGAAGCTGGCGTCCTCCAGCGGGTTGGTGGCGGTGCTCAGGCGGTCCACCAGCTTGGTGGATCCGCTGGCCACCAGCAGCACCAGGCCCAGGGCGCCCACGGCGCTGGCCGCCACGCCCAGCTTCCAGTTGCGGCTGGCCAGCACCATCAGGCCGATGCCGAAGGCCAGGGCCAGCACGGGGCCGCGCGAGTACGAGACGACGCAGCCGTAGAGCATCGGCAGCGTGCCCACCATCAGCAGCAGCGCCTTCAGCGGCTTGGCCGACATCGCCAGCGAGATCATGATCAGGCTGCTCATGATCATCAGGAAGCCGAAGGTGGCCGCGTCGCCCACGGTGGAGAAGACGCGCACGTAGCCGAACAGGATGTGGGTCTTGGCGTTGCCTTCCGTCAGCAGCCACTCCATCTCCTGCCAGAGCAGGCCGTGGTGGTGCTGGAAGATGCCGTAGGCGCCCACCAGCGCCATCAAGGTCAGCCAGAAGTTCATCAGGCGCTTGATCGCGCGGGCGTCGCGGAAGTAGTAGAGCACCAGGAAGAAGCTCAGGATGCGCAGCGTGACGCGCAGCCCCCACAGGCCGAACATCAGGGACGGCGCGGCCGGGTTGAAGACCTCCACGAACTGGAAGGCCACGAAGATGCAGATGGGCATCGTCAAGGGCGAGGCGAAGATCTTCCAGTCGCGCCGGCGCGCCAGGTCGAGGGCCAGGCGCAGGCCCATGATCAGCAACAGCCCGTCGAGCGCGATGCCGATGGGCCCGCTGTTCTGGGGCGGCAACATGCGAATCATGAAGCCCAGGACCGAGCTGTAGCCTAACAGCAAGTAAATGCCGAACTCCACGTTCACCACCACCAGCGTCAGCAGCGGGACGGTGATGAGCAGGATGATAGCCATGCGGTTGAGCTCGGCCACGCTGGCAACCAGCAGCCCGGCCACGGCCAGGCCGATCAGACCCCAAAGCAGGGGACCGGCAAGGGAGGTGGGCTTGGTGGGGACGGCGATGGTGGACATGATGGTTTCCTCGGTTGGGGGTTGGGGGACGGCGTTACGCCGCCCCCTGGTGCAACACCACCTTGGTGCCGGACGCCGTGGTCGCGGCCTCCGCCTCGGCCTCGGGCTTCTCGCGCAGGCTCATCAGGTAGCTGATGAACATGCCCAGCCCCAGGCTCAGGATCAGCCCCAGCACCAGCTTCAACGCGAGCTTGTTGCTGAGCGGCTCCTTGGGCGGCAAGGCGCCGTCCACCACGGTCATGGTGAGGTTGGTGGCGCCCTGGGCCAACATGCTCTGCTGCCCGAACTTGGTGGTGAGATCGGTGTACTGCATGTCCGCCAGCTTGACCTCGCGCACCAACTGCTCCAGGCGCACCTGGTCGCCGGACGCGATGCCGGCCTGCGGGGCCAGCTGCGCCAGCTGGCGCTCCGTGGCGGCCAGCTGGGCGCTGGCGCGGGCCACGTCGGTGCGCAGGCCGGCCACCTTGGCCCGCGTCTCCGCGAGGGCCGGGTTCTGCTCGAAGCTCTCCACCTGCGTCGTGCGCAAGCGGCCCTTCTGGCGCGCGATCTGGTCTTTCAGCGTCTTCACCACCGGCGAGTCGGCGCCGTAGATGTCGCGCGCGTCCATGAGGTTCATCTCGAGGTCACGCAGCTTCTCCGTGGCGGTCTGCACCGGGGCCTGGTTCATGATCTTCGAGCTGAGCAGCGGATCCGCCTTGACGCGGCCGTACTCGCTCTCCGCCACGCCCAGCGCGGAGGAGACGCCGGCCAGCTCGCGGCGGAGCTGGTCGCGCTGGCTCATCAGCTCGCTGACGCGCTGGGGCACCTGCGCCTCCATCTCCGGCACGCGCTGCTGCTTGAAGCCCATCAGCTTGTTCTCCGCCTTGGCCAGGCGCTCCTTGGAGGTCTTGACCTGGCTCTCGAAGAAGCCTTTGTTGGAGCGCGCCTCGCGGCTCTGGGTGCCCGCGTAGTAACGTAAGAATTCGCGCACCGTGGTGTTCGCCAGCTCCGACGCGGCCTCCGCGGTCTCGGCGTCCGCCTCGATCTTCAGCAGGCCGGCCTGGCCCACGCGGGCGATCGTGATGTGCTCCGCCAGCTTGGCGGGGTCGGTCTTGAGATCCAGGGCCTTGGCCGTGTTCTCCATGACGGTGCGGCTCTTGAGCAGCTCCGTGATGTTGGCGACGATCGTGCCCTGGGTGAACCAGTCGCCCTTGCCGTTGATGGGGTCGTTCGACCCGATGCCGGTGTTGAGCGTGGTGCCCGCCACCCAGGTCTTGGGGCTCTTGAGCGTGAGGGCGGTGACGCCCACCTCCGTCAACAGCACCAGGCCCAGGATCAAGGGCATGCGCTTCTTGAAGAGGCTCCAGACCATGGACCCCATGCCCGGGCCGTTGGCGGCCGGGGCTGCCGCGCCGTAGAACTCGGGCGACATCATCATGGGGTGCTGGGGCATCATCCCGCCGTGGCGCAGGGCCATGGTCGGGTAGGTCACCATCGCCATCGACGGCGGCGGCAGCGCGGCGGCCAGGCCCTGGGCCATGGCGTTCAGGCGGGCCTGGTAGCCCGTGAGCTCGTGCGGCAGGCGCAACACCGGCACGGGGTAATGCATGTGGTGCAGCAGCTCGCTGGTGACCGTGACCTCCGCGTACTCCTTGAAGGTCAGGCCGCTGCCCTCGCCGTACTCCGCGGCGCAGCGCAGCAACACGGCGGCACCCAGGTAGACCAGATCGCGCACGGAGCCGTTGGAGCCCGTCAGGACCTGTGAGATCACCCGCTCCAGGAGCGGCATGTGGGCCTCGAAGCGCGCCAGCGCTGCGTGGTGGTTCTGGATGTCTTGCTGGTCCGACATTGGCTACCTCCGGTCCGCGGTGCGGGCGTCGTTCGACACCCAGTGGTCGTCTCCCATCACGTTGAGCAAGTTGGACCACGCCTTGGTGACGTTGCCGGACCCTTGCACCTGGTCCACGCGCGAGCGCACCACGGCGAGCCGGGCGCCCACCAGGGTGTTTGCCTGCGAGGCGCCGCGCTCGAAGGTGCGCTCCACGACCCGCATATCGGTTTCCGCGGCCTGCACCATGTCGCCGGAGATCGAGGCCAGCTGCTTGGCGGCCTGGTACTCCTGGTAGGCCACCGTCACGGCGGTTGCCACCTCGAGGCTGGTCTTGCGGAGGTTGGCCTCCGCGATGATCACGTTCTGCGCTGCCCGCTGGGAGGTCTTGGGCCCGTTGAGGAGGGTGCCCAGGTTCATGCCCACGCCCACCGCGGCGGTGGGGAGCACGTTGCCCGTGGCGGTCACGGTGCCGTACTGGTTGCCGCCCAGCACGTAGTTGGCGTTGGCGTTCACCGCGTTCGCCCACCAGAGGTCGGCCTGCTCCTTGTCGAGCTTGGCCTGGGTGACCTGGGCCTCGGCGACCTGGATGCCGGGGTTGTTGCGCAGGGCGGTGTGGATCGCCGCGGCAAGCGTGAAGTTCTGGGGCTCCGGCGGCAGCGGGTCGGCGAAGGCCGGGGTGGCGCTGACGAGGGCGAAAGCGATCGCCGCGGCAAGGTGCTTGTACATAGTAGGTCTCCTTCTCCTTGAGGTTCTCTGGCTACCGTTTGAGGTTCTCTGGCTACCGTATGGTGTGCTATCTACCGGGCTCCGCGACGGAGCAGCAAGGCGGGGATGGTGCGGAACAAGATGCTCAGGTCCGACGCGAAGGTGCGTGAGACCGTGTAGTAGGCGTCGAGCGCGAGGCGCTCCTTCTCGGACAGGTCGCTGCGGCCGCTGATTTGCCACAGCCCGGTGATGCCGGCGGGGGCCAGGAAGCGCGTGCGCTGCCACCCTTCCACCAGCGCGTCGGCCTCGTAGACCGGGAGCGGGCGGTTGCCCACCAGGCGCATCTCGCCGTAGAGCACGTTGATCAGCTGGGGCAGCTCGTCCAGGCTGGTCTTGCGGAGGATGTTGCCCAGGCGGGTGATGCGCGGGTCGTGCTCCATCTTGAAGAACGCGCCGCCCTTGTACTGGTTCTGGGCCATCAGCTCGGCCACCTTGGCGTCGGCGTCGACGTGCATCGTGCGGAACTTGAAGACCTCGAAGATCGAGCCGCGCGGCGCGCCGTGGCGGTAAGGCCGGCGGTCCTGGCCCACGCGCAGCTGGGTGTAGAAGGCCGGGCCGGGGCTGTCCAGCTTGATGGCCAGCGTCAGCAGCAGCAGCAGCGGCGCGATGGCGAGCAAGCCCAGCCCGGCGACCGTCTGGTCGAAGAACGTGTGCAGGCGGTCGGCCAGCGGCTCGCGGTAGGTGGTGCCCAGCAGCTCCGGCGCGGGGCTGGGCATGACCAGCGGGTGCGCGGCGGTCAGGTCGATCAGGCCGTCCGGGAAGAGCATGCGGTTCTCCCAGCTGGTGGCCTTGCCCACGTAGGTGTGCGGGAAGACCACGCCGGCCATGATGGCGGCGCCGCGGCCCAGGCGCGTGGGCCCTTCGACCGTGACGACCGGGCCGAGCTTGGCCTCCTGGTCCACCTGGGCCTCGGGCCCGATCCAGACCGGGGCCGTCAGCTTGGCCTTGGGGTGGACCTGGGCGCCCGGGGCCACCCACACGCCCGGCTTGATCTCGTCGCCCTGGGGCGTCACGGAGGGCACGCGGCCGTGGAGCACGTCGGCCACGGCGCGCATGTAGCCCGTGGGGTGGCCGGCGTCCATCCAGTACGCGGTGGTGTGGTAGCCGTAGACCGGCAAGTTT
>JAQBPE010000368.1 GCA_028287685.1 Cyanobacteria bacterium RYN_339 | reverse complement strand
TTGTTCCGATTCGCGGACAGGGTTGTTATGCGCATTGAGGCTCTGCCTTGTTGAGTCGGGCTTTGAACTCGTTCGGAGTGAGATAGCCAATGCTGGAATGCCTCCGTTTTCGATTGTAGAACACCTCGATGTATTCGAAAATCGCTCGCCTGGCCTGCTCACGGCCCCGGTAGCCGCCTGATAGCTCGAACTTGAGCGTCGAGAAGAAGCTCTCGGCCACAGCGTTGTCCCAGCAGTTGCCCTTGCGGCTCATACTGGCGACCATTCCGAAGCCTTTGAGGGCCTTGCGATAGTCGCCGGAAGCGTATTGGCTGCCGCGATCGGTATGATGGACGAGCCCGGCGCCTGGTTTGCGGTTGTAGACGGCCATTTCCAGAGCATTGAGCGCTAACACGCGGTCGATCCGGTCCGACATGGACCAGCCAACAACCTTTTCGGGAGTAGAGGTCGAGCAGTGTGGCGAGGTAGAGCCAGCCCTCGTCGGTCCGGACGTAGGTGATATCCCCCACCCAAGCCTGATTGGGCGCCGTCTGTTCGAAGGTCCGGTTCAGGAGGTTCGGAGCAACCGGCAGCATGTGGTTGGAGTCGGTGGTCCTGGGGACCCAGGCGCGGCGCCGACGCACTTTGACCCCTCGCTTGCGCATGAGCCTGGCCACGCGCTTCCGGCTGACCCGGATGCCCTGATGACGCAGCTCGACCTGGATACGAGGGCAACCATAGGTACCGCGGCTCTCCTGGTGGATCCGAACGATGCGCTCGCCGAGCTCGTCATTGGCTCGCTCCCAGGATGATTTGTCACGCTTGAGCCAGGCGTAGTAACCCGAGCGGGTGACGCCCAACGCCTCGCACAGCACCTTGACAGGATATGACGCCTTCTCCGCGTCCACGATCGCGAACCTCACAGACTCTGGCTCGCGAAGAAGGCCGTTGCTTTTTTTAGGATGTCACGCTCCATCCGCAGGCGCTCGTTCTCACGGCGCAGGCGCTTGATCTCTTCCTTTTCAGGCACGCTCAACGCCTCCGGTTCGGCGGCCGTAGCCGCTGCCTTTAGCCAGCTCACGAGCGTGTGGTAGTTGAGGCCCAGGTCCCGAGCCACCTGAGCGTGGGTCCGGTCGCCGAGCCGACAAAGGGCCACGACCTCGTCCTTGAACTCCTGGGTGTACTGCGTACGCTTTGCCATCGTTCCATGGACTCCTTCCCTCCCTTTTTACCCGAGGGAGCAAGTGTCCAAGAAACCGGGGCAAGCCCACCACCGCCGTGGCCCGGGAAGTGCTCATGCCGTACGGTACGCTTGGTCCGGGTGGTTGATCATCTGGGGGTAGAGGTACTGGAGGGCCTCCGAAGCGACCATGGGGGTGAGGTGCTCGCGGAGCAGGTAGTTGCGGTTGCGCCCCAGCAACACCTCCATCTCGTCGGCGCGAAGGTCGGCCCACGCGCAGAGGGTCTTGATGAGGTCCCGCATCGCTTCCCTGGGCGCGCGGGCGGGCAACTCCGTCAACATGGCCGCGACGGCGGGCGGCAACGCAGCAACCATCTCGTTGCGCGCTACCGTCGAGCGTCCGCCTGCCGTTGCCGGGGCTTCCGCGCGCCATGTGGGGATGCGGGATGCCGCCGAAGCACCTGGGGGGTGTTGTGGTAAGACGGGAGGTGTTGTGGGAAGGTGTTGTGGTTCCGGCGAAGGTGTTGTGGGAAGGTGTTGTGGTTCCCCTGCACCCCCGGGAGGTCCTCCAAGCGATTGCGCCGTTACACTAGCTCCCGGCGCATCCTCGAGCAGCTTCGCAGTCGGCCGGTAGTAGGTCGCAGCTCCTTGGCCGTGCTGATCGAGCAAGCCGCGCTCCCTCAACCTGCGCAAGTGCTGCCCAGCTTCGATGGTGTCGACGGCGTTGAGGTCCCGGTAGGTCGCGTTGTCGATCGCCCCAACCTCCCGGACGAAGATTAAGGCCTTGCACTCGTCAGAGCTGAGCTGGAGGTCCGCGAACCGCCCCAACCAGGTCAGATCATCGCGGTCCAGGAAGTGGTGGAACAGGAACCGCGCCGTGAACTTGTCCGCGCCCCGATCGGACTCGAACGTGGGCAACGACAGCCCCGCATCCTGCATGGAAAGTCGCATGGCCCTGACCCCGCTGCCCTTCGCTTCGGCAAGGCCAGCCTCATGGAGCACGGCCGCCACGAGCGGGTTCCGGGGGACGGAGCCCGGGAGGCCCAGCTGGTCGGGGTTCTTCAAGGAGAACCCGGGGTTGATGATCTCCAGCCGGTTGGCATACCGGATGACCATCAGCGGCATCGTCGATCGGTAGCTGCGGTGCATGATGGCGTTGGCGATCGCTTCGCGGACGACGTTCGCCGGGATCAGCGGCAGCTCCTGGCGCTGGACGGCCCCCTCCGCCAGGCGGAACGCGCGCGGCATATCGTCGAGGACGGTGAAGATGACCTGCCTGACAAGGGCGATCGCCGGGCCTCGGAACTCTTGGGAAGAGAAGCGGGCGGACGGGTCGGGCACCCACACCCGCCCGGGGACGCGCACGTAGTCCACGCGGAGCGTAGGCAGCAGGCGCCGGAGCGCCCGTTGGCTCCCGAAGAGCACGATGCCTGCCATGGTCGGCCGAAACCCGTCTTCGGCACGGCTGATGGCCCCGAGCGCCTCCAGGAGTTCTTCGTCGCTCCACGTCAGCTCGCTGGCGTCGGGGTTCACAGCCCCGCGCTCCCGGCGGTAGAGCTGGATCGCGGCCGGGTCCAGATCCGCCATCGACGCCCCTGTGCAAACGGTTGCATCGAAGGTCTGGCCGCGCCGCGCCTCGTACAACACCTCGAGGTCGTCCTCCGTGCAGCGCTGGTCCGTGCTCCCCAACCGGCGGTACGCGCCACCAGGCAAGTTCCGCTTCGCGAAGAAGATCGGCTTGTGGCCTGGCGGGGACTCGGGGACGTAGACGGCCAAGACCGGCCGCCCGTCGATGCTCCCCGCCGTGATCGTCGGCCGGATGGGGCGGTTGAACGCGTCCGCACACCGGGTCGCGAGATCGCTAGCCAGCTTGTCCGGATCATCGAGGCCGACTGCCTCGTACCGCGGTGCACCTGCCTGCCGGCTGTCGACCCGCTGGACCCCCAGCAGGACGAACCCGCCATCCAGCCCCGGCTCGTTGGCGAAGGCACAAATGGTCTCCAGCAGCGAGTTGCCGACCTGTACCGAAGTCTTGGCTTCGAGGCGCTGGTGTTCGTCGGACCGGTTCAGTTCTTGGAAGAGCGCAGCTACGTCCATCGGTGCTTCCACTTCGCGCCACGGGCGCCCCGCTGGTTCGGCAGCCTCCGAAGGCCCCGCGGTTCAACCCGAGCCCTATCCTACCAGACTGCCCGTGGCGCCGCCCTCACGATGGGCGGACCGGCGCCGCGCCTCCCGGCGGCCCGACGAGCAAAACGACCCATTCATTCCCGATGCCCCCCAGCCCCCGCGAGCCGTAGTCGATGTAGATCTCAATGGGATCTTCGTCCATGGCCATCTCCTACTAACGTTCTAGCGCGTTTTCGATCATGTACTCCACCCGCGATCGGTCCTGGAACCAGTTCACGATCAGCTTCTCGGCTTCCTTACGCTTGATGCGTCCCGCCGCTAGTTCGGCCGCCACCGCGTCCACGTAGGCCCGCTCGTTTCCAAACGCGCGGTGCAGGTTTCTTGCCGTATCGCGGCGGAGGGCCATGCGCTCAATTTTCGCATGTTATCGAGCTAGGCTTCCCGATCGGCCGCGAGCCCCACGTCCATTTGTGCGGCCAGGACTTCTGCTGACGGCAAGCTGTCCTTCAACATTTCTGGCAGGTTCCTCTGGGTGTGGAAGGCCGCGACCCCGATCGGGCGCTGGGCGTCACGCAAGCTATATTCAACGACCGTGCGGTTCTTCTCTTTACACAGGATCAGACCGATCGTGGGCTGGTCGTCGGCGTGCCGCAACACGTCGTCCACCACAGCCAGGTAGAAGTTCATCTTGCCAGCGTATTCGGGCTTGAACGGACCAGTCTTCAACGAAGTCGAAGACGTAGGGGTCCTTGAGAACCTGCCTTGCCAAGTCGGACTGGAGAGGAGGCAACGTCTGGTCGAAGTTGGTCTGGGCGGCCCCCTGGCGCGAGCAGGCCGCTGTCGATGTGGTGAGCGAGAACGTCGCGGCTCCAGCCGTGGGCCATGGCCTTCTGGGCGTACCAGGACCGGTCCTGGGAGGACTTCAACTTGTCCAGAAGCGCGATGTTGTGCCGCCAGGGCAATTGTGCAACGACCCGTTGCACAATTTCGGGGTCCGGGTACGCCGCCGCGAACGTGCGCATATACTTCAAGTTCCGGGGCGAGAGCCCGGTCATGCCAGGGAAGGCGACCCGCAGGTCGGCCGCCAGGCGGTCGACTACCTTGCTGCCCCAGCCATCGGCCTGCTGTCGGTGCAGGATCTCCTGGCCGATCCGCCAGTACAGCAGAACCACTTCGCGGTTGGCAGCGAGCGCGGCCCGGACCTGGGTGGCCCGGATCTCCGCTTTCAGGCGCTGAAGTAGGTCCAGGTAGCCGTCAGGGAGCCCGGCGGCCTCGATGTCCCCATCCTGCTGTTGCTGGCTGTCACGCTTCCGTGGTGTCATCTGGTGGGTCCTCGCCGGGTCGGCCTCTCCGGGGCCACGCTACTTCAGGGGCATCGATCTGGTTGGCCGGGCGCATCATGACATGCAAGGACAGCTGGGTCACGTGGCCACCTTCAAGAAAAAGACCGTGAACACTTGATTTGGGGGGCAACGCCGTGGCCACCTTCGTGGCCATTTGGTTGAACATGGACGGCGATCGGCGGACGGCAGCGGACAGCCATTAGCGTCTGAGGCGGAATGGCAGTGGGTCTTGTGCATGGAGCAAGTTCCCGATCCACACTCTCGATGGTAGAACGGGATGGGTATCGTCCCGTCCATTCTTGAGGAGTCTCCATGAAGCCGTTCGCCTTCATTCTTGGCCTTACCATGCTGTCCGGCTGCGCGGCATCCACGCCACCCGAAACGGTGCGGGCCGAGGCACCCAGCACGGGGGCGACTTACTCGCTGGAGGCGATCCGCTCCGTCGGCAAGCACAAGGGTGACTACCTGCCCGCGCACAACTTCAAGCTGGAGATCGACGGCGTGTTGGTCGGCGGCTTCAAGGAGCTCGCCATGAACATCGACGGGAAGGCCGCCGCCGACATCAAGACCATCCTCGATCTGGAAGGGGCCTTCAAGGACGGCGATGACGCGATCACGCACAAGCGTGCCGGCAAGGCCAAGTACAAGAACATCATGCTCCGGCGCGGCTTCGTGGCGGACCCGGACGTGGAAGCCTGGTTCGCCGACGCCGCCAAGGACCCTACGGCTCGCAAGAGCGGCAGCATCATTTACCTGGACCGCGAGGGCCGCGAGGTGCTTCGCTACAGCTTCACCGGAGCCTGGCCTGTGGTGACCAAGGACAAGAAGGTGATCATGGATCGCGATTCCGGCGTGGCGATCGCCCCCGAGTTCGAGCTGAACTTCGACCAGTTCGAGCGGCTCAAGACCCGTCATGACACCGTCAAGAACTCCATCGGGAATATCCGCTAGCCTGGATATGGGAAGCGGGCTACCTGGCAACGGCACGCCTCTAGCGGTATCATAGGCCCCAATAGGAGGGTCACCCCATGTTCCGCCACGCCGCGCTGCTCGCGCTCACTACCCTTGCGCTCGTTAGCGCCCCCGCCGATGCCCGCACCAACCAACCCCGCACGGACCGCGTGGTGGGCACTTGGCGCTCGTCCAACGGCACGCCGATCTATCTCAACTACACCGGCAACGCCAAGACCCTCATCGTCGGCGTCACCAAGCGCCCCGGCGACGAGGTCGATTACACCGGCACCTGGACGTCGGACTCGACGTTCTCGTACCGCATCGATGGCGAGACCGTGATCGCCACGTATAACGCGCGCACCGATCTCATCAACGCGCACACCCGCAGCGGCGACTGGTCCGCCACTTGGCACCGCCGCCGGTAAAGTTAGTGGCCCTTGCGCCTGCAAATCGCAGTGACGCGAGGGCCGGTCGGCCTGGGGGAAGCTTTACCTGACGCCGAGCGTCTGATAGCCCCACATCCCGGAGCCGATGTTCGTCTTGTTGGTGATGCGCAACCGCATGATGACTTTCAGAGACTCATGCGGCAGCGAGGGCTTGACGTCATATTCCCCGTTCGGAAGCTCGGAGCCGCAGACAAAGGACACCACCACGTCGCCAGGCCGCACGACCGTGCTGCGGCTAGCCATCGTGACGTTGTCGATCGCGTGAACCGTACCGGTTTTGTCCGTCAATGCGTAAGTCACAATTTCCTCTTCAGCAGCGTTGGTGGCGACGCCCTCATGGCCATCATGCCCTGGTTTCCGTTCCTTGCCAAGGTGCTCACAGCGCGTCCGGCTTCCATTTCCAAGATGCCTCGATCGCAGCCACCTCCTGGACCAAGGCCTGCGCATCCGGCCCCGGAGCGCCCGTGCTGGAGACCAAGGCATCGATGTGCAGCGTGTCGGCGGTCAGGGCGTAGGCGTACTGGTGATGCAGCACATTCGTCTGCAAACTCGCTCCCCAATGAAGGGCAAAGCCGGGCAAACCGCCCAGTCGGGCACTTTCGGTGATCGTGGTCTGCCCGCCACGCGCAAGCCGAGCCTCGAGCACCTGTCGGGAGGTCGGCTTCCCGTCGGACCGGATCATGATCACGGCCATAGCTTGCTTGCGCTCCGCACGCAGGAACACGTTGCGGCCCCGGTCATCGAGCGTCCAGGAGCTCGGGTAGGTGACGCGGAAGGCGCTCCCGACATAGATCTGCGGCTTGACGACGGTCGCGGCATCGCTGGAACTGCCCAGGCTGCGAAGCTTACCGATCGCCATGTCCGGCCCAAAGCCCACCAAACACCCGCCCAACGCGGCGACGACCAACCACTGGGGCAGCTGATCTTCGAAGCGGTCGAGCAGCAAGTAGGTCCCAGCGACCAGCGGCAGCGTGACAAGCGCGTAGCCCACGGCCACCAAGAACGATCCCTGCATCAACTGCAACAGGAACGCGATCACGGTGAACCCCACCGCGCAGTGGAGCGGCTTGCGGCTGATCGCGACGTAGCGCGCCACGGCGAGGAAGAACATCACCAGGAACAAGGGGCAGGACCTCGAGGCGGCCGAACGGGTCACCTATACCCGCGGGCAGGATGAATCACGACCTATCAAGGTATAAGGCTGACAGGCCCAGCGCAACCGCGAGGAGAACCGCCAACCATGTTCAGCTTCACCGCACTCTGCGTCATCGGCGTCGTCATCTACGGCGTCAGCCGGATGTTCGGGCACCACCACCACCACGTGGTGCACCATGAAGAGCATCACTTCATCGACGATCACCATGACCACTACGTCGAGGTGGTCGAACACCATTACGACGACCACCATCACCACCACTAGGCCGATCATGAGCAAGGGTCTCGTCCAACAACTGGACGAGACCCTTTTTGAATTTGGAACCGTTACCCGGTGGGCGGTAGCGACGGGAAGCTGGCGTAGGGCCCGAAGGCCACCAGGCCCACGCCCCAGCCCGGGACCACGCACTCCTGGATGATGTCTTCCTCGTGCAGCACCGTCAGGCGGTAACACAGGCATTCCTCGCACACCTGGACGCGCACGTCCCAACCGTCCACCGGGTGGTGGCGGTAGACGATGGCTTCAGCGGTGGCCTTGCAGAAGTGGCAAATGGACATCGGCGGCGGCTCCTCGGTCGTTCGGCTGACAGTACCTATTCTGCCTGCAGAGCGCTCAAGATACACGAGGGGCCATCCGAGGGTTGGCGGGGTCCTCGCGGAAGCCAGGCTGAAGACGCGACCGATCAGGTGCGCGCCGTCTCGCGACTGTCC
>JAQBPE010000301.1 GCA_028287685.1 Cyanobacteria bacterium RYN_339 | reverse complement strand
ATGCGGTCGCTCCAGCGCGCCAGGAACGCGACCTCGGGCCGCGCGGGCAGGTACTCGGCGACCATCATGGTCGTGTCGAGGTAGAGGTTGGGGTATTCGCCCAACAGCTCGCCGTAGCCGGGGATCTCGTCGGCGCCGAGGTGCGGCACGATCACCGTCAACTCCGGGAAGCGCGAGAGCACGTCGCGCATGAAGCTCACGTTGCACAGCTTCTGGATGTCAGCCGGGTAGGCCGGCAGCTCCGGTTCCCGCCCGGCGTGGATCAACAGGGGCCGGTTGAAGCGGATGCACTGCCGGTACACGTCGTCCAACACCGGGTCGTTGGGCGCGAACTGCTGCACATGGCAGTGCAGCTTGATGCCTTGCAAGCCGTGCACCCCGAAGGCTTCCTCCACGATTGCGGCGGCGTCGGGCTCGCCCGGCAGCACCGTGCCGAAGGGGATCAGCGCCGGGTGGTCCCGCCCCAGCTCCGCGGCGAACTGGTTCAGGCTGCGGGCCATGCCCGGGACGTGGGCGTAGTGCAGCCCCGTCATGCGGCTCACCCCGCGCGCTTGCAGGAAGGCGATCGCCTCCGCCGCGTGCAGCTTGTATCGGATGCCCCAGGCATGCGCCTCGAACCAGCGCCAGATCGCCTCGAACGTGCGCGCCGGGAAGACGTGGACGTGCGCGTCGATCACCTCGAACCCGGCGGGGACGCGGTCGCCCTCCGGATCGTCGAGGCGGGGCAGGGGCAGGTTCATCCCCTGCCAGGCAGCTGCAGCAAGACCTTGGCACATGGCATGATGATACCAAAGGAGCCTCCGCTATGAACTGGCTGGTCTACGCCCTCCTGTCCGCCGTCTTCGCCGGCTTGGTCGGCATCCTGGGCAAGGTCGGCGTGGCCGAAGTGGATTCCACCACCGCCACGGGCGTGCGCGCCTTCGTGATGGCGGGCGTGATGGCGCTGGCGATGACGGCGCTGGGCTCGTGGGGCAAGCTGGGCACGCTGACCGCCAAGCCGATGCTCTTCATCGTGCTCTCCGGCACGGCCGGCGCGGCTTCGTGGATCTGCTACTTCAAGGCCTTGCAGCTGGGGCAGGCCTCCCAGGTGGCGCCGATCGACCGGCTTTCCGGCGTGATCACGCTGGTCCTGGCGATCGCCTTCCTGCACGAGAAGGTCAGCACCCCGACGCTGGCCGGTACGGCGTTGATGGTGGTGGGCGCCTTGCTGGTGGCGCGCGGCTGATTGGTGACCCGAGCGCGATGGGGCGCTAACTTTGTCATCAGGTGCTTCGATGATGAAGGAGGATATGATGACTAACCCGATGCTGCGCTTGGCCCTGGTCACCCTCGTGGCCGGCTCGTTGACGGCCTGTAACAACCGCGGTGGCGGCGGCGGCGGTGGCAACACCGGCAGCGGCCGCACCACCGCCGAGCAAACGAAGACCAACATGGCCCCCCGCTCGAACCTGCGCGCCGAAGGCCGTGAGCTGGCGGAAGCCTACGCCCGCGTACCCTGGGTCCACGCCAACATTGCGGCCAACGACTGGGAGAAGGCGCTGGACGACCTCCAGGTCGTGCAGAAGAAGCTGGATGGCTTGAAGGACGACAAGAATATCAACGCCGCCCTGAAGGCCAAGATCATGGCCGTGAAGCCGCAAGTGGCGCTCCTGACCGTGCAGATCCAGAAGCATGACAAGGCCGCGATCCACAGCACCGTGGTCCTGTTGGACCGCTTCGCCAGCACGGTCGACGACCCGATGGTGCTGGCCTGGATGGCCAACAAGGGCGGCGGCGCCGGCCGCTAGTTCTCCGTGAAGCAGGTCGGGTCGGGCTTGGCGCCACGCGCCACGGCCTGACCCACCGTGGTCGTTTCCATCGTGCCGGGGTCCGCGTTCTTGCAGCCGGGCTTATGGTAGACGTTGGCGCCCGCGTCCAGCAGCGCCGGCAGGTTCGTGTCGGACGCCTGGGTGACGGCGCGGGCACGGTTGATCGGCTGCTGGATGCGCTGGCCCACGAGGTCCGCGCCCTGCTTCTTCGCCGCTTCTTCGCGGTGTTTGCAGCCAGCCGTCAGGACGGTCAGGAGGGCGAGGGCGATCAGGGTTTGCTTGTGCATGCAGCCCTTATTCCCAGCATGGCGGTTTCCCCGAGCAGGTCGACCAGGAACGCGCGCTCCGTCTCGATGAAGTAGTGGTCGCCCGGCCGCATGTGGATCGCGCTGGGGCCGCTGGTGAGGGCGCGCCAGCCCACGAGGTGGTTGCCCGTCACGTACGGATCCACGCGCCCTCCCACCACCGTGATGGGGATGTCGAGGGGCGGCCGGGGGCCGTACGTATAGAGGTTGTTGGTTTCCAGGTCCGCCTGAACCGTGGGCAGCATCAGCTTGCGCATCTCCGGGCTGCCGAAGAGCGCCGCGCTGGTGCCGAAGTTCAGGTCGGCCAGGAAGGTCAGGAAGTCCTGTTCGCCCAGGTCGTGGCCGGGCACGCCCGCGACGGGGCTGAACTGCATCACGTCGATTTCGAGCTGCTCCGGGCGGTAGAAGCTGGGCGCTCGGGCGCCCGACACCAGCAGGTGGGCGGGTTGCACCCCCGCGTGCTGCCGCAGCCAATGCGCCACCTCGAACATGATCAGCGCGCCCAGGCAGTGGCCGGTGAAGACCACCTCGCGGTCGAACAGCGGCGCCAGGGCGGGCGCCAGCTGCGCCACCAGCGCGTCCATGCGCCGGAAGGGCGGCTCCTCCAGCCGGTGCGCCCGGCCGGGCAGGATGATCGACGATAGCTCGATCGCGGGGTCCAGGCCGGCGGGCCACTGGCCGTAAACCGACGGCCCGCCGCCGGCGTAGGGGAAGGCGACGACGCGCACCCGCGCTTCCGGGCGCACGTCGAAGGTGTGCAGCCAGGTAGTGGTGCGCGCGTCGCGCTTGGGGGCCGGAGCGGGCCGGGCCGCGGGGGTGGGCGGTGGGGCAACCGGCAGCTCGGCCGGCACGATCGCGTCGCGCTTGCCGCGGCCGTCCACCCAGTGCCGCACGCTGGGCGCGGTCAACAGCTCGGCCAGCGTGGTGGGGATGCCGGCAGCGGCCAGGTTGCCCGCCAGCTCCACCGCCATCAGCGAATCGAGGCCGAGGTTGGCAAAGGACTGGTCGAGATCCAACGCGGCGGGCGTCGCACCCAACACGGCCGCGATCAGGGCCATGGGGTCTTTGGGCGTGGAGACGGTTGGGACCGGGGCCGCGTCGGCTGCCAGCCGCTCGAAGAGGCGGTACGGCCGGCGCGAACGGTAGAGCGCCGCGAAACGATCCCAGTCCATGGCGGCCACCACCAGCCCCGTCCGCCCGGCCGCCAGCGCGGCGTCCAGGGCTTGCACGGCCAGCTCCGGGGCCATCGGGCGGATGCCCATGCGGCCGAAGCGCTCGGCGATCGCCGCCGTCGCCATCCCGCCGTCCGCCCACATCCCCCAGTTGATGCTGGTGCCGGGCAAGCCCAGCGCGCGACGGTGCAGGGCCAGCGCGTCCAGGAAGGCGTTGCCGGCCGCGTACGGCGCCTGGCCGGCGGATCCCCAGACGGCGGAAATCGACGACATCATGACGAAGAAATCGAGCGGCACATTGCGCGTGAGCTCGTGCAGGTGCCAGGCGCCCTGCACCTTTGGCGCCGCCTCGGCGGCCAGGATCGTGCGGTCCAAACCGGCTATCGGGTGGTCGGCGTAGGTGCCGGCGCCGTGGATCACGCCCTTGAGCGGGCGGCAGGCCGTCTGGAGGTAGCGTCCCAGCGCGGCGGCCGCCGCCGGGTCCGCCAGGTCGGCGGCCACCACGTGCAGCCGCACGCCCTGGGCCGCGAAGCGAGCGATCGCGGCCTCGGCCGCCGGGTGGGCGGCGCCGCTGCGGCTGGCCAGCACCAGCTCGCGGGCGCCGGCGCGCGCCAGGTGCTCCGCCAGGACCAGGCCGATGTGGCCCAGCCCGCCCGTGATGAGGTAGCTGGCGTCCGCGGCGCAGCGCAGCGGCGCCGTGACCCCCGTGGCAGCGGGCACGACGCGCGCCACCAACCGGCGGCCGGCCCGCAAGGCCACCCCGATCTCGTTGCGTCCTCCCGCGATCGCCTCCCGCAGCCCGGCAAGCCCGGCCGCGGGCAGGTCCACGTGCCCGCCCCAGCGCTCCGCGCACTCGAGCGCCAGCGAGCGCGCCAGCCCCACCAGCGCGGCCTGGCCCAGGCAGGGCGGCGCGTCGAGGCCCAACGCCCCGCGCGTGACGAGCCAGTAGGCCGCGTCCCCGCCCGATGCCAGGAGCGCTTGAACGGCGAGCAGCGTGCGCGCGCCGTTGCGCTCGTGCGCGGCGAGCCAGCCCTCCGGCCCGACGCCGGCCGCGGGCCGCAAATCCACGACGTGGGTGATGCCCTCGACCCCCGCGAGTAGCGCGGTGTAGGCTTCCAGCGCGTCGGCGTCGAAGGTCGGGCCGGCCACGATCGCGTCCGGGAAGGCCGCGCGCGCCTCTTCCTCGTCCGCCGCGAGCACCAGCCAGCGGCCGCTTTCCGCGGGGGAGGCCGGCTCTTCGACCCAGGTCAGCTCGTGCAGCCAGCCCTGGAAGGCGGCCTTGGGGGCGGGCGCGGCGAGCTTGGCGCGGATGCCGTCCAGCTCGCCCGCCAGGCGCGCCAGGTCCTCCGCGAGGCCGTCCGGCGCGGCGGGCTTGGCGTCGAGCCAGTAGCGCTCTCTTTGGAACGGGTAGGGCGGCAACGACACGGTGCGGCCGGGCGGCGTGACGGCAGCCCAGGCAAGCGGCGCACCGGCGGCATAGAGCCGGCCCAGGGCGCGGGCCATGCAGCGGGCGGGGGCATCGCCCTTGCGCAACGTCGGCACCACGGCCACGTCCGCTCGCCCCAGGCCGCGAGCGAGCTCGTCGAGGCTGGCGGCGAGCGCGGGGTGGGGGGCCAGCTCGACCAGCAGGTCGTAGCCGTCCGCAAGCAGACGGGTGGCGGCCGGCAGGAAGCGCACGGGGTCGCACATGTTCGCCGCCCAGTAGTGGGCGTCCAGGGCCTCCAGCGGCACCGGGCCGCCCTGCACCGTGGAGTAGAACGCGGCGGCAGCGGGGCCCGGCGGCGGCGGCGCCAGCCGGCCGGCCAGCTCCGCGCGGAAGGGCGCCAACAGCGTGCTGTGGAACGCGAACGCCACGTCGAGATCGCGCGTCCCGACGCCCTCGCGCCCGCAGGCTTCCAGCCAGCTTGCCATCTCGGCCTCCGGGCCGGAGACCACGCACTGGGTTGGGCTGTTGACGGCGGCGATCGCCAACGTCGGGTCGCCATGGCGTGCCAACAGGGCGGTGCAGGCCGCTTCATCGAGGGCGACGGCCGCCATCCGCCCGCGCACCTCGTCGCGGCGCATGATCTCGCCCCGGGCCTGGATCAACGCCACCGCCTCGGGCACGCCCAGCGCGCCGGCCACATGCGCGGCCGTCACCTCGCCGAGGCTGTGCCCCACCACCGCCGCCGGGAGGATGCCCGCGTGGGCCAGCATGCGCGTCAGACCCAATTGCACGGCGAAGATACAGAGCTGCGCCACCAACGTGTCCGCCAGGCGCGAGTCGGCGGGCTCCCGGCGGAGCTCGTCCGCCACGGACCAGCCGCACGCCGCGCTTACCTCGGCCACGGCCCCCGCGAAGCGCGCGTCCTGTTCCAGCAGCTCGCGGGCCATCCCGGCCCAGGCGCTGCCCTGGCCCGCGTAGACAAAGGCGATGCGCGGCTCCCGCGCGGGCAGCACGGGCGCCGAGGCCACGCGGTCCAGCTCCGCCACCAGCTCCGCGGCGTCACGCCCGGCCAGGGCGACGCGGTAGGGCTGGTGGGTGCCCCGCGGGCCCGCTGAATGGCAGACGTCCGCCAGGTCCTCGCGACCCTCCAACAAGAACGCCCGGTAGTCCCCGAGCGAGGCTCGCAACGCTGCCTCGGACCGGGCGGACACGGGCAGGAGGTAGGCCGCGGCGGGCGCCGTCGGCTGGGTGGGCGCCTCGAAGGCCTCGAAGACCAGGTGCACGTTGGTGCCGGTCATGCCGAACGAGTTCATGGCCGCGAGGCGCGGCCGGTCGTGGCGCGGCCACGGCACGGGCGCCGTGTTGATCGTGATCGGCAGGCGCTCCCAGTCCACGCCGGGATGGGGCGTGCGGAAATGCAGGCTGGGCGGGATCACGCCGTGCCCCAGGCTCAAGGCCACCTTCAGGATGCTGGCGAAGGCGGAGGCGCCCTCGGAGTGGCCCACGTTGGACTTCACGGACCCCACGTAGCACGGCGTGGCCTGCGTCCGGCCCGCCAGCGCGGCGCCGAAGGCCTGCAGCTCGATCGGGTCGCCCACGCGCGTGCCGGTGCCGTGGGCCTCGATGTAGTCGAGGTCATCGGCCGTGATGCCGGCCGCTTGCCACACCTCGTGCATCAGCTGGACCTGCGTCACCTCGCTCGGCTGGATCAGCAACCCGTTGGAGGCGCCGTCGTGGTTCATGCCGCTGGCGCGGACCACCGCGTAGATCCGGTTGCCGTCACGCAATGCGTCGTCCAGCCGCTTCAACACGATCATGCCGATCGCCTCGCCACGGATGTAGCCGTCCGCACTGGCGTCGCCGAAACGGCACTGGCCGGACGGCGACAACACGCCGGAGTACGAGAGCCCGATGTTGAGGTGTGGGTTGACCAGCAGGTTGCAGCCGCCCACCAGCGCCGTCGCGCCCGGGTTCCCCCGCAGGTGCTCGCACGCCAGGTGGAAGGCCGCCGCCGTGGACGAACACGCCGTATCCACATGCATGCTGGGCCCGCGGAAGTCGAAGAAGAACGAGATGCGGTTCGCCAGGGAGTAGCGGCCGCCGCCCAGCACCGTGTAGAGGTCGACGTTCTCGCCGCCGGTGTAGCCCAGCGTCTCGTAGTCGCTGTTGAAGGTGCCGACGTAGACGGCCGTCTTGGAGCCGCGCAGCTCGGCCTGGGGGATGCCGGCGTCCGCCAGGGCGTGCACGGCAGCTTCCAGCAACATGCGCTGTTGGGGGTCCATGGCCTTGCACTCACGCGGCGCCAGGCCGAAGTACCCCGCGTCGAAGGCGGCGAGGTCGCCGGCCACGAACGCGCCGCGCCGGGAGACGATCTTGCCCTTCTGCTTGGGTTCGGGCGCGTGCAGGCGCCCGATGTCGAACCGGTCCGCGGGGACGTCCGCCGTCGTGTCCACGCCATCGGCCAGCACGGGCCAGAACCCTTGCGGGCCGGGGGCCTGGCCCGGCAGGCGCGAGCCGAAGCCCACGATCGCGATCCTGGCGCTCAAATGACGACCTCCGCAACAGTCCGTCATTTATATATATCAAGCAGGCAAGGTCTGCGCAACTGGATATCCGGATGCGGCGGCGATTTGCGGATAAAATGACCCGTCGGCGCGGGCGGTTGCTTGCTAAAGCTCCACCACGTTGGCGGACCACAGCACGCTGCGCAGCTCGCCGATGGTGATGCTGTCTTCGGTGCCCTGGGGGTTGTCCATGTAGAGGCGATCGCCCACCACCCGGGTCACCAGCAGCTCGTGGCCGCCGCTGCCCCAGCTCCGGCCGATCGGCACGGGCAGCCCGCGGGCGGTGGCCTCGCGGATGTGCGCGATCACGGCGTCGAAGCCGTCGTGGCTGACGGTGTAGGTGTGGGTCGTCTTGCCGGTTACGGCCTGGTAGGCCTTGGCAACCTGGCTGGCGGTCAGGCCGGGATCGTTCTGGCTGTTGTTCACGCTGCGGCCCAGCGCCATCTGCATGAAGGCCGGGTTCCAGAGGCGGGCGGAGACGGTGCGCTGGGTGCCGTCGCTGGTTTCCGTGCCGCGGAAGCGGGTGACGGTCTGGCCGCTGGCCAAGTTCGCGGTGCCGGCCGGGCTCGCCAGGCTGCCGATGATGCGCACCAGCTCCGCCGGACGCTTGATGGCCATGAAGATTTGCAGCGTGGTGACGGTGCAGGTGACGCGGTTCCACTGGTTGATGGCGGTGCGCAGCGC
>JAQBPE010000283.1 GCA_028287685.1 Cyanobacteria bacterium RYN_339 | reverse complement strand
CTCCAGAAGATCTTCGCCGAGATGCCCTCCGTGGCGGATGGCCCGCTGGGGCTGCCAACGCCTGCCGGGCACCTGGAGCTGCGCGGGCTGACCTACGGCTACGCGCCGGAGTTGCCGCTCGTGCTGGCGGACGTCTCGCTGGTTGCGCCGCCGGGCGCCACGATCGGGATCATGGGCGCCACGGGCGCCGGGAAGACCACGCTCGCGAACCTGCTGACGCGCCTGTTCAACCCGCCGCGCGGCCAGGTGTTCCTGGATGGCGTGGACGTGAACGATTTGCGGCTTGATGCCTTGCGGGGGGCGATCGCCTACGTTCCACAGGATGGCTTCCTGTTCTCGCGAACGGTCGAAGAGAACGTGGCGTTCGAGCCCCGGCCGCACACGCCGGAAGAGGTGCGGTTGGCCTCGCAGCGGGCGCAGCTGGATGCCGACGTCCAGGACTTCCCCTTGGGCTACGCCACCATGCTGGGCGAGCGCGGCGTGACGCTTTCCGGCGGCCAGCGCCAACGGCTGGGGATCGCGCGGGCGCTCCTGAAAGACTCCCCCGTGCTGGTGCTGGACGATTGCCTTTCCGCGGTGGACACCGACACGGAGGCGCGCCTGATCCGGGAACTGAAGGGCTTCATGGCAGGACGCACCACCGTGATCATCTCCCACCGCACCTCGGCCTTGCAGCACTGCGACGAGATCCTGGTGCTGGACCAGGGCCGCGTGGCCGAGCGCGGCCGGCACGACCAGCTGCTGGCCAGGGGCGGCGATTACGCCCGCGTGCACCGGCGCCAGCAGCTCGAAGCCGCCTTGGAGGACATGTGAGCTTCCACGAAGAAGACGAGCTGGCCGTGGTCTATGACCGCGAGCTGGTGGGCAAGCTGCTCGGCTATGCCCTGCCGCACTGGCGGGCGCTGGTCGGCTGCGTGCTGATCCTGGTGGTGGATATCGGACTGAACGTCAGCGCGCCTTACTTCATCAAGCTGGGCATCGACGAGGTCATGGTGCCGAGCCAGGCCGGGGCGCGGGCGGGCCTGTTCGACCGCCTATTGGTGCTGACCGCCCTGTACCTCGCGGCCGCGACGCTGTGCGAGGTGCTGGCCTACGTCCAGGGCCTGTGGCTGCGCATCACCGGCCAGGCCATCATCGCGGGCATCCGCAACGACCTGTTCGCGCACCTCCAGACGCTGGGGCTGGCCTTCTACGACAGCAACCCCGCCGGGCGCCTGATCACCCGCGTCACGAACGACGTGGAGACGCTGAACGAGATGTACACCAGCGTGTTGGTGAACCTCTTCAAGGACTGCTTCCTGATCCTCGGTGCCGGCTACGTGATGCTGGCGATGGACGTGCGCCTGGCGCTGGTCTGCTTCGCGGTCGTGCCGCTTGTGGCGCTCGCCGCGGGCCTCTTCCAGAAGTTGGCGCGCAAGGCGTGGCGTGAGGTGCGCACGAAGATTGCCCGCATCAACGCCAGCATCGCCGAAAACCTGTCCGGGGTGCGCATCATCCAGCTCTTCGCACGCGTGGACCTGCAAGCGCAGGAGTTCCGCGCCACCAACGACGACTACTTCGCGTCCAGCATGGGGCAGCTGCGAGTTTACTCCATCTTCCGGCCGCTGCTCGAGTTGATTACCAGCTTCGCCCTGGTCGGGCTGATTTGGTACGGCGGCCGCGAGGTGCTGGCGGGCACCGTCACCGTCGGCACGCTCTTCGCCTTCACCAGCTACCTGGGCAAGCTCTACAACCCCATCAACGCGCTGGCGGAGAAGTACAACTTCATGCAGAGCGGCCTGGCCTCGGCCGAGCGCATCTTCCAGCTCTTCGCGACCGTGCCCTCGGTGGTGGAACCCGCCACCGAGCCCACGCCGGTGCCGGGCGCGCCGGCCGTGGAATTCCGCGACGTGTGGTTCGCTTACCAGGACGAGCATTGGATCCTGCAAGGCGTGAGCTTCACGGTGGCCCCCGGCGAGACGGTGGCCTTCGTGGGCCACACCGGCGCCGGGAAGTCCACGATCATGAGCCTGGTGGCGCGCTTCTACGACGTGCAGCGCGGCCAGGTGCTGGTGGACGGGGTGGACGTGCGCGCCTGGCCCCAGGCACAGCTGCGCCGCCGCGTGGGAACGGTGATGCAGGACGTCTTCCTCTTCGCGGGCGACGTGGCCGGCAACGTCTCGCTGGGCGACCCCACGATCGATCGGGCCGCGGTCGAGCGGGCATGCGGGTTGGTGGGCGCGGATCCCTTCATCCGGGCCCTGCCGCGGGGCTACGACGAGCCGGTGGTCGAGCGCGGCATGACGTTGAGCGCGGGGCAACGCCAGCTGATCTCGTTCGCACGGGCCGTGGCTTACGACCCGGCCGTTTTGGTGCTCGACGAGGCCACCGCCAGCGTGGACTCCGGGACGGAGGCGGCGCTCCAGCAGGCCATGGCGGAGGTCATGCGCGGCCGCACCACCCTGGTGGTGGCGCACCGCCTGTCGACGATCCAGGATGCCGACCGGATCTTCGTGCTGCACAAGGGCCAGGTGCGCGAACAGGGCCGCCACCACGAGCTGCTGGCGCACGGCGGGCTGTACCAACGGCTCTGGCAGTTGCAAGCGGCGGGCACCGGGCCGCTGGCCAGGCAGTAAGTCGCGAACCCGGTTGCCGTCAGCGTTTTAAGGCGTCAAGCGGGGGGTAGATTGGGCCTACGTCACAGGAGCCCCGCATGTCCCGCTTTCCCATGTCTTGCCTGCTCGTGCTGTCGCTCGCCGTGGCCGGCTGCGGGCCCAAGCTGCCGCTCAAGGCCACGCCGCCCAAAGTCGGTACCACGGCGGCCGACCTGATCGGCAAGGCGAGGCTGATGGGCACCGTCCGGCTGCTGTCGGGCCTGGGCGCGGGCGTGGTCAGCAACAGCTCCGGCGGCGTGCTGTCCGACAACGGCCTGGGGCTGATCGCCAACAACGGCGGCAACGTGCTGTCCGACAACGGCCTCGGGGTTGACGGCGGCGGCACCCGCAAGCTCCAGGCCGCGCAAGAAGAGAACGCGCTGGCCGAAGCGCTCGTCGAGGTGCTGGACGCCGCGGGCAACCCGCTGCTCGACGCCAAGGGCAAGGCCCTGTCGGCCACCACGAACCGGCAAGGTGCCTATGCGCTGGACGCGGCGTTGCCGGCCGGCACGCTGGTGCTGCGCGTGAAGCTCTTCCCCAAGGGCGGCCCCCACGCTGCGGGTGGCGAGCTGCGCACGATCGTACCTGCCGCTGCCGCCGACAAGCCGCGCGAGGCCACGATCGACACCGCCACATCGCTCGCGGCGGCCTACGTGCTGGACCGGTACGTGAAGGGCCAGGCCGGCGTGCTGGACAAGCTGCCGGCCGCGGATGCGACGGCGCTCGTGGCCCAACTGGAAGACCAACGCGGCGATCTCCAGGCACCCACTTACCAGGCCGGCGAGCTTGCCACCACGGTCCAGGGCCTTCGCGCCAAGGTCCCCGCCTTGGACCAGACGCTCGTGCGCATCGAGGCCGCCTTGCTGGCGGGCCAGGTGGGACGCGGCAACGGCCTGCCCGCCACCCAGGCAGCCTTGGTCCGACCGCAAGTGCTGGCGGTGGATGGCCAGCGCCTGCTGATTTCGGAAATCGGCGGGCGCCTGCGTGGCGTGTCGCTCGCCGCGGCGGACGCCCCGATCCAACGGGTGGCCGGTGGCCCGCAGGCGGCCAGCCTGGGCGACGGTGGGCCGGCCCTGGACGCACGGCTGGGCGGCATCGAGGCGCTGGCGCGGGGCGCCGACGGCTCGATCTTCATCGTGGACGGCGTTGCCGGGACCATCCGCCACATCAAGCCGGACGCCACGATCGAGACCTTGAAGCCCAAGGGGGCGGCCGCGCCGTTCGCCCATGTCCGCTCGCTGGCCTTGGCCCCGGACGGCACCCTGCTCATCGGCGAGGCGCCCAGCACCTTCCTTCATGGACGGTTGCTCCACATGGCGCTCGACGGGTCGCTCGCGGAGGAAGACACCGCGGCGCTGGACAACCCTGCCTTCCTGGACCTCGCGGTCGCGAAGGACGGCACGATCTTCGCCCTGGATGCGCGCACGGACGGGCAGCTGCGCGCGAAGGCGCCGGGCCAGCCCTGGCGGGCGATCGGGCCGGCGCTGTTCCCGCAGCACCTGGGCGGCCTGGCCGTGGCGCCTGATGGCGGCGTCTACGTGGCGAACACAGGCGCGAACCAGGTCTTGAAGATCGGACCGGGTGATAAGCAGGTCGTGGTGGCCGGGACGGGCGCGCTGGGGGATGCGGGCGACGGCGGTGACGCCACGGCCGCCACGCTTTGCCAGCCGAGCGGCCTGGCCCTTGGGGACGACGGCACCCTGTACGTGGCCGACTCGGGCAACGAGTTGGTGCGGGCGATCGCCCCCGGCGCCGGCCGCACGATCCGCACCGTGGCCGGCACGCGCGCCGCGGTAGCGAACGGCGAAGCCAAGGTCCTGCCGATGAGCACCCCGATCGGCCTGACGCTCGATCCGCAGGGGCGGCTGGTGGTGGTGAGCAGCCTGGCCGGCGTGATCAAGCGCCTGGAAGGCGGCAAGCTGACCGTGATCGCGGGCGCCGGCCCCGGCACGGATGGAGACGGCGTGGACGCGCTGGCGGCCCGCTTCAACGCGCCCAGCGCGGCCGTCTACCAGGGCGCCGACCTGATCGTGGCCGACACGGCGAACAGCCGCATCCGCCGGGTGGGCGCGGATGGCAAGGTCACGACCCTGGTCAAGCATATCGGCAGCTTGCTGCAGCCGGATCGGCGGCGCTACCCGGCCAGCGACATGCCGCTGCACCGGCCGCTGGCGGTGGCTACCGGCCCCGACGGCCTGCTCTACTGGACGGACAACGAGTCTTGCCAGCTGTGGCGCCTGCGCGCGGATGGCCAGTGCGAGTTGCTGGCGGGCGCACCGCTGGGCACCCCCGGCGACTACGGCGACGGCGGGCCGGCCGCGCAGGCGCTGCTTACCGCACCTGGCGGCATCGTCTTTTCGTCCGACGGCCACTGGCTGTACCTGGCGGACACCGGCAACATGCGCGTGCGTCGCATCGACATGACCGACCCGAAGCTCCCCATCTCGAACGTCGCGGGGTTGTCCCGCGAGGCCACCTTCCTGCGCCTGGGCAGCGACGTCTGGCAAGCCGGCGCCGCCGCCAACGGCAAGGACACGGCGATGTTCCTGCCGCTGTACCTGGCGCTGGACGCCAAGGGCACGTTGTTCGTGAGCGAGGCCGGCACCGGCTATGCGATCGCCGCCGCCGGCGACAAGAACCTCGCGACCTACGCGGAGGTGCTGGGCGCGTTGCCGCTGGTGCCGCCCCGCATCCGCGTGATCGGCGCGGATGGCTTGCTGGACACGCTGGTGGGGCCGGGCGGCAAGGTCTACACGGATGCCAAGGCCGATGAGGCCCTGGGCGGACCCTGCCCCCTGGTCTTTGACGCACAGGGCCAGCTGGTGCTCGGCGATCCGTCCCAAGATCGCCTGGAGATCATCACGCTGGACGGCAAGCGTTAAGCTTCGGCGCTTCCCAGCGCCTCCTTGAAGGCCCGCTCGCAAGCTTCATCGGGGA
Source organism: Cyanobacteria bacterium RYN_339 (assembly GCA_028287685.1). GTDB lineage: Bacteria > Cyanobacteriota > Sericytochromatia > S15B-MN24 > JAQBPE01 > JAQBPE01. The sequence continues at coordinate 840 of JAQBPE010000283.1, read as the reverse complement.
CGACCCGCAGCCGGGACTTCAAGGCCTTGCGGTAGTCCCAATAAGCCTGGCGGACCTGGTCCGGCCGCTTGCGCTCCGCCTGGTGCTCCATAACCCGTCTGTACGCCTCCCACTCCGTGGGCGCCAGTTGCGTGGCGCGCTGCAAGTCGGCTTCCGCGCCCGCGAAGTCGCCCAGCCCGCTGCGCGCCGCCGCCAGGTGGTACAGGCAGGCCAGGGCTTGCTGGCGCAAGCGCTCGCGTTCCGCCTCGAAGTAGCGCTCGAAGAAGGGCTCGGCCAGGAGGTTATCACGGTAGCAAGCCAGGGCCTGCTCCAGCGGTGCCACCGCGTCCATCGGCCGCGTGTCGCGCAGCGCGAGCCCCTTGCGCGCGGCCTGCTCGAAGGTCCAGACGTCGCACCCCGCCAGCAGGCCTTCGGCCACGCGGTAGCGCTCGTCGGCGAAGGGGATCGCGGCCTTGGCTTGCTCGCCCCCCAACACCCGGCGCAGGGCGGACACGTTGGTCTGCACGATCATCACGGCCGCCTGCCCGACCTGGCCGTCCGCCAGGATCTCCGCCAGCTCGACCAGCGAGAGCCCACGCGGGTAGAGCGCAAGCGCTGCCAGCAACAGCTTGGCCTTGCGGCGTGGCCAGTCGTCCACGCGCACGTCGCCGCGCAGCAGCTCCAGCTCTCCGAACAACTTGACCACCATCCCCTCGGGGGCAGGGACGGCGGCCGGCGCCGTGGCGGCCAGCTCCAGCCAGAGCGCGGCGTCTTGCTTGCGCAGGAACTCCAGGCCGCGCGCCGCGATCAGCGCCTCGGCCTCGGCCTGGGCCGCCCGGCCGGCAGCGGCGTCGCCCGCGG
>JAQBPE010000280.1 GCA_028287685.1 Cyanobacteria bacterium RYN_339 | reverse complement strand
ATCGTCGTAGCTGAAGCCGTCGTCGTACTTGGCGACGACGCGCACACGCAAATCGAGGGAGTATGAAGCCATACTCCCTCGATACCACATTATGTTACTTGCTACGCCGTACAGGCATCGGTCTAGGCTTTAACAGGAGAGCTTCGAGCAGCTCCCGCCGCTGGGGCAGCCCTTGCAACCGCCCGCCGCCTTCTTCGGCCGCAGGGCTTTGGCCTGGCGCCACACCAACGTGCCCGCGGCCGACGCCACCATGGCCAACGCGATCGGGGTCTGGAAATCCATCGCTACAATCCCTTCAAGGCCAGGAAGACGGCCAACGCGCCGACGTAAGCCAGCGCCGTCTGGAACGTGAACGCCACCGCCGGCCACTTCCACGAGCCCGTCTCGCGCCACATGACGGACAGCGTCGAGGCGCATTGTAGGCAGAGCGCGAAGAAGACCATGACCGACATCGCCACGGCGATCGTGAAGGCCGGCGTCCCATCCGGGTGCTTGGCCGTCTGCAACGTCGTCAGCAGCTTGTCCTGGTCCGCATCGCTGCCCAGGCTGTAAAGCGTGCCCAGCGTCGCGACGATCACCTCGCGGGCCGGGAAGGACGCCAACACGCCGGTGGTGATGCGCCAGTCCCAGCCCATCGGGGCGAAGACCGGCTGGATCGTCTTGCCGACGCGTGCCAGGTAGGAGTCCTCGACGTAGGCGGCCTGGATCGCGGCCTCCAGCTGCTTCGCCTTGGCCGGGCCTTGCGCTGTGATCGCCGGCCGTTGGGCCTCCAGGGAGGCCACGGCCGTGGCGTGGTGCGGGAAGTAGGCGCCCGCCCAGATCAGCACGGTCAAGAGCAGGATCACGGTGCCGGCCCGCTCCAAGAAGGAACGGCACTGGCGCCAGACCCCGAGCCCCACGACGCGGACGCCGGGCAGCTTGTACGAGGGCATCTCCATCAAGATGGTGGGCGTCTCCCCCTTGAGCACGGTGCGCTTGAGCAACCAGATCAGCGGGATGGCGAGGACCAGGCCGGCGATGTAGATGCCGAAGAGCACCAACCCACGCAGATCCAGGCCAAACACGCGCATTTGCGGGATGAACGCCCCGATCATGATCGTGTACACGGGCAAGCGGGCCGAGCAGCTCATCAAGGGCAGGGCCAGGATGGTCGCGAGCCGGTCACGCCGGTTCTCGATCGTGCGGGTCGCCATGATCGAAGGCACGGCGCAGGCGAAGCCGGACAGCATGGGGATGAACGACTTGCCGGACAGCCCGGCCTTGTTCATCACGCGGTCCATCAGGAAGGCGGCGCGGGCCATATAGCCGCAGTCTTCCAGCAGGTGCACGAACAGGAACAAGATCGCGATTTGGGGCAGGAACATCAACACGGAGCCGATGCCCGCGATCACGCCGTCGACGAGCAAGCTTTGCAGCGGCCCCGGCGGCAAGAACGTGCCCACGCCGTGTCCCAGCGCCTTGAAGACCGCTTCGATGCCATCCATCAAGGGCGCCGACCAGGTGTAAATCGACTGGAAGATCAGCGCCATCAACAGGGTGAAGATGCCCAAGCCCAGGATGGGGTGCGTGAGCACGGCGTCGATCCGATCGCTGAGTGTCGAGACGCGGCGTTCGGGCCGCTCGATCACGCCGTCCAGCAACGCATGCACCCAGGCGTAACGAACGCGGGCCTCGTGGGCCGCGGGCACGGGCGTCGCCCCGATGCGGGTGCGGCTGGTTTCCAGCGCGGTCAGGCCTTCCGGCCCGAAGTCTTGTGCGAAGTGCTTCTCGAGGTGGCCCCCCACGTCGATCAAGGCACGCATGACCTTGAACGCCGGCCAACCGGTGCGCCCGCGGGCCGTCGCCCAGGCCACCAGGTCGCCGACCTCGGAAGCGAACGCGTCGCCCAGATCCGGCCCGGCGCCGTGCGGCTGGTCGCCGCCCGCGAGCAGCCCCTTTAACTCGGCCTTCAGCTCCACCAACCCGCTGCGCTTCGCGGCGTTCACCACCACGACGGGCACGCCGAGGCGCGCTCGCAGCAGGGGCACGTCGATCGCCACCTGTTGCTCCGCCGCCACGTCCATCATGTTCAAGGCCACCACCAGCGGCCGCTTGAAGGCCAGCAGCTGGGTGTAGAGGTACAGGTTCCGCTCGAGGTTGGAGGCGTCCAGCAGCACGACCACGCCGTCCACGCCTTGCGGGCCCTCGTCGGCCAGGATCGAGAAGGCCACCAGCTCATCCGGCGAATGGGCCGCCAACGTGTAGATGCCGGGAAGGTCGACCAGTTCGACGCCGAGGCCGTCGATCTGCACGGTGCCGATCTTCTTCTCGACCGTCACGCCGGCGTAGTTGCCGACCTTGGCGCTCAGGCCGGTCATGGCGTTGAAGAGGGAGGTCTTGCCGACGTTGGGGTTGCCGACGAGCGCGAACCTGGCCGGCTTCACGACCGGCGCGGCGGTGGTCATAGCAGCTCCACCTTGATCCAGGCCGCCTCGGCCTTGCGCAGCGACAGGCCGTACCCCAAGATGCGGATCTCGAGGGGATCGCCCAGCGGGGCGCGGCGCACCAGCGTGACCTTGGAGCCTTCCAGCAGGCCCATCTCGTACAACCGCTGGACCATCGGCCCCTTGCCCTCCAGGGCCACGATCCGCGCCGACTGCCCGGGCTTCAAATCGGCCAGGCTGGCCACCTGGCCGGAGCCGGTCTTGCCGCTAAACAACTTGGAGAGCAAGGCTCGACTCCTTCGCCTGGCAGCCCGAGCACACCCCATAGAGGTGCAGGGTGTGCCGCTGCAGCGTGAAGCCGTACGAGCGGGCGATCGCCTCCTTGAGGAGCTCGAGCTCTTCGTGCGCGAACTCCTGGATGTGGTGGCAGGCCGTGCAAATCAGGTGTTCATGGTGCCCGGTCACGCGCTCGAAGACGGAGACCGTGGCGTCGAAGTTGTGCTCCTCGGCCAGGCCGCACTCCACCAGCAGCTTCAACGTGCGGTAGACCGTCGTCTGCCCCACGGTCGATTGGCGCGAGCGCAGCTCCGCAACCAGCTGCTCCACGCTCACGTGGTGGTCGGCCTGCCAGAAGGCTTCCAGCACCTCGCGCCGCTGCGTCGTCAGGTGCAGCCCCTGGTGCTGTAGGAAATCGGAAAAGAGTTGCTGGGGATCCATAGGCTCGCTTCCCACTGAAATTGAAAACCGTTTTCAATCATAGCGGGCAAACGCCGAGCGATCAAGCCCCGGTTTCAGAACCCAGCGCCCTTTGCGGCCTCCGCCCACAGGCGCTGGACCTGCGTGTCGCCCACGTCCGTGGGGTGGATCCCGTCGGGAGAAATTTGTTCCGGGTGGTGCACGAACCAGGCGTAGAGGTCCGGCCCGGGCGGCAAGGCCAACTCGGCGATCGCCTGGTTGAAGGCGGGCACGGCCTGGTAGTCCGCGTGGGTGCTGTAGGGAATGGTTGCGACGAGCGGGCGCTTGCCGGCCGCCACGGCGCGGTCGTAGAGCGACTTCAACGAGATTTTGAACGCGTCCGGCGTGCGCTTGTGGCCCACGTCGTTCGTGCCGAAAGCCAGGCCCATGCCACTGGCCGCGGGGAAGTACCCCAACACCTCGGCCTCCTGGGTCAGCGCGTAGGCCGCGTCCGCGCCGCGCAGGCCGTAGCCGCTGACGACGGGCGCGAGCGCACCCCAGGCGGCATTCCAGGCCAGGCTGTCGTGGAAGGCGTTCTGGGTGATGCTGTCGCCGAAGATCAGCCACGAGGCCGCCGCGCCGGGCGTGGCCGTGGGCGCCTGGGTCGGCGTGGCCGTAGGCGAGGGCTCCGGGCTCCGCACGGGCCCCGGCTCGGGCTGCGGCGTGCCGGCCGTGGTCACGACCGGCAGCGTGCCGCTGCAGGCGGCCAGCAGCGCCAGGCACGGCAGCCAGCGCGTCATTTCGGTGCCCCACCGCACCCCGGCAAGGCCCCTGCAACTGCCATCCACCGATGCATCGCCACCCTCCCTTTAGGAGATTCTGGCATGCAAGCGTTGGCCCCCCCTACAGCCGAGCGAGGGTTAGAGCCCGAATTGGACGAAGAAGCGGCGCAGCTTGGAGGCCCGTGCGTCGGCCATCAACAAGCTGCCGTCGTTGTCGAACGTGAGATCATGGGGCTCCGACAGGGCCAGCAGGCGTGCGTCGCCGTCGCCCGTCAGGCTGCCGCCGCCGCCCAAGGTGTACAGCCGCCCGTCGGGCTTCACCACCAGCAGGCGGTGGAAGCCCCGCTCCGCGATGTAGATCTGGCCGGCCTTGTCCACGGCCACGCCGTAGGGCGCGTTCAGGCGCGTCTCGATGGCCAGCTTGCCGTCGGGCTCCGGCTGGTCCGGCTTCTTGCCGCCGAGCCCGGCCACGGTCGTGACCAGGCTGGTGGCGAGGTCGATCTTCCGGATGCAGTGGTTGTTGGTGTCCGCCACGTAGAGCTGATCGTCCGGCGTGACGAAGAGCTGGTTGGTGTAGTTGAAGCGCGCCTTGGCGGCCAGCAGGTTCTCGCCCAGGAACGACCCCGGCGCGTCCGCGGAGCCGGCGTACGTCGAGATCTCCCCGGTGGGCGAGATCTTGCGGATGCAATGGAAGTTGGTGTCCTTCAGGCCGTCCGTCACGTACATGTTGCCTTGCGAGTCGAAGGCCCCGCCGCGCGGCGAGAAGAGCTTGGCCTTCGCGGCCGGGCCGCCGTCGCCGTCGTGGCCGCCGGTCCAGAAGGCCCCGTTGGCCGCCGGATCCCCGGCGAACGTCGTGATCGTGCCGGTGGCCTTGTCCACGCGTCGGATCCGGCAGTTCTGAGAGTCGAAGATGAAGAGGTTCTCCGTGCGGTCCAGCGCCACGGAGCGCGGGAAGCTCAACATGGCTTGCGCGGCCGGCCCGCCGTCGCCGCCGAAGCCGCGATCGCCTGTGCCTGCAACGGTGGAGAGCAGGCCGGTCTTGGCGTCGATGCGTCGCACGCGGTGGTTGCCTTCGTCCGCCAGGAAGACGTTGCCCTCATGGTCGACCGCCACGCCCTTGAGGCGGTAGAACTCGCCCTGGAGCGCCGGCTTGCCGTCGCCGCCGCTGTCCGTCACGCCGGAGCCGGCCGCGGTGGCCGTGGCGAGCGTGCGGGCGCCCAGCAGCTTGGCCCAGGCGTCGCCCAGCCCCTGCGCGTTCTTGCCCACCGCCAGCGCGTAGGCCTGGTTCAGATCCTGGATGTGGCCCACCACCAGATCCGGCGTGGGGAGGTCGCCGGCGCCAAGTGCGGCCGACGTGCGCTTGGCCAGATCCGGCAGGCGGCCCAGCTCGAAGTCGGCCATGGACCGCTTCGCCAGCAGCGCGTGCTCGCGCAGGTACTCCGTCACGAAGGTGGTCGCCAGCGAAAGGTCCAGCTTGGCCGTCCCCGTCTCCGGCACGGTGAAGCCCACCACGCGCCGGTTGCCCGGCAACACGAAGCTCACGATCACGGGTTGCTTGTGCGGCACCCCGCCCTGGAAGCGGTACTTGCCCTGGCCGTCGGAGGTCGTCGTGACGGTCTTGCCGTTGAAGCGGTAGAAATCTTCGTCCGGCGTGGTCAGATAGCCCAGCGCGTTGGCGAGCGGCGTTTCTTCCACGGCGAGCAGTCCGTAACGCGAGGTGTTGCTGGCAAGGATACCGCCGCCGTTGTTCGACACCAGTCCACTGCCGTTGTTCGCGATCAGCGAGCCGCTGTTGTTCGACAGCAGGGCCTGGGGGGCGATCGCCCGCCCCTCGATCGCGAGGTTGGCCTGCGAGACCTGGGCCGTCACCACCGCGCTGCCGGCCGCCCCATTGTTCGGCGTGACCGCGCACCCAGCCAGCGCCCACACCCAGAAAGCACAACAAAGCCGGGAATGGCGGGACATGGGAAGCTCCAGGGGACGATCGAGAGTTATATACCCGTCTTGCCGATCTCACGGGTGGCCGTGTATAATTCTTGGAGTCCTCTTGACCTTTGCTTGCTTGACGCTTACGCGAAAGTTAAACAGCAAATAGCACCACGCACCGAATGGGAGTAAAAACACTAAGATGGCCAAGCGCATCAAGTCCGGCATCAAGCGCGTCGAGGTCGCCGAGCGCAACCGGCAGCGGAACAACGCCGTGAAGTCCGAAGTCAAGACCCGCAACAAGCAGGCCATGACCGCTATCGAGACCCCCGGCACCGAAGTCAAGGCCGTCGCCACCGTCGCGGTGAGCACGATCGACCGGGCCGCCAAGAAGGGTGTGATCCACCCGAACAAGGCCGCTCGCCTGAAGTCGCGCCTTGCCAAGAAGGTCAACGCCGCGGCTGCTGCCGTAGCGAAGTAAGCTTCGACGCTCCAAATCTAAGACGGCCCCGCTCCGAAAGGAGTGGGGCCGTTTGCCGCGTGCGGCGGGAGTTTACTTCGTGACCTTGCCGTACCCGGCCGCGGGGCCGTCGTGCATCGCCTGCACGAGCGGGTCGCTGGTGCCGGTGGCCAGGTGCTGGACCGGGGCGGCGCAGCCGGCGGCGGTCAGGATGGCGGCGACGGCCAGGATGTGCTTGAAGTTCATGCGGTCCTCCGGTAGGTCTAGGCTTCCAAAACTTCTATACCAACGCTTGGCATGCAACTAAGGAGCCAAGCGTCCCTAAAGTTTGTAGCTGCCCACCAGCACGATGGCAATAACGAAGACCACCGCCGCCAGGATCACGCCGGTGATCAGCAGGCCGTACATCGCCTTGTAGAGCTTGCGTAGGTGCTCCAGGGCCAGCATGAGGTGGTCCACGTCGTTGCCCTGCGTGGTGGCGATCGCCGTGAACGCCTTGCCCGCGTTCTGGGTCCACGAGCCGAACACCAACCACAACACGCCGCTGACGACGCTGCTGCCGCCGCCTTTCGCGGCAGTGACCACCGAGGCCAGCACCGTGAGCGCACCGAACACCATGGTGAGTGTCCCCACGGTGGACATGCGCTTGCCCAGCTCCCGGAAGACCTGGTTGTGCGCCTCCGTGAACTCGAACTGCGCGGGACCTACAACATCGGACATCTGGCACCTCCACGTGCAGGCTAACACCCCATGGTATATTGGCCGCTATGCGGCTGGTCACATATGAAATCAAGACCGCGCTGGGCCGCCATCACAGGCTGGGCGCGCTTGTCGGGGAGACGGTCGTCGACCTGAACTTTGCCTGCGCCTGGCGCCACGAGGGCCTGGGCCACCCCGCGCCCTACCGCTACGCGGACGCCCACCTGCCGGCGACCATGAAGGCCTTCCTGGAGGGCGGCAAGCCCGCCATGCAGGAGGCGCGCCAGCTGTTGCGCGACGTGGCCGCCGCCGGCCGGCCCGAGGGCCCCAACGAAGAGACGCTCGTCCACGACCTGGCCGCGGTGCGGCTGCTGGCCCCCGTGCCCGAGCCCAACAGCCTGCGCGACTTCTACGCCTTCGAGGAGCACGTGAAGACGGGCTTCGCCAAGCGCGGCGAGGAAATCCCCAAGCCCTGGTACGAGATCCCGGTCTACTACAAGGGCAACGCGCGCACCATGATCGGGCCGGACGCGCCCTCGCCCTGGCCCCGCTATACCGATCAGCTCGACTTCGAGTTGGAGCTGGCCTGCGTGATCGGGCGCGAGGGCCGCAACATTCCCGTGGAGCAGGCCCTCGACTACGTGGCCGGCTACACGGTCATGAACGACCTCTCCGCGCGCGACATCCAGCGCAAGGAGATGGCCTGCCGGCTCGGCCCGGCCAAGGGCAAGGACTTCGCCACGGCGATCGGCCCCGCGCTGGTCACGCCCGACGAGGTGGGCGACCTTTCGGACCTGCCGGCCATCGTCAGGGTCAACGGCGAGGTCTGGTCCGAGAGCAACGCCGGCAACCCCTACTGGAGCTTCGCCCAGATGATCGCGCACCTGTCCCAGGACGAAACGATTTACCCCGGCGACATCCTGGGCTCGGGCACGGTCGGCCGGGGCTGCGGCCTGGAGCTGGACCGCTGGATCCGGCCGGGCGACGTCGTGGAACTGGAGATCGCGCGGGTGGGCATCTTGCGCACCCCGATCGGGAGCAAGTAATGGAACAGATCTTCGCGCTCACCAAGGGCAACTTCGCCGCCCAGGCCCACGTGGGCCTGCCGGAGGGCACCTTCGAGGAGGAGCATGGCCGCGACGGCTTCTTCGGCCGCGTTTCGCACCTCTACCACGCCCACCCGCCCACGGGCTGGACCCGCATCGAAGGCCCGCTGCGGCCCCATGCGATCAACACGCTCGAGCTGGCTGCCAACGGCGAGCCCGTGACCTTCTTGTACAACGACGACGTCGCCTTGAAGCTCACCCGGCCCCAGGCGGCGATGGCCTATTCTTACCGCAACGCCGACGGCGACGACCTCTACTTCATCCACCGCGGCACGGGCACGATCGAGACCGACTTCGGCCCGCTGGCCTACGAGCCCGGGGACTACATCGTGATCCCCCGCGGCACCACCTACCGGCTCCTGCCCGCCACCGCGGACAACGCCTACCTCCTGATCGAGTCCAAGACGGAGATCCGGCTGCCCGACAAGGGCATGCTGGGCCGCAACGCCTTGTTCGATGCCGGCGTGATCCAGACGCCCACGCCCGCCCCCTCCTTGAAGGCGGATGGCGAGTGGGAGCTGCGGGTGAAGCGCTGCGGGGAGATCACCAAGATCTTCTATCCCTTCGACCCGATCGACACCGTGGGCTGGAAGGGCGACCTGACGGTCTGGAAGTTCAACGTGCGCGACTTCCGGCCCGTGACGAGCCACCGCTACCACCTGCCGCCCAGCGTCCACACGACCGTGCTCGCCCGGAACTTCGTGGTCTGCACCTTCGTGCCGCGCCCGTTGGAAACCGACCCGGATGCTCTCAAGGTGCCGTTCTTCCACCGGAACATCGACTTCGACGAGGTGATCTTCTACCACGCGGGCGACTTCTTCAGCCGCGACGGCATCGCGCCCGGCATGGTCACCTTCCACCCGCAGGGCATCCACCACGGCCCGCACCCCAAGGCCTTGCTGAACCAGGGCAAGAAGGCGCACACCGACGAGTATGCCGTCATGGTCGACACGCGCAACCCCCTCAAGCTCACGCCCGAAGCCGAGGCGGTGGAGTGGAAGGACTACTGGGCCAGCTGGGGCGCCCACGCATGATCTTCGACCTGGCTACGCTGCCGTTCGGTGACGCCTACAAGCTGGCCGTCGGCTCGGTCGTCCCGCGGCCGATCGCCTTCGTCTCTTCGCGCAGCGCGGCGGGCGTCGACAACCTGGCCCCTTTCAGCTTCTTCACGGTGATTTGCGCGAACCCGCTCACGCTCTGCTTCTCGACCATGCGCAAGGGGCCCAATGCGGTCAAGAAAGACACCCTGGCCAACATCGAGGCCACGCGGGAGTTCGTGATCCACGTGGTCGACGAGGCCTTCGTCGAGCAGATGAACCTCTGCGCCGCGGAGCTCGACCCCGAAACCAGCGAGTTCGACTTCTCCGGGCTCACGGCGGTGCCCGCCGACGTGGTCAACGCCAGCAGGGTGCAGGAAAGCCCGATCGCTTTCGAGTGCACCCTGAACCAGGTGCTCGAAATCAGCGATCGCCCCGGCGGCGGCAGCCTGATCATCGGCACCGTCCTGCGCGCGCACGTCCGCGACGACCTGTACGACAACGGCCGCGTGCGGCTGGACCGCTGGCGGCCGTTGGGCCGCCTGGCCGGCGCCGGCTATTGCCGCGTCACGGACCTGTTCGACCTGGAGCGCCCCTGACCTATCCGGCTTCGTGCTGGCTGATGCGGGCGACCTCGATGTCTTCCTCGCCCACCATGTCTTCCAGCCCCTCCGCCTCCAGGAAGGCGATGCCCATGGAGGGCGGGTTGCCGTGCTTGCGCGCGGCCTCGATACACGCGCCGGGCACCAGCACCTTGCCGTCCACCACGTCGAGGCCCTTGGCGGGCGGCAGCAGCAGCGGGTCGCCCAGCTCGTCCACCACGATCTCGTAGAACTCGACGGAGCCGTCCTGTGGGTCGAAGTGGATGTCCGCCAGCCGGCCGATGATGTTGCCGACCTCGTCCACGACGGGCCTGTCCAGCATGCGTTCGAAGGCGGGCAGCCAGTTGTTGTCGTCGCTGTTGTCGATGTTGGCCTGCAGCCCGGCGCTCGCGCCGATCTCGTCGGACACGGTCGCGATGTCCGCGTTCAGCTCCGAGAGCTGCGTGAGCGGCAGGAGCGTGTCGGAGCCCGTGCTGGCGGCGTCCTCCCAGTCCACGCTGAAGGCCAGGATGCGCTGCTCGTAAGGCTCGTAGAAGGCATCCGTGATCTCGCCCAGGCGCACGCCCTCCGCCGTCAACAGGGGCAGCCGTTGCATACTCGCCAAGCTCCGGTGCATATCGTGATCCCCTTTCATCAGGCCAGCTCGAGGCCGGCGCCCCAAATGTCCAACACGGCTTCCGGGCCGCTCGCGCGGGCATAGACCGCCAGGCCCCCCGGCAGCAGCTCGAACCGCAGCTCGCGGCCCAGGTTCAGCAGCTCCCCGTCCAGGTTCACCTCGGCGGGACGTGACAGCCTGACCGTCATGCGGGCCGTGCGCACGTGCAGCATGTCCGGCTGGTCGGCCAGCGTGCCCATGCGCATAGCGGCGGCCACGCCGATGGCCTGGGCGGCGCCCATGTCGGCGCCGAGCGCGAAGATTTCCAAGTTGCCGGTATCCGGCGCCTCCTTGCCCACCTTGTTGCCGCCGCCGAAGTAGATCCCGGCGCCCACCAACAGTTGGGAGGCCAGCAACTTCGTGCACTGGTCGTCGGCGCACAGCTCGAGGACCAGCGGCTCCGCCTCTTGCCAGGCCTGGACCGCGGCCATGCCGTATGCCAGGGCGCCCAGCCACTTCTTGAGCTGCGGATCCATGCGCTTGGCCGTCTCCACGCCCAGCCCGAGGTGGGCCGCGTTCAAGAAGATCTCCTGGTTCACCGTGCCCACGTCCACGCGGATCGGCGCCTCGTCCGCGATCAGCCGGGCGGCCCCCGCCACATCCATGGGGATGCCGAGGCCCCGGGCGAAGTCGTTGGCGGTTCCCAAAGGCAAGACGCCCATCGGGATGTCGAGTGGCACGGCCATGTTAGCGACCGCGTGCGCCGTGCCGTCCCCGCCGGCGGCTACAAGCACCGTCGGCCGGCGGGCCTGCAGGTCGGCCGTCAGCTGGTCGAGCCCCGCCTGTCCGGCTGGCAGGGGCAGCCAATCCGCGGCCAGGCCGGCGTCGGCCAGGGCCGCGATCAACGCGGCCGGCTCCACCCCACGCGCGGTCAGACAGGCCTCGTTCGCGAGGACGATCACGCCATGTCGCGTCGGCTCCATCCTGCACCCCCGTATCGTCGCCCTCTAGGGCCATCTTATCGGGGCGCAGGGTGGATTGAAAGGCTTACTTGCCGGCCTTGACGCGCTTGCGGACGCCCTTGATCACGTTGGGCAGCACCTGCTTGGTGGCGAACTCCACCAGCCAGCTGGGCACCACGTCGAGCCACGGGTCCACCGTGAGGTGGTACTGCAGCTTGCACTTGTTCGGGCCGACCGGCGTGATCTGCCAGTAGCCGTGCTCCATCCGCAAGTTCCCGTCGTCCATCGTCCAGCTCAGGTTCCCGGTGGCCTTGTTCTCGACGTTGGCGTTGACCATCCAGTGGTCGTGCAGGGGCCAGGGCGGACGCATCCGCACGTACTGCCAGCAGCGGCCGGGCGCGCGCTTGCGCACGCTGGACTCCACCACCAGCGGCAGGAAGTCCTGGTAACGGTCGTAGGTGGTGATGGCCTTCCAGACCTGGTCCGGCGTGCCGTCGATCAGGCCCCACACGTCCAGCCAGTAGACGGGGTGCTTGGACTTGTAGTTGACCACGATCTCGCCGCGGCTGATCTGGCCGTCCTGGTAGGCCGTGGTGATGGCCGGCGGGTCGGGCGGGAGCTTGTATGGCAGCGGCGCCGGGGTGGCCATGGCCGGTTCCCCGAGGGCTAGCACCAGAAGGACGGAGTAAGCAAATTTCACGCTGGTATCCTGGTTGGTTGGTTGGGAGCTGGCAAGCTTATACCCGGTCCGGGGCCCGTGGGATCGGCGGGGGGATCTCGCCGCGCTCCGACAACTGGCGGGTGGCTTCATACGCTATGACGGCAACGGCGTTCGATAAGTTCAGGCTGCGCACCATGCCCCAGTGGGGGATCCGGATCGTGCGATCGGGATGGGCCGCCAGCAGTTCCGGCGGCAGCCCGGCGGTTTCCTTGCCGAAGACCAGGAAGTCGTCACGCTCGTAGCGCACCTCCGTGTACAGCCGCTCCGCGTGCGAGCTGGTGTAGTGCCAGCGCGCCTGCGGGTAGGCCGCCTCCATCTCCGCCAACGAGCCGTGATAGGACAGGCGCAGGTGCTGCCAGTAGTCCAGGCCGGCGCGCTTGAGGGCGCGATCGTCGGTGGAGAAGCCCAGCTTGCCCACCAGGTGCAGGTGCGCGTCCAGGCCCGCGCACAGGCGCGACACGTTGCCGGTGTTGGGCGGGATCTCCGGCTCGACGAGGACCACATGTAGCATAGGACGATCGTAACACTCGCCTGCTGATTTGGGGTACACTTGTTTTAGCCTGTAAACAGGCATGACATAACGGAAAGGGCCATTTCGAACACGCCATGCAGCACCGCCCCGCCGCCCTCCTGATCGCCCTCGCCCTCTTGCTGTCGGCTCCCGCGCCCACGGTCGCCGCGCCCGCCCCGGCGATCAGCTACCAGGCCGACCGCACCACCTTGAGCATCCCGCTGCCGCCCAGCGGCGTGCCCAGCCTGCAAGAGTTGTCCAACCCGCCGCGGCTGGTGATCGACCTGCCGGGCACGGCCACGAGCCAGGCCCAGGACCAGGTGTTCCCGGCCGGCCGCGTCAGCCGCATGACCGTGGGGCGCTTCAACGCGAACACGCGCGTCACCTTGTTCTTGCGCGAACCCGTGAAGGGCGCCTGGGCACTGGGCTTCAACGACGGCAAGCTGACGGTCGCGCTGCCGGTCCTCAAGGGTGCTGCCGCGACGGCCACGCCCAAGCCGACGCCGAAGCCCACCCCGAAACCGACGCCCAAGCCCACGCCGAAGCCTACGGCCAAGCCGACGCCGAAGCCGACCCCTAAGCCCACGCCCAAGCCCCCCGCGGCGACGCCGCGGCCGATCGTGCGGCCGTCGGTCCAGCCGACCGCCCAGCCCACGGCCACCCCCGGTATGAAGGTCACGCCAGCGCCGACGGCGACACCTGCCCCGGCCACCCCGGCGCCCACGGCCACGCCCGGCGTCAAGGTGACGCCGGCGCCCACGCCCGTGCCCACGGCCAAGCCCACCCCGGCTCCCACGCCGAAGCCGAAGCCCATGGCAACGCCCAAGCCGGAAGCCACCCCTGGCATCGCCCCGGTGAAGCCCGCCCAGGGAGACTTCGCCCGCATGGCCGGCATCTCCTACGACGAAGACGTACGCTTCTTGCAGCTGTCGGTCTCGCGCAAGGTGAACCCGGTCTTCGCCCTCATCGGCAAGCGCCTGATCGTCGACCTGCCCAGCACGGTGATCGGCGATACCCAAACCCGCGAATACCCCGGCGCGCTGGTGCAGACCGTCACGGCCTACCAGTACACCCCCACCCAGACGCGGATCATCATCACCTTCGCCCGCGCGATCGGCAAGAACTGGGGCCTGAAGCAGAGCGGCGGCAACATCATCATGGTCTTCGACCACAAGCCGGTGAACGCCCCCGGCGTGGTCGAGCCCACGCCGAAGCCCGCGGTGAAGGCCACGCCCAAGCCGATGGCGAAGCCCACGCCCAAGCCGACCGCCAAGCCGACGCCGAAGCCGTCGGCCAAGCCGACCCCGAAGCCCACGGCCAAGCCGACGCCGAAGCCGACCGCCAAGCCCACGCCGAAGCCCACCGCCAAGCCGACGGCGCCTGCCGCCAAGGGCGGGCATGCGTTCACGGGCACGGTCTTCCACATCAACACCGGCGAGCCGGTGGCGGGGGTGCGCGTCAACATCGCGGGCCACGTCGGCAGCACCGACGCCTCGGGCCGCTTCGCGGTCCAGGGCCTGCCCAGCGGACGCTTGCAGGTGGTGGTCACGGCGCCGGGCTTCGCCTCGCAGTCGTTCGACATCCTGGTGCCGGAGGACAAGAGCCTGAGCCTCAACCTGGTACCGGCCCTCAAGTAAAAAAAAGGCGGACCCAGCCGGGTCCGCCTCCTTCGTATTGCTGCTGCTTACTTGCGGCGCGACACGACGTGGCGCACGATCTTCTCGGAGGTCGCTTCCGTCATCTCGTCGAACTGGACGCCGACCTGGTTGTCGATGCGGCGCGCCACGCGGCCGGTCGTCTCGACCGAGGACTGGCCCGGCAGGCTAAAGCGCATGAACACCACGTCGCCCACGGCGAGGGTGTTGCGGTCTTCCAGCAGGCAGCCGGTGCCGCTCAGGTTGACCAGGCCGGTGTGCTCGGCGCGGCGGGTGGCGTTACCGGCCACTTCGGCGGATAGCGCGACGTTGCTGCGGACGCAGCGGAGCTGGTGCTGTCGGTTCATGGGAGAGACCTCCTTGCGGCCGGGCGGCAGAAGATTAACAGACGAGTAACGATCATAATATCGTGTTAACTTCGGAGATCTTGCGTGCAAGCGAGGATTATTTTCGGTCCATTAACCGGTATTAAAAGAGCATCAAGCTTGTGTTGGTCCCAGCACGGCAGGGAGCGGTCAGCGGTATATCTGCTGCATCAGGTGTAGTGAACGACTCGGAAGCGAGAAGGATAGGAGGAACCAGCATGGGTGGTGCAATCAGCGGGATCATGAACGTGGTCAAGGGTGTGGTTGATGCGGTGGCTCCCATTGCCTCGCTGATCCCCGGCGTGGGCATGTTCGCGATGGCGGCCAAGGCTGCCGTCGACATCGGCGGCGGCATCGTCGGCGCGATGTCCAAGAAGGCCCAGCAAGACCAGGAAGACGAGCAGACCAACGACGCGGCTGCCAAGACGGCCAACGCCTTCGCGGGCGACCTCGCCGGCGGCATCGGCAAAGCGGTCAGCGGCGCAGCCGAAGGCATCCTGAGTGGCGGCATCGGCGGCCTTCTCGGCGGCCTGTAACCCTTTTTCCCGACCGGCTGGGTCTTGAGACCCGGCCGGTTTTCTCGTGTTTGGGGTAATTAATGATCGATCGGCTGCCAGGTGCGGCCCCCGTCGAGGAGAGAGTGATGACCGACCAGCAAACCCCGCCTTCCCCGGCCGAACAGCAGAAGATGCTGGAAGAAGCCAAGCAGAAGTTCGACGCCGCGAAGTCGCAGATGGATCGCAGCGCCGGCAAGGCGCGGGACGCCTGGAACGCGAAGATCCAGACGCTGCGCAAGGAGGTCGAAGAGGCCTCCGTCATCCTGGCCGACGCCTCGGCCAAGCGCGACGAGTCGGAAGCCATCAAGGACACGCCCGCCGGCCTGGAAGTGAACGCGCGCGCTTCGCTGGTCGCGGAGATCTACTTGCAGCTGGGCCGCATGAAGGAGCGCGAGATCGCGGTCTACCAGGAGTGCGTCACCATCATCGACAACCTCGGGCCGCTGGACGTCGAGCCGCCGCCGGCCGTGCCCCGCTTCCCGTCCGTGGCGGACGACCTCGCCTACCTGGAAGCCCGGGCGCGCTTCCATACCATCACGCTCACCTACCACTGGCTGCGCAACCGGCTGGGCCTCGAGGTGATCCTGCGGGCCACCGGCAACGAGCCCGCCGTCACGGGCAACGAGGTCTGGGAGACGGAAGTCACCCAGCGCGCGGAGACCCTCCGCAACGCCATGCAGGGCGACAAGGACTTCATGATCCTGGCCGGCAAGCTGGGCTCCGAGCTCAACGAATCGCGTGCGCTGCTGGAGTGGGGCCGCGGCAGCCTGCGCACGCTCGGCCAGCTGCCCGAGGGGCCCCGCCGCAAGGCGCTGGATGACACGGACTGGGCCAAGGTCAATGGTGCCCTACAGGTGGTGCTGGACGCCCCCGAGCGCTCCAAGACCTTCCCGGCGCTGGAGAAGAGCTTCGACCTCGGTTGATGCTGCGTCCGCTCCCTCGGGACGCGGGCCCGCAGTTGGACCCGCTGACGGCACCCCTGGTGAAGGCCTTCCCTGACGGGACGGCCTTCTTCGCCTGGCAGGTCGGGCTGGAGGCGGCGATCGCCTCGGGCCAAGTCACCGGCCTGGCCCGCTACGCCGGTGACGACCTCGAGGCCGTGATGCTAATTCAGGAGCAAGGCGGCCTCGCCACGATCCTGGTTGGGCTGGGCGCCTGCACGGACGCCTTCCTGGAAGCCTGCCTGGACGACCTACAGGGCCGGCTGGACGCCTTGATCTGGGACGAATGGGTGGGGGCGGATTGGCCCGCCCGGCTGGCGCATCGTGGGATCCGGGCTTACGAGCTGGAGACGCGCGTGCAGGAACTGGCGCGGACGCCGGTGGAGGCGCCGGACCCGGCGCTCGCGATCCGGCCCTGGCGGCCCGAGGACGCGGCGGACGTGATCCCGCTGCTGGCGACGGCCAACGCGACCACGCTGGCGGGCCTCTTCCTGACCTACCCGATCGCCCCGACGCCGGCGGCCTACGCCGCGACCATGCAAGCCATCTTGGCGGGCGAGAAGGGCGACTTCCTGCCCGAAGCCTCCCACGTGGCCTACCTGGACGGCCGGCTAGCCGGTGTCTTGCTCAGCGTGCGCCAGGACGCCGAAACCTCGATCCTGTTCGAGCTGGCGACCCACCCCTGGGCGCGGGGCAAGCAGGTGGGGCGGTCGCTGGTCCGCGCGAAGCAGCAGTCCTTGCGCGAACTGGGCATCCCGCGGCTGGCCTTCATCACCACGCCCGACAACCTCCCCATCCACCGCTTCTACCGCGAGGAGGAGATCGTGGAGCGTTCCGCCACGCGGGGCGCCTACTGGCTGCGGGGTACATGAGGGGCATGCGCCACCTCTTGCTCCTGGTCTGCCTCGCCGGCTGCGCCCCGGCCGCCACCTTCCAGCCTCCCAACCCGGCTGCTTCCGGCCCCCCGGTTGCCACGAACGCGGACCTGGTGCCCACCGGCAAGTTCCTGTTCTACGAGGACTTCGAGAACGGCACCGAGAAGTGGGAGCTGCCCGCCACGGGCTGGCAACTGCTCAACGCGTACTCCTGTGGTGGCAAGTTCACCATGCTGTTGCCCGACACGGGCCGGCCCGGCGAATCGTACTTCACGCTCAGGGCGCCGCTCGACCTTGGCAAGCTCGTCAAGCCATTGCTGAAGTACGACGTGAAGGGCCTGACCACGCCCGAAGACGCCACCGTGATCCAGGCGGAGGTCCGCCCCCCCGGCCAGGATTGGCGGCCGCTGGGCCATGACGCCCGCGGCAACCACGCCTTCGCCGCCGCCGTCGTCGCGGACCTCAAGCCGTACGCCGGCCAGACGGTCGGCCTGCGCTTCCACGGCACCACCAAGGCGGGGCAGGCCGACACCAAAGGCATGTACCTGGACGACGTCGGGGTGATCGAGCCGGATTGAGGAACGGCCGCATCCGTGCGGCCAGTCACCCCCTCCCCCCTGCGGGGACCTCCCCCGTCAAGGGGGAGGGGCTTCGAGGCCGGCGGCCGTCCGGGCCGCCATGGAGATTTAGGGCTGGGACTCGACCATCTTCAGCGTGCGCAGCGGGAACTTGCGGCCGTGGCCCTCGTACTCCTTGAGCACCAGCGACAGGCCGCTGGCTTCCTGGTCGATCGGCTTGATGAGCTGGAAGCTGCCCACCACCTTGGCGCCCGGCTCCACCCGGATCAGCTGGGGATCCACGGACATGAGATCCAGGGCGTTGCTGTAGTCATGGCCCTTGTCGTCGAACAGCTGGAAGAGGTCCGGCCGGTCGTTGCGGGTCAGGAAGCTCACGGGGTCGGCCGAGCGGTTCTCCACGCGCAGCGTCACGCTGGTGTGCCCGTTCTCCGTGCCCACGCGCTCCACCTGCAAGGTGACGTTGTCGATCGTCTCCGGCGCGCTGACCCAGCTGGCCTTGCCCACCACGGCCTTGGGCGTGGCGGACGGGCTGGGCGACGGACTGGGGGAAGGCGAGGGCGACTCCGAGGGCGACGGGCTGGGGCTTTCCGGCGTGGCGGTCGTGGCCGTGGCGAGGGGGCTGGGCACCACAACCGGGACGGGGTTGAACAGGCCCTTGAAGGACTGGGAGGCGTACACGCCCACGAACAGGAACAAGATGAAGACCACCAGCGACAGGCCGATCAGCAACGGCCAGCCGAATGAGCGTGCGGGCTTGCCGCTGACGCGCGCCGGCCGCCGGTCGTCCAGCATCAGGAACTCGCGCATGAAGTCGGCCACCGTGGGGTGGCGGCGCTCCGGGTCGACCTGCAGGGCCTGCACCAACACGGAGTCCACTTCCTGGGGACAGTCGATGTTCAAGCTGCTGGCCGCGGGCGGCGCTTGCAACAGCATGGCGGTGTAGCGCGCCATGATCACGCTGGCCTCGTAGGGGTACTGGCCGGTGATCAGCTCGTAGAGCACCACGCCCAGGCTGAAGATGTCCGCGCGCACGTCCACTTCGCCGCTCGCCAGCACTTCCGGCGCCATGTAGCGCGCGGTGCCCGCGGTCTTCTGGATGTCCGCGCTCGAGGCGCGGTCCGTGGTGTGGGCGATGCCGAAGTCCAGCACCGTGGCCTGGCCCTGGTGGTAGATGATGTTCTCGGGCTTCACGTCGCGGTGCACCACGCCCTGGGAATGGGCGTATTGCAGGGCGTCGCCCACTTGCTCCGTGATCTGCTTGACCTGGGCCCAGCTGGGCCGCCACTTGGAGTCCATCATCTCGCGCAGATTGAGGCCTTCCAGCCACTCCATCACGATGTAGCCGTCGCCGTCCTCGATGAAGTGGTCGAAGACGGAGATGATGTGCGGGTGCACCAGCGAGCTGGCAAGCTGGGCCTCGCGCAGCAGCTGCTGGAGCTGGGGCTGGCGCTCGGCCTCCGTCAGGCGCGGGTCGAGCAGCAATTTCTTGAGGCCTACCTGGCGCTGGAGCTTGGTGTCGAAGGCCTGGTAGACCAACGAGTTGCGTGTGCGCTTGACCAGCTTCCGCTCCGTGTAGCGCTCGTGCTCCGGGCGATGACCATCGGCACCCGCCGTGGCCGAATCGCCCCGCTGCCAACCGGCCAGCCGCTCGCGCAGCGCGCTCATGGTGCTGTAGCGCTGGGCGGGGTCGAAGCGCAGGGCCTTCTCCACCACGGCGTCGAGCGAGGGCGGCACCTGGGAGTTCACGGTCGAGGGCGCCTCGAAGTACTTCTCGTCGAGGTGGTGCGGGATGCGGCCCGTCAGCAGCTCGTACAGGATCGCGCCCAGGCTGTAGATGTCGGCGCGCTGGTCCACCTGGTGGTGGCCCGCCTGGCCCAGCCGGAACTCCGGCGCCACGTAGGGGTTTTCTTGGGCCATCTGGCGGAGGTCGAACGTGCTGCGCGTGCCCATGTCGGACTTCTTGGCCAGGCCGAAGTTGGCCACTTTTACGACGTTGGCCGGGCCCACCAGGATGTTCTCGGGCCGGATGTCGCGGTGGACGATGCCCTGGCTGTGGGCGTACTCCAGGGCATCGGCGATCGCCAGCCCCGTTGCCACGGCCTGTTCCACGGCCATCGGCGCCTTCTCGCGGCGCGCCAGCAGCTGTTGCAGCGTCTGGCAGTTGTCGATCCACTCCGTGATCACGTAGTAGCAATCGTCGCGCGGGATCACGTGCTCCACGTTCACGATGTGGTTGTGGCGCAGCTGCATGGTCAGCTTGGCCTCGCGCAACAGCTCGTTGCGCACGCGCTCCAGCTGGGCGGGCTGTTGGTAGGGGTCGTAGTTCAGCTCCTGGAGCAGCACGGGGCGCTCGAGCACGGTGTCATAGGCCAGGTAGGTGGTCTTCTCCTCCGTGCGGCTCAGGCGCGAGGTGAGCTGGTACTGGTTCACCAGCCGGCGCGGGCTGTTCGGCCGCATCTGCTCCGCGATTTGGGCCTGCACGTCGCGCGGCAGGGCGCCGGGCGAGCCGGCGCGCGTCAACCAATGGACGGTTTGGCTCAGGGCGAGCAGGGGCAGGTTGCCGGCGCCGTTGGCCATCGCCATGTAAGCGGCGCCGTCTCGCACCTCCGTCGCGCCCTCGATCGGGGAGCGGTCGGGGAACGCCAGGGCCACCGTGACGGGCACCTTGTCCAGTTGCCGAGCGGCCAGGAACTCCAGCAGGCCGGCCTTCTTCTCCGCCAGCGTGGCCAGCGGGTTGCGGCGCTCCTCGCGTCCGCCGGCGACGAAGGTGTGCTGCCAGGGGCCGTCCGGCGAGACCTGGATGCGGCCATGCCAGTGCCGGTACTCCAGCAGGAACATACCGTTGGGGCCGAGGATCACCACGTCGATGTCGTCGGGCTCGTGGTGCCACTGCTGGCCCGGCAGGATCAGGTGGGGCAACACCGTGTAGCCGGCCGGCAACGAGAGCAGGGCGCTGACGACGGCGGTCTCGCCGTGCTCGATGAGTTCGCGGTGGGTGCGGAGTTCGGCCATGGGGCTCCTGGAGTTAACGTCTGGAGCCCGGCGTTACTACCGCGCCGACTTCGCGCCTTCGCGCAGCTCCCGGATCCGGTCGCGCAGCTTGGCTGCGATCTCGAAGTCCAGCACCGCGGCGGCCTGCTTCATCTCCGTCTCCAGCTCCTTTACGAGCTTGTCCACCTCGTGCGGGGTGAGCTGGGCGGCGGGCGCCGAGTACTTGCCTTCCGACTCCGCGGCCTTCAGGCTCTCCAACAAGCGGTTGCGGGAGGACTTGACGATCGCGCGCGGCTGGATACCGTGCTCGGTATTATACGCGATTTGCTTGCTTCTGCGGCGGTCCGTCTCGTCCAGCGCCTTGGCCATCGAGTTCGTAAGCTTGTCTGCATACATGATCACGCGGCCTTCGACGTGGCGCGCCGCCCGGCCGATCATCTGGATCAGCGAGCGCTCCGCCCGCAGGAAGCCTTCCTTGTCGGCGTCCATGATGGCCATCAACGAGACCTCGGGCAGGTCCAGGCCCTCGCGCAGGAGGTTCACGCCCACCAGCACGTCGAAGTTGCCGATGCGCAGGTCGCGCAGGATCTCGATGCGCTCGAGGCTTTGGATGTCACTATGTAAATATCGGACGCGGATGCCCAGCTCCTGGAAGTACTCCGTCAGGTCCTCGGCCATCTTCTTGGTCAAGGTGGTGATCAGGATGCGCTGTTCCTTCTCGACGCGGATGCGGATCTCCGCCAGCAGGTCGTCCACCTGGCCGGTGATGGGCCGCACGTCGATTTCGGGGTCCACCAGGCCGGTGGGCCGGATGATCTGCTCCGCCACGCGTTGGCAGTTCGTCATCTCGAAGTCGCCCGGCGTGGCCGAGACGAAGATGCGTTGCCCCACCCGCGCCCAGAACTCCTCGATGCGGAGTGGGCGGTTGTCGAAGGCGGAGGGCAGCCGGAAGCCATGCTCGATCAGCTCGTGCTTGCGGGCGCGGTCGCCGTTGTACATGCCCTGGATTTGCGGGATGGAGACGTGGGACTCGTCGATCACCAGCAGGAAGTCGTCGGGGAAGTAGTCGAGCAGGGTCGAAGGCGGCGAGCCCGCCGGGCGGCCGGCCATCACACGTGAGTAGTTCTCGACGCCGTTGCAGTACCCCACCTCGCGCAGCATCTCGAGGTCATAGCGCGTGCGCTGCTCCAGCCGTTGCGCCTCGACCAGCTTGTTCTGGCCTTGCAGCACCTCGATGCGCGCCGCCAGCTCGGCCTCGATTTCCAGCAAGGCCCGCTCCAGCTGGTCTTGCGGCGTCACGAAGTGCTTGGCCGGGTAGACGAAGAACTGCTCGCGCGTGCCCAGGATCTCGCCCGTGACCGGGTCGATCTCGCTGATGCGCTCGATCTCGTCGCCGAAGAACTCGATCCGGAAGACGTTGTCCTCCCACGACGGCACGATTTCGAGCACGTCGCCGCGCACGCGGAAGCGCCCGCGCATCAGCTCGACGTCGTTGCGCTCGTACTGCGCCGTCACCAGCTGGACCAGCAGGTCCTGGCGGCGATAGTCCTGCCCCACGTACAGCTCCGTGCGGCCTTGCAGGTAGGTTTCCGGCATGCCAAGGCCGTAGATGCAGCTGACGGACGCTACCACGATCGTATCGCGGCGCTCCAACAGGGAGCGGGTGGCGCTGTGGCGCAGGCGGTCGATCTCGTCGTTGATCGAGGCGGACTTCTCGATGTAGGTGTCGGACCGCGCGATGTAGGCTTCCGGTTGGTAGTAGTCGTAGTAGCTGATGAAGTACTCGACCGCGTTGTCCGGGAAGAACTCGCGCAGCTCGTTGCACAACTGGGCCGCCAGCGTCTTGTTGTGGGCCATCACGAGGGTCGGGCGTTGGACGCGCTCGATCGTTTTAGCAATAGTGTACGTTTTACCCGATCCCGTGACGCCGAGGAGGGTCTGAGCCTCGAGCCCCTTTAAGAGGCCATCCGCGAGCGCGTCGATCGCCGTCGGCTGGTCGCCGGAGGGCTCGTAATCCGAAACGACCTTGAATGGATTCATAGCTAGCGGACTAAACCTTGTCTACGGTTTCCTTCTCGACCCTGACGGGCTGCTCGTGGCCCGCTTCCAACTCGCGGCGGATGGAGGCTTCCACCTCGCGCGTGCCCTTCTTGAACTCGTTGATGCTCTTGCCCAGGGCGTTCGCGATCTCGGGGATCTTCTTCGGCCCGAAGACGATCAACGCGACGATCAGGATGACGATGAGCTCAGGGGCGCCGATACCAAACATCGTGGCTTCCTCTCTTGAAGGGGTGCCCCATTATAGCCCGCAGGGCCTGGGATGTCACCGAACGCCTGGCTGCGTGGTTCTTCCGGCCCAGATGTGTTAAGATTCACCCATGGAGCCGAGCGGCAAGCCCAACCAGGACCGAGGCCCGAGCCTCACCACCGCCTTCTGGTTGACGGGCAGTGGCTTCATCCTGGTTGCCACGCTGGCTTTCGTGGCCTATCTGCGCTTCCAGCTGCCCTGGGCGTTGATGGTCGTGGCCTTGGGCCTCGGCATTGGGGCGATCGTGGCCGCGCTGGAGCAGTTCGTGGCCCGGCCGCTGGACCGGCTGACGCGCGGCTTGCAGGCCCTGCCGGCGGACCAGGAATTCCAGTTCCCGCCCATGCCGGACTTGCGCTTCGCCCCGGTGGAGTACCGCCGGCTGTGGCGCGGACTGCGCGTCTACCAGGAGCAGCAGAACCAGGCCCGCCTGGCGCGTGACGCCGCGGAGCAGCGCGTCACCGCCGCCCAGCGCCACGCGCGCGTGCTGACCTCGGCCGCGCGCTCGCTGCGGCCCGACGCCTCCCTGACCGACCTGGCGCCCTCCATGCTGCGGGACCTCGCTACGATCCTGGGCGTGCCCGCCGTCTACCTCGTGCCGCTGCGTCGCCACTGCCCGATCGCCGTGCTGGGCCCCACCGGCACCCCTGCCTGGGCGGAAGCCGTGCGCCAAACCGCGCTCGACCCCTGGACGGAGGTGCTGGCGCAAGAGCAGCCCACCTCGTTGGCCTTCACGCCGATCGCCCCCGAGTGGGCCAAGGAGTGGTCGCGCCGCACCCTCTGGGTGATCCCCCTGACGTACCATGGCCGGGCCCAGGGCGTGTTGCTGGCCTTCCCCTCCGGGGGTGAGCGTACTTACAGCAAGGAAGAGCTGGCCCTGCTGGAGGCGATCGCCCCCATGCTGGCCGCCGGCCTACACCCGCCGCGCTGGAGCGACGAGCGCAAGCGCGTGCTCGAGGAGCACCGCCTCGAACTGGAAGTCGCCTACGCGGACGTAGACGCCGAAGAGAGCCGGCGCCGCAAGCGCCGCCGCCACCGGCAGGGAGCCTAGTGAAGATCATCGGCGGCATGGCCAGGGGCCGAAAGCTCAAGACCCTGGAAGGCGAATCCACGCGTCCGACCGCCGGCAAGGTGCGGGCCGCCTTGTTCAACATCCTGAACGCTTGGATCCCCGACGCGGAGTGGCTGGATCTCTATGCCGGCAGCGGCGCGGTGGGCCTGGAGGCCGTCAGCCGTGGCGCCGCGCGGGCCATGCTCGTCGAACGGGCCGGCCCCGCCTTGCAGGTGGTCTACCAAAACGTCGACACGCTGGACCTGGCCGGGGTCGAGGTGTTGGCGCTCGACGTGCTGGTGGCCCTGCCGCGGCTGGCCGGCCAACAATTCGACGTGATCTTCCTGGATCCGCCCTACGCGGAGGACCCTGGCCCGGCCCTGACGCTGATAGCGCAACACGATCTGCTCAAAGCAGACGGCCGGCTGGTGCTAGAGCACCATGCCGACCGGGTCGCGAAGTTGATGGTGGGAGAGAAGTACCGCTGGTTGCGCACCGCGCGGTACTCCGAGAACAGCCTCAGCTTCTACGGAACTACGCCAGCATCGTAGCCTGGTCGTCCAGCATGTGCGGGTGCGGCGGGTAGGGGATCGGCGGCGCGGGCGGCTGCGGATGCGGCACGATCACCTCGCCGATCACCTCTTCGCCCCAGGCGCTGCGGAAGTGGTCGTACTCCGTGCGGGGGTCCCAGAGCCAGCGGCGCGTCTCCAGGCCGTTGTTGTGGTTGGTGTCGAACTCGCCGATCACGGTGCTCAGCTCTTCCGCCGTCACGACGTTGTCGCCGTTCTTGTCCGCCGCGCGGAACAGGCGCTCCTGGCTGTAGGTGCTGATGATGGTCTGGTCGGGTTGGTAGATCGACTCGCGGCGCCAGGTCTCCGCCTTGTTGTCGGGCGTGAGCTGGATGGCCCCATCGCGGTTGCGGTCGTACATGCCGATGATGCGCTTGGCGAGCGCGTTGACGCCGATCATACCCATATAAGTCTATTGCTCCTCTTGCTCGCGGTTGCTGTGAAAGGTCTATAGGCGTCGGACGTTGCACCAGCGCGTCGGGAGGTAAAGGAAAGGTTATGCCTAAAGAAAGAAATGATTAAGGATTGGATAAGGGGCCTGGGACATATGGTAGGATCGCGGCATGCGCTGGACCATCCTGGCTTTCGGGAAGCTGAAGGAGCCGTACTGGCAGCAGGGCCTGGCGGAGTACCTCAAACGCCTGCAGCCCTACCGCCCGGTGGAGCTGCACGAGCTACAAGACGAGAAGGTGGACGCGGGCCGCGAAGCCCTGGCCATGGAGCGCGAGGGCGACCGCGTGTTGGCGGCGCTCAAGCCGGGCGCCTTCCTGGTGGCCCTGTGGGAGCGCGGCGAGCAGCTCGACTCGCCCGGGCTGGCGGCCAAGCTGGCCAAGCTCGACCATGAAGGTTATCCGGAGCTGGTCTTCGTGCTCGGCGGGGCCAACGGCCTGGACAAGAGGGTTTTGGAGCGGGCGGATTGGAAGCTCGGCCTCAGCCGCCTGACCTTGCCCCACCAGTTGGCCCGCGTCTTCTTGCTCGAGCAGCTCTACCGCGCCGAGCGCATCCGCCGAGGAGAGCCGTACCACAAGTGACCCAGAAGCTGCCTATTGCCATCACCGTGGTGAGCGTCCAAACCGATGGGGAGGAGCGTGTCGAGACCCGCCAGGAGCGGGTGGGCACGCTCTACGTGCGCGACGGCGCCCAATACATGCTGTATGACGATGAGGGTACCGCCACCACCGTGCGCTTCGAGCCGGAAGAGATCCGCCTCTACCGCCGCGGCGAAGTCAGCTCCTGGCAGAACTTCCAACTGGGCGAGCTGACGGGTGGCATGTTGAGCCTGGGGCCGAGCGAGATGATCTTGCGGATCATGACCAGCCACTTCCGCATCATCCAGACCGGGGCCACCGGCCTGATCGAGCTGCACTACGAGTTGTTCACCGGCGAGACCGCCGACCCGGCCGCGGACCTCACCGCGCTCGGCCTGGGCAAGTTCACGCTGACGTTTACCTGGCGGCTGACGTGAGCCTGGCGGCGCGCGTGGAGGCGGCGATCGCCGCCGCCGGCTTGCCCACCGCCGAGGTCTGCCTCGACCCGCCGCGCCACCCTGGCCTGGGGGACCTCGCTACGCCGGTGGCGATGGCGATCGCCCGCGCCACCGGCCGCCCGGCCATGGAGGTCGCGGAGGCCATTGCGGCGCACCTGGCCGGGGCGATCGCCGCGCCGCCGGGCTTCCTCAACTGGACCCTCCCCGACCTCGTCCTCGCAGCCGGTCCCGCCGTGCCGCCCCGCGCCCCGCGGCCGTTCCCGCCGGGCCTCCACACGGTGCAAGAGGCCAGGGCCTGGCTGATGGGCCCCGCCGCCGGTCCCGTGAGCGTCGTCCAGGCCGGGCGGCCGGTCCAGCGCACCTGGCCCGAACTGCTCGCCCTGATTGGGTCGGAGGACCTCCGCTGTTGGCTGCAGCTCAAGCCAGAAGCCGCGCCCCTGGCGTTGGACCTCGACCTGCTGGCCGGCGAGACGGCCGACAACCCGGCCTACTACCTCCGGTATTCCTTGATGCGGGCGCGGTCAATCGTTACCAGGGCATCAGAAGAGGGGCTGACACCGGTCTATGGCCCCGTCGAGCCGGCCGGGCGGGCCCTCGCGGTGGCATTGCTGCGAGCCCCGGACGAACTGGGTCGACAACCCCAGCGACGGGTCCGTTTCGCGCTGGATGTGGCGGCCGCTTTCCACACGTACTATGCTACGCAACGGGTGTTCGGGGCGCCGCAAGCCCCGCAGCGCCTCGCGCTGATTGCTGAAACCGCACGGGTACTTCGTTGCGTACTACAAGAAGGCCTGGGACTCGACGCAATCTAAATATGTCGGTTTCGAGACTACAATCACACCCAGATGACACGTTCTAGGGTAAAATAGACGATAGGTTAAAAGCCAGCGGCCATTGACGGCCGCGGAAGCGTCCAACGGAAGGCATCACCTCATGGACACGGTTACCGGGGCTTCGTCGGGGGTTCAAATCAAGGTCATCCTCCGCGAGCGCAATACGGAAGCCTTGGTCAAGATCGACCCACCCACGCCGTGCGACCCTGCCCAGATCAAGCAGGCGCTCGCGGCCCATAACGTGGTCTTTGGGCTGGACGAGATGGCGATCTTGGCCGCGTCGCAGTACCCGGGTGACGACCCCGTCCGGGTCGCGCAGGGCATTCTGCCCCAACCCGGCCAGGACGCCAAGGTCACCTACTTCTTCCGCGGCGGCGGCATGGGCGCCGGCAAGCCCCTCGAGCTGGACGACGGCCGCGTCGACTTCCGCGAGCTCGGCACGATCGAGAACGTCACCAAGGGCCAGGTGCTGGCGTCCAAGACGCCCCTGGGCCCCGGCCTTCCCGGCACGAGCGTGCTGGGCGAAGAGATTCCCTCCCGCGACGGCAAGGAATCGCACCTGCGCGCCGGCCAGAACGTGGTGCTCTCCGACGACGGCCTGCACGTCACGGCGCTGATCGATGGCATGCCCAAGATCGACGGCTCGCGGATCTCCGTGCAGCCGATGATCGTGATCATGGGCGACGTGGACTTCTCGACCGGCAACATCAACTTCCAGGGCTCCGTGAAGATCGGCGGCAACGTCTTGCCCGGCTTCACGGTCAAGGCCACGCAGGACATCGAGATCGGCGGCGTCGTGGAAGGCGCCTCGATCGAGTCGGGTGGCAAGGTCACGGTCAAAGGCGGCGTCCGCCAGCACTCCGTGATCACGTCGCATGCCGACGTCAGCGTGCGCTTCGTAGACTCCGAGAGCTCGATCACCACCCGCGCCAACCTGGTCGTGGTGGAGAGCTCGATGCACTCCTCGCTGACGGCCGGCCTCGCCATCAAGGTGGGCAAGAAGCTGATCGGCGGCACGGCCCAGGCCGGCGAGTTCATCTCCGCCGAGCAAATCGGGGCCACCGGCGGCACCCACACCGTGCTCGACGTCCGCCATGGTCGCCAGGCCAAGGTCATCGAGCAGCTGATGCGCGCCGTCGCCACGCTGAACGCCCAGCTGAACACCGTCAACCAGACGTACAACCTGATCGTCGCGAACCCCAACGCGCCGCAGGGGGCGTTCGAGAAGACGCGCGAGATCAAGGCCCAGCTGGAAAGCCGCTTGGACCAGCTGTCGATGGAGCTGAACGAGCGCCAGACCCAGTCACCCGGCTCCGGCGGGGCGACACGACCGGCCTTCGTGGCGGCCCGAGACGGTTTCAACCCCGGCGTGCACGTCCACTTCGACCAGATCTTCTACCACGTCGACAATTTCCTGCCGATGCAGCGCATCGCGGAAGTGAACGGCGAGCTCAGCCTGATTTAGTTCCGGTTGATGACCTTGCCGCTGTCGAGGAACTGCATCGTCAGCTTGTAGAGCTCCGGCGTTTGCCCCTTGCCCTTGTCCTCTTGCGGGTGGACCATCGGGTGCGGGACGCCTTCCGCGGTGGGGTAGTGGTACCAACCGTCGTCGCCGCCCTCGGCCAGGAAGGCCTTGTGGATGGTGCCTTCGTCGGCCGCGTCGTCCGCGCCGGTGGTGAAGTACTCGATCGGTGCCTTGATCTTGGCGGCATCGCCCGTCACGCGGCGGCCGAACTCCGCGGCGCCGTAGAGCGTGCCCAGCGAGAACTTGGAGTGGCCGGGGCGCTTGCCGCTGGCCGTCTCGGCCTCCGTCTCCTTGCCCCAGCCCCAGGGCACCAGCGCCAGGGCGCGGCCGGCCAACCCAAACGTAAACTTGTCGAGCACGTGCACCACGTCCGCGATCTTGCCGCCGATGCCGATGGGCTTGAGGAAAGGCGCGTAGGCCACCACCTTGCCGACCGGGTGGCGCTCCGCCACGGACATGGCGATGTTGCCGCCCACGGACAGGCCCAGCGTGCTGATGGGGCCGCCCAGTCCCTGTGCCATGGCGTAGGTCTGGTCGCCGAAGGACTCGTACTGCTGCCAGTCTTTGGCCGTCAGAAGCTTGGAGGGGTCTTCCACGCCCTTGGCGTCCTTCATGCCATGGCCAGGCAGGCGCGGGATCACCACGTTGTAGCCGTCGTTATAGGCTTGCTTCGCCAGCAGGTCGAACTGCCAGGTCCCGGCCGTATAGCCGTGGTACATGATCAAGGTGCCCTTGGCCGGCTTCTCCGGGTGGATGTAGGTCCGGGTCTCCGAGCCCGTCTGCAGGGGCAGCTGCTTCTCGGCAGCCTGCCACGCCTGCCACTTGGCGATCGCGGCCGCATAGCCCGGGTCCGCGACGACGCGCACGTCGACCGGCGGCGTGCGCGTGGGGCCCAATCCGCCGCTGCGCGTCGGCCCACTCGTAAGGATGGATTGCGGTGTGGGAACCACCTTCACCGGCGTCGGGGTGGTCGGTACGTTGGCAATGCGGGCGATGTTCATAGCCTGCTTATCGCCCGCAGCGCATTGCAACCAGGTTAAGCCTTAAATAAGATTGCGAAGAAGTTTGGTTAAGGCGAAGCTAAGCTAGCGGGGCAGCTCGCCGCGGTTCTGCAGCTCGTCTGTCTCCAAGAAGCGCATCGTCAGCTCGTACAGCTTGGGGCACTGCCCCTTCCCCTTGTCTTCCATGGGGTGGACCATCGGATGGGGGATGCCTTCCTCGACCGGGAAGTAGTACCAGCCGTTGCGCGCGCCCCCGGCGCCCTTATAGAGCGCCTTCAAGGCATCTTCGTCGGCGGCATCGTCCACGCCCGTGGCGAAGAGCTGCAAGGTGGCCTGCATCTTCGGCGCGTTGGCGATCACCTGCCAGCCCAGCTCGGTGGCCCCATAGGCGTTGCCGCCATAGAACATCGAGTGACCAGGCCGCTTGCCCGCCGCCGTGTCCAGCCGGCACTCCTCGCCCCAGCTGTAGGTCAGGCCGTTCAGGAAGGGCGCCGCCTTGCCATGGGTCGCGATGTCCGCCGCATGCGTGGCGAAGAAGAGCTTCTGCACCCGCTGCTCGCGCGGCCAGAGGAAAGGCGCGTACGCCACGACGTGCGACACCTCCGGGTGCCGCTCCGCCACGTCCAGGGCGACGTTGCCGCCCACGGACAGCCCGAGCGTGCTCACGGAGCCGCCCAGGTCCTTCGCCAGCGCATAGGTGTGGTCGCCGAACGTCTGGTACTGCCGCCAGTTCAAGCCCGTCAACAACTGGGACGGATCCTCGGCGCCCTTGGCGTCTTTCAGGCCATGCCCCGGCAAGCGGGGGATGTACACATCGTAGCCGGCGGCGTAGGCCAGCTTCGCGAGTGGTTCGAACTGCCAGGTCCCGGCGGTAAACCCATGGAACATGATCAAGGTGCCGCGCTTGGGCGCCTCCGGATGCAGGTACACCAGGCTCTCGGCGCCCTGCTGGAGCGGCAGCTTCCGTTCCGCGGCCAGCTCCGCTTCCAAGCCGGTGATGGCCCGGTCACGAGCGGACGGCGGCATGCCGAGCTTGCCGGGGAGGTGGTGGACGATGGCGGGAGGCGGCGGCAGGTTCATGAGACCAATATGCACGACGACGTGATTTAAATAACAGTCGCCGTGACTTCCATCACCTACCATAACCCGATAGAATCGTTGTTGGAGAGCTTGGAGGCCCGCTTACCGTGTCCACTTCGGAAATGTCCCCCGTGACCGCCACCCGCGACTACTCGGACGCCCAGCGGCGCGCCCCCTTGTTCGAAGCCCTGCGGGACTACGCGACCAAGGACATGGCGGCCTTCCACACCCCCGGCCACAAGCAGGGGCGGGGCATGGACCGCGAGATGCTGGAGCTGCTCGGCGAGAACGTCTTCAAGATCGACCTCTGCGAGTTGCCCGAGGTGGACAACCTGCACGACCCGGACGGCGTGATCAAGGAGGCGCAGGAGTTGGCGGCGGAAGCCTACTCGGCAGACCACACCTTCTTCCTCGTCAACGGCTCCACCACCGGCAACAACGTCATGGTCATGACCGTTTGCGACCCGGGCGACAAGATCATCGTGCCGCGCAACGCCCACAAGTCGGTCATCGGCGGCATCATCCTCTCCGGCGCCAAGCCGGCCTACGTGCGGCCCGTCTGGGACGACAAGCTGTGCGTAGCCCACGGCATCACGCCCCAGGAGGTCGAGCGCGCCCTGCAGGAGCACCCGGACGCCAAGGGCGTGCTGGTGGTGCACCCCACCTACTTCGGCGGCGTGTCCGATCTCAAGCGCATCGCGGAGGTCTGCCACGCCCACGGCAAGCCGCTGCTGGTGGACGAGGCCCACGGCCCGCACCTGCACTTCCATGAGAGCCTGCCCATCTCCGCCATCGACGCCGGCGCCGACATGGTGGTGCAGTCCACCCACAAGATCATCTCCGGCATGACCCAGTCCTCGATGCTGCACGTGCAAGAGGGCCTGGTGAACGTGAACCGCGTACGCAACGTGCTTCAACTCATCCACAGCACCAGCCCCAACTACGTCTTGATGGCCTCGCTGGACGTGGCGCGCCGCCAGATGGCGACCGAGGGCCACGAGATCCTGGGCCGCACGATCGAGATGTCGGAAGACGCCCGGCGCCGGCTGAACGCCATCGCCGGCGTCTGGACCTTCGGCCGCGAGCACTGCAACAACGCGGACCTCTACGACCTCGACGTCACCAAGCTCACGATCAACGTCACGGGCATGGGCATGACCGGCTTCATGGCGCTGGACGTGCTGAACGAGGAGTTCGGCATCCAGTCGGAGATGGCCACGCTCCACAACGTGTTGCTGATCGTCACGATTGGCAACAGCCAGCGTGACCTCGACCGCGTGGTCGAGGCCTTCTCCATCATGTCGGCGCGCGCCGCCAAGTTCGGCCTGATGGGCACCAGCGCCATCCCCACCGGCCTGCCCCTGCCCTCGGGCACGCCACAGGCCACGCTGACCCCGCGCGAGGCCTTCTTCGCCACCACGGACACCATCCCGTTCGAGTCGTCGGCCGGTCGGGTGTGCTCGGAGATCGTGGCGCCCTACCCGCCTGGCATCCCCATCCTCGCCCCTGGCGAGGTGATCTCGTCGGAAGCGGTGGAGTACCTCAAGGTGGTCCACCAGATGGGCGGCTTCATCAACGGCCCGGAGGACGTGCGCCTGCGGACCATCAAGGTGGTGGCCAACTGACCGCGTTCAGCCTCCCGCCGGGCGGCCGGTTCTTCAAGTTCATCGCCGGCGCCAACCTGCGCGATACGGCGAAGATCGAGGTCCTCGCCGCGTTGTATACGCTCGCCGGGGCCTCGATCTTGGACGTGGCGGCCGAGCCCGAGGTGGTGTTGGCCGCCTGCCGGGGCATCCGGCGGGCCGAGGCCCTGCGCCAGCCCGATTGGCCGGTGCTGCCTGCCCCGCTGGTCATGGTCAGCGTCACCTTGACGGGCGATCGCCACACCCAAATCGCCGTGGTCGAGCTTGACGGCTGCATCCGCTGCAACGTGTGCACCCCGGTCTGTCCGCCCGAGTCCATCATCAACGGCGACGTCGAGGCGCCGATCTGCACGGGGTGCGGTCTGTGCGTGCCCGTCTGCCCCACGGAGGTCATCCGCCTGGCCCCCAGGGAGACCCACCCGGAGCTGGCCGCCTGCTGGGATGCGGGCGCCCGCGCGCTGGAGATCCATACGGGCGCGGCCGCTGCGGCGGAGATCCGCGATTGGGCGCCCATCGCGGCCCGTTGGCAGAACCAGGGCGGGCTGCTATCGTATAGCATCGACGGCCAGCAGCTGGGTTACTCCCGCGCCCTGGCCCTTGCAAGCGAGCTGGGGAGGCCCGGGATCATCATCCAGGCGGACGGAAAGCCGATCAGCGGCACGGTGGGCGATCGCTCCACCATCCCAGCACTTCGATTGGCCCGCGCGATGGTCCGCCAGGGCAACCCGGCCTGGGTCCAGCCCGCCGGCGGCACCAACGACCGCACCGGCCCTCTGGCCAACAACTACGACGTCGGCATCTCCGGCGTCGGCATGGGCAGCTTCGCGCGCGCCGTTGCGCGTGAATTGGAAGGTGGGGTGGACACCCCGCGGGCCTGGAGCACGGCTTACCGTGCGGCAAGCGGCCTGGTGGCCTCGATCCGGCCCATCCCGGTCTTGAAGGGGAGGTAAGCAATGCGGATGTACGAGCAACGCGTGACGGACAACCTCGAGCAACTGCTCGAGATCATCCCGGGCACGATCGCGAACCCCCTACGCGCGATGGAGGGCCTGGAGGAGCTGATCGAGATCATCATGGATCTCGGCCGTCCCCCGGAAGCGCGCTTCCCCGGCCGTGTGGAGTACCTGGGTACCGATCCAATTACCCTCGAAGACATCGACCATGTCGTCTCTCGGGTGGGCATGTTCAGCGGTGACAACCGCGCCGGCATCGAGCGCACCCTCCACCGCATCAGCGCCATCCGCAACCGCCAGGGCCGCATCATCGGCCTGACGTGCCGCGTGGGCCGCGCCATCCTCGGCACGATCGACATCATCCGCGACCTCGTCGAGTCCGGCCGCTCGATCCTGATCATGGGCCGCCCGGGCGTCGGCAAGACCACCAAGCTGCGTGAAATCGCGCGCGTGCTGGCCGACGAGCTCATGAAGCGCGTGATCGTGATCGACACCTCCAACGAAATCGCCGGCGACGGCGACATCCCCCACCCGGCCATCGGCCGCTCGCGCCGCATGCAGGTCGCCACGCCCGAGGCCCAGGAAGGCGTGATGATCGAGGCCGTCGAGAACCACATGCCCGAGGTGATCGTGATCGACGAGATCGGCACGGAGCGCGAATCCTTCGCGGCCCGCACGATCGCCGAGCGCGGCGTCCAGCTGATCGGCACGGCCCACGGTAACTCGCTGGAGAACCTCCTGATGAACCCGACGCTGTCCGACCTGGTCGGCGGCATCCAGTCCGTCACGCTCTCCGACGAAGAGGCCCGCCGCCGCGGCACCCAGAAGACCATCCTCGAGCGCAAGGCGCCGCCCACCTTCGACATCGCCATCGAGCTGCAAGACCGTGACCGCCTGGCCGTCCACCAGGACGTGGCGGAGGTGGTGGACCAGTTGCTGCGCGGCTACATGCCCCAGCCGGAGATCCGCGCCATGGGCGAGGACGGCCAGGTCAAGGTGATCCGCGAGACCGCTTACGAGCAGGACAGCAACGAGCCCGAGAGCCAGGACTCCGCCGGCAAGATGCGCATCTTCCCGTACGCAGTCAGCCGCTCGCAGCTGGAGCGCGTGATCCGCACGCTGCGGCTGCCCGCTATCGTCACGAAGAACGTCAACGACGCCGACGTGGTGCTGATGCTGCGCTCCTACGCCAAGAACGGCGGGCGCGTGTTGGAGGAGGCGGAGGCTCGCAAGGTGCCCGTCTACGTGGTCAAGGCCAACACCATCCCCCAGATCCAGAAGTCGCTGCGCGAGGTCATGCACCTCGACCAGGGCGCTGGCACCGGTTCCGGTGCGCTCACCGGCCCGCTGCGCTCGCCCAAGCCGGAGGCGCTGCCCGACACCCTGAGCGAGGAGGAGGAAGAGGCCCTGGCGGAAGCCCAGGCGGGCATCGAGAAGGTGCTCAACAGCTCCGAACCGGTGGAGTTGGAGGCCCGCAGCCCCAAGATCCGCCGCATCCAGCACCTCATGGCGGAGCGCTACAACTTGCGTTCGGAGTCCTACGGCGAAGAGCCCAACCGCCGCCTGCGCATCTTCCCGAACTAGGATGTTCATCTCCCTGGAGGGGCCGGAAGGCGCCGGCAAGAGCACCCAGCTGCCGCAGCTGGGTGCCTGGCTGGAGCAACAAGGCCACGAAGTCTTCACCACCCGCAACCCCGGCGGCACCCCCATCGGCGCCCAGATCCGGCAGGTGGTGTTGGACGCCTCCAACCGTGCCATGGTGCCCACCACGGAGTTGATGCTGTACGCGGCCGACCGCGCCCAGCATGTGGCCGAGGTGGTCCGGCCGGCCCTGGCTGCCGGCACGATCGTGCTGTGCGACCGCTTCACCGACTCCACCATGGCCTACCAGGGCTACGGCCGGGGCCTGGACAAGGACCTGATCCGGCAGCTGAACGCCATGGCCACCGGCGGCCTCAGGCCCGACCTCACGCTCTTGCTGGACCTGCCGGTGGAAGAAGGGCTCGCCCGCGCCGCCAAGGCCAGGGCGGCCGACCGGCTGGAGAACGAACAAATCGCCTTCCACCACCGCCTGCGCGCCGGCTACCTGGCTCTCGCGGCGGAAGACCCCGACCGCTTCGTGGTCATCGACGCGCGCCAGGCCCCGGACGACGTCCAGGGGCAACTGCGCGAGGCGGTCTCCCGCCTGCTGGGTAAAAGAAGCTGACTCACGAGGGAGGCGTTCATTGAATACGGAAAAGCTCGCAGCCGGCGTCCTGGTGGCCGCCTGCCTGGTGGCCGCGGCCGGCAGCTGGTTCAGCGGCCTGCCCAAGACCGCGGAAGACGGCAAGCCGCTCAAGGGCATGTTCAACGACGCAGGCACTGTGGCGCGCCTGGACATCTCCGGCATGATCCTGGATGAAGGCGGCGGCGGCTTCGGCGGCGGCGGCACCACCAGCGGCCAGGCCCTCCTCAAGCAAATCGCCAAGATCCGGGCGGACGGCTGCAAGGCGGTCTTGCTGAAGCTCAACACCCCTGGCGGCACCGCCTCCGGCGCCCAGGAGGTGTATGACGAGCTGGTGCGGCTCAAAACCGACAAGCACGTCAAGATCGTGGCCTCGATGGGTGATCTGGCTGCCTCCGGCGGCTACTACATCGCCGCCGCGGCGGATGAGATCATCGCCAACCCGTCCACCATCACGGGCAGCATCGGCGTGATCATGCACACCCAGAACTGGCAGGGCTTGATGGGCAAGATCGGCATCGAGAACGGCGCGATCAAGAGCGCCCCGATGAAGGACATCGGCTCGCCTGACCGGCCGATGACGCCGGAGGAGCACAAGGTGCTCCAGGACATGATCAACGACACCTACGACCAGTTCCTGGACGCCGTCAGCACCGGCCGTAAGATCCCCAAGGCCCAGCTCAAGGCGCTGGCCGACGGCCGGGTCTTCACCGGCCGCCAGGCCCAGAAGGTCCACCTGGTCGACAAGCTGGGCAACATCAAGTTCGCCGAGCGCGAGGTGCGCACGCTCGCCGGCCTGCCGGAAGACGCCAAGATCAAGGACTACGGCGAGGAAGACTGGAAGTCGATGGTGGGCGAGCTCTTCAGCCGTTCCAACGTCCATCCGCTCTCCGCGATCATGGGCACCCAGCAGGCCATTATCCAGAGCGGGGCCCTGAACAAGGTGCCGTTGATGCTCTATGAATAAGGCCACGACGCTGGAGGTGCTGTACGGCACGCTCTTCCGCCCCAACGAGACGCTCGAGCACCACGCCACGCCGCGGGCGGCCGCGGTGGCCCTGCTGCTGGTCGGCGTGATCTCCGCCTTTGGGCTGGCCGCGGGCAAGCCCGATCTGTTGCCCTTCGCGTTCTTCGTGGCGCTGGGCTGGGTGGTCTGGGTCTGGCTGGCCTCTTCGGCCGGGCTGTTCCTGGCCTCCCGTGCGCTTTACCGCAAGGGCGAGTTCCAGCCGATCAGCACCGCGGTAGGCCTGGCCATGACGCCCTGGATCCTGGTCGGGCCGGTGCAGGTACTTTTGAAGCTGGGCCTGCCCGGCAAGGCCCTGGCGGCCGTCTGCTACCTGGCCATCAGCGTCTGGTGGCTGCGGTTGCTGTTGATCGGCCTGCGCCGCTCGACCGGCCTCGACGGATCGCAAGCGCTGTGGGCGCTGGTCACGGCGGAGTTGCTGGCGGTGGCGGTGCCCATGGGCTGGCTGGTGTTGGCCGAGTTGTCGACCTTCCTGGCGATCGCCCGCTTCCTTTGATAAATCTTCTATAAATCCATGTTTTAGATCGCGCGGACATGACGCGTTGTTATGTCATTTTGTGCGGCCGGAACCCCCTGTTGGTGGCTTTCGGCAGGAATACAGGTTGGCTTAACCAGTCCTTAGGGATGGAAGTGCTTCCTTTAAATGCCCGTGAACCCCTGTTCGTGACCGGTATACGGCCGAAAGGAGGGGTACAATTCGTATGGGACATCCTCCCCGCGTGGAGCCCAAGAGCCGGTATTTAATTCACTTTTAAAGCCGGCGCGATCTTCTTAAGGCAAGCACTTCGGACGGGCAGCCTATAAGCAACTCTGGTTAGGCAGCCGTTAAATTGCACCAAAAAAATATCAGGAGGACGAAATGGGAGCCGATCTGAACAAGCCCGTGAACTTGGCCACGCGCAACGCGCCGCCCGTGCCGGTGGCGAACAACGCCGCCGCCAACAACGCGCCTGCGGCGAACAACGCCCCTGCGGCCAATTCGGCGCCCGCGGCCAACAACCCGCCGGCGGAGGTCAAGGACCACCCGAACCAGATCATGGGCTTCTTCGAGGGCTTCGTGAAGGAAGGCGTCGACACGGTCGGCGGCCTCTACACCCTCGTCACCACCAACCCGATCACGACGGCCAAGGGCCTGGTCTACATGGCCACCCACCCCCGCCTGGCCGTCCAGAGCATCATCGAGCCGTACGCCACCGCCTACAAGGACCACCGCTACGGCGAGCTGGCCGGCCGCGTTGGCTTCCAGGCCCTGACGATCGTCCTGACCTCCGGCATGCTTTCCAAGTCCGGCAAGGGCGCCGAGGTCGGCGCCAAGGCCGCCCAGCCCACCGCCGCGATGACCCAGCAGGCCGGCCGCGTGGCCGAGGACATGGCGTCCTCGATCGGCACCCGCCGCGCCGCCAGCGCGCTGGAAGACGTCTCCGCCGCCGCCCTCAAGAAGATGGCCAAGGATCTCGAGGTCAAGACCGCCGGCAAGACCGCCGCGCAGATCACCACCGCCGTCCGCACCAAGTTGGCCGCCCAGTACACCGAGCAGGCCGCGGCCAACCTGGCCAAGCGCGGCATCGCCGACAAGATCGCCACCTCCTTCGCCGCCTCCGGCGTGTCGGACGAGGCGCTCGGCAACGTCATGAAGGCCGCCGGCAAGGCCGCCCCGACGGACGTCTACCGCTACGCGTCGGCTGCCACCCGCGCCGGCCTGAAGCCGGAGCAGATCGCCGCCAACCTGAGCAAGATGGGCCTGAGCACCGCGAAGAAGGCGGCCGCCGAGCTGCCCATCGCCACCCGCCTGATCGCGGCGGAGAGCAAGAACGCCATCGTGGTCGCGGCCGTCACCAACCCCAAGATGGCGGGCTCGATTGCCCAGCAGCTGCGTGCCAACCAGGCGCTGATCGATGCGTCGGCCGGCACCCTGAAGGAGGGCTACGTTGCCCAGCAGAAGGCCCTGGTCGAGGCGCTGAGCGCCAACCCCCGCACGGCCAAGCTCGTCGGCTCGATCTTGCAGGGCGGCTCCGTCGGCTCCTTCGAGGAGATGGGCGCCGGCGTCGGCGCCAACATCGACGCGGTGGCCAGCAAGGTCAGCAAGGTCGGCGAAGGCCTCGGCAACGCCGCCAAGGGCGTGAAGAACGTCTACAACGCGGAGTTCACGATCGGCGGCGCCATTGACGGCGTGGCGAGCATCCCCACGGCGATCGGCCGCGGCATCGACACCGCCTACAACGGCGTGCTCAACACCCTCGGCAAGATCCACTTCCCCAAGTTCCAGCTTCCCACGATCGACTGGGCGGCCGTCCGCAACGTCAAGATCCGCCCGATGCACATCCTGGCCGCCCCGGTCACCGTGCCGGTCGGCCTGGCGAAGGGCGCCCTCACGCTCGCCATCAAGAACCCCGTCCGCTTCCTGGGTGCGGCCGCGCTGACCGGCGACGTCGCCAGCGCCGCCAACATGGGCGTCCAGCTCATGAACCGCCCCGGTGACGTGCCCGGCGAGCCGACGGATGCCGGCTACCGCGAGTACGAGCTCAAGGAAGGTGACACGCTGGAGTCGATCGCCAAGAAGGAGCTGGGCGACGAGAACCGTTGGCAGGAAATCTACGACATCAACAAGGAGCTCTTCGACTCGTTGGGCTCGGATGGCGCCATCGCCGCCGGCACCAAGATCAAAATCCCCACGGGCGGCGCCGCGCCGTCCACCAACACCCCCGCTGCCAACACGCCGGCCGCCAACAACGGCGCCGCCGCGACGGCCTACAAGACGGCGCTGCTGGCCCTGCTGGCGGACAAGGCGAAGACGGCCGATCCGGACACCAAGAAGGCGCTGGCAGCCCTCCAGGAGCGTCTGACGGCGATGACGCCGGAAGAGGTGTTCAAGCTCAAGCCCCAGCTCGAGGAGAAGGGCCTGGTCATCGACACCCCGACCACGAACACGCCGGCGGCCAACACGCCTGCGGCGAACACCCCGGCTGCCAACACCCCGGCCGCCAACACGCCCGCGGCCAACACCCCGGCTGCCAACACCCCGGCCACGCCACCGGTGGCGCCTCCCGTCCCGGCCCAGCCGCCGATGCCCGCGGCGCCGACCACCTACACCGTGCAGCGCAACGACAACCTGTGGTCGATCGCGCAGTCGCAGCTGGGTGACGCCAACCGTTGGCGCGACCTGGTCACGCAGAACAAGTCGAAGTACCCCTCGTTGGAGTCCAACCCGGACTTCATCCAGGTCGGCTGGAAGCTGGACATCCCCACCAAGGGCAACCCGGCTCCCAAGCCCGCGACGACCACGGCGACCAACAACGCCCCGGCGCCGTCCGCCAACGCCCCCGTCAATGACGGCAAGGCGCCGACCGGCGAGCAGCGCGCGCAGATCGTCAAGCAGTTCGGCCTCCAGGCCGGCGACGACAACTGGAACAAGTTCTGGTCGGAAGTCAGCGCGTACCCCAAGGCGACCACCGGTCCCGACACGGGCTCGGAGGGCGACCGCAAGGCGCTGCAGCAGCTGCTGGGCAAGCTGGGCTTCCCCGTCCAGGCCACCGGCAGCTACTACGAGCTGGACGCGGCCGGTAAGCCGAAGACGGATGCCAAGGGCAACCCGGTCAGCCCCACGGCCGAGGCCGTGATCGCGTTCAAGAAGCTGGCCGGCATCACCCAGGGCTACAGCGTGGTCGGCGCGGACGGCAAGGCCGCTCCGGACGTCAACGAGTACGCCGACACCCGCACCAAGGAGGCCATGCAGATCTCCCTGCGCCTGCTGCAGAACCCCAAGCTGCGCTCCAAGGCCACCATGGAGGCCGCCGTCAAGGCAGCCGCCACGTTGCAAGACAGCTCCATCGGTGCCGAGTGCGGCTCCCGCGAAGCACGCGCCCTGGCGCAGCAGTACCTGGCCGGGCTGGGCTACAGCACCGTGAAGCCGACGGGCGACTTCGATCAGGCCACGATCGACGCGTTGGTCGACTTCAAGAAGAAAAACAACCTGGCTGCCTCCTTCAAGGACGACGCGGGCGCCGCGGTCTACACGCCGTACGTCGACGGGGCCACCGCCGAGGCGCTGTACCAGGCGATCGCCAAGCTCCAGACCAAGAAGTAAGCACCCACCCAGAAGTAACCAAACAAAGAGGGCCGGAGGTTTTGAAACCTCCGGCCCTTCTTGGGTGTGCCACTACAGGGGGATGGCGAACCAGAAGGTGCTGCCTTCGCCGAA
>JAQBPE010000252.1 GCA_028287685.1 Cyanobacteria bacterium RYN_339 | reverse complement strand
GATATTCGGCATCTTTTTAGCTTCGTCATCCACATGTCAAATTCTAGGCGTCGCTGGGCCCGTCCGTCAACCGGCAAGCGTTGTGGGGCGCTGCGCTATCCAGGATCGGTGGTACGGTAGGGACCTGACCGGGGCTGGCTCAGCAGCCCGCGGGCAAGTGCACCACCAGCACCGCGCCGGGTGCGCGGTGGGCCACCTGGTCGGAGACGCTGCCGCGCCAGAAGCGTTCCAGCGGGCCGTACGAGTGGGCGCCCACCACGATCAGGTCGGCCTGCACTTCGTGGGCCAGCGCCAGCACTTCCTCGGCGGGGCTGCCCAGGCGTTCCACCGTGGTGGCTTCCAGACCCAGCTCGAGGAACAGCCCGCGCGCCTCCGCCAGCACGCGCAGGCTGGCCTTCTCGGCCTGTTCCAGCAGGGCGGTCTGGACGGATATGCCGGCGCTGCCCATGCCGCCGGGCATGACATCCACCGGGATAGGCGGCACGCTGGCGACAGCCACCGCGAACAGCCGTGCCTGCTTCAGGGGCAGCAGCCTCGCGGCCTCGCGGATGGCATGGCGCGACTGAATGCTGCCGTCGACGCCGAAGACGATGATCATGGGATCCTCCTTGGGGGGGTCAGAAAGCACACTGCAGGCCGCCCCGCAGCTGCACCACCAGCTGGCGGCTCGACGTGTTGGCGGGGTTGGTCAGCAGCCCGGTCTGGTCCGGCTGGTTGACGAGGTTGTAGCTGCCGATGCCCTTCTCCGTCACGATCGGGGCGTTGAGCAAGACCGGCAGGTCGAAGACCAGCTTCAGCCGCTCGCCGTCCAGGAACCAGGTGAAGGCGGGCGTGATTTCGTGGATCGGTGCGCCGTCGGGCAACACCGCCGTGGTGGCACCCAACGAGGGCGAGCCCGCCGTGGCGTTGGTGGCCGCGAAGCGGGCGTCCGGGAAGAGCACGGCGTAGCGTAGGGCCAGCTCGTAGGGCTTGCGGTAGAACGCGGCCTGGGCCCGGCCGCCGAAGACGCCCAGCGAGCCGTACTCGTTGCCGAAGCTGCCATAGGTCAGCTCGGCCTCGCCGGAGGCCACGCCGCCCGCTACGGGCAGGCGCATGGCGCCGTCCAGCCCGGCCTGGAACAGTTGCCCCTGGGCCGGCTCGCCGGTAGTGGGGTCCTTCTTGCCGATGTAGGGGTTCCAGCCGGGGCTCAGCAGAAGCGACTTCTCGAAGGTGTTCTTGATGTTCAGGACCGTGGAGTGGCCCACGCGCGAGTCGCGCGTGAACATGGCCCCGGCCCCCGCGCCCAGGCGCAGGCGATCGGTGTCCTGGTAGTCGTGCTGGCCCAGGTCGTAGGGGTCCGCGTCCACGTCGCCGACGCTGGCACGCGCCACCAACATAGGAATGCCCAGGATCTCCGGCAGGTAGCGCTGGGGCGTGTCGCGCCCGCCGCCGGTGAACACGCCCGCGATCACGCTGGCGGGGCCCACCTGGCCTTGCAGGGAGGCACCCACGTCGCGCCCGTTGGTGAAGAAAGGGGCCGTGATCGAGCGGTCCAGGAAGGCCAGGCGGCCGCCGTTGCTCATCAGCTCGCGCCCGAAGGGCACGCGGAACTGGCCCACGCGCCAGGACGCCAGGCCATACAAGGGGCCCGCGGCGTACATGTCGAGCAGGGTCAGGTTGGTGTTGCTGGTGTAGACGTCTTCGCCGCCCAACGCCAACTGCGAGTAGAACGACACCTCGCCCTTGCGGGCCGCCAGCTCGAGGCGCGACTGCTTCAGGAACAGGTAGATGCGCCCCGCGCTGCGGTAGGGGTCGGCCTGCAGCTGCTCGGCGAAGCCCATGGCCTGCAAGCGGCCGCCCACGCCGATCGTCAGGTCGTCGTGCTTGGCGACCTCCGTGAGGGCCGCGGCCGGTTGCGCCCAGGCGAGGGCGCAGGCGAGGGCCCATGTCGTGATCAAGGTGCGGTTCATGGCTTATTCCTCTCCGGGGGCGGGGTGGACGATCAGGACGGCGCCGGGGAAGCGGTGGTTCACCTGGTCGCTCACGCTGCCGACGAAGAAGCGCTCGAGGGCGCCCTTGTCGTGCGAGCCGACCACGATGATGTCGGCACCGAAGCGCCGGGCGGCGTCCAGGATGGCGGCTGCGGGGTCGCCCTCGAGCTCCTCCGCGGTGGGTTGGAAGCCGGCGGCCACGAAAACGGCCTGGGCGGCGGTCAGGTTGGCCCGGGCGGCCTGCTCCAGCTTGTCGGAGATCAAGATGGCCCCGGCGGCCATGCCTTCGTAGGCAGGCAGCGTGCCCAGCGGGTTGGCGACGGCCACGACGTGGATGCGGGCCTGGCCCAAGGGCAGCAGCTTCATCCCGCTGCGGATGGCGTTCAGGGAGGGCGGTGTGCCGTCGGTGGCAAACAGGACGTTCATGGGGAAGGTGCCTCCCGGCCTGTGGGGGCCATCGTCGGTGGGAGCTTCCAGCCTAGCGCCGCGCGGCCCGGCCGCCATCCGCAAAAAGCACGGAGGGGAGATCGTGGATTTCTGCTGATGTGGCGAGGCGGTCCCGGGCGTAGGGTGGGGGGGCAATGAAAGGAACCACCCCCATGACCCTTAGTTGGCAGCAGCGAGCCGTCAGCCCCGCGGAGGCAGTGGGCGTGGTGCAGAGCGGGCACCACGTCTTCTTGCATGGTGCCTGCGCGACCAGCCACGTGCTGGAGCGGGCGCTGGCCGAACGCGCCGCGCACCTGCGCGACGTGACGGCCTACCAGCTGCACAAGGCCGGGCCGGAGCCCCTGGTGGCCCCCGAGCTGGAGGGCCATGTGCGCGTGGTCGCCATGTTCTGCGGGCCCGCCGTGCGGCAAGCCGTGGCGGAAGGG
Organism: Cyanobacteria bacterium RYN_339; assembly: GCA_028287685.1. GTDB lineage: Bacteria > Cyanobacteriota > Sericytochromatia > S15B-MN24 > JAQBPE01 > JAQBPE01. The sequence continues at coordinate 1,259 of JAQBPE010000252.1, read as the reverse complement.
CGCGCGGACTACGTGCCGGTCTTCTTGTCGGACATCCCGCACCTGTTCCGCGCCCGCACCTGGCCCCTGGACGTGGCGATCGTGCAGCTCTCGCCGCCGGACGTGCACGGCTACTGCTCGCTGGGGACCTCCGTCGACGTGGCCCGCTCGGCCGTGGACACCGCGACGCACGTGATCGCGGAAATCAACCACCAGATGCCGCGCACGCTGGGCGCCGGAATGATCCACATCAGCGAGCTCGACGCCTACACCGTGACCGACCGGCCGTTGCCGGAGGAGCCGGCGCGCGAGCTGGACGAGGTCAGCCGCGCGATCGGGCAGCACGTGGCGGATCTGGTGCCGGACGGGGCCACCTTGCAGCTGGGCATCGGCGCGATCCCGGCCGCCGTCTGCGCCGCCCTGCACGGCAAGCATGACCTGCGCCTGTACACGGAGATGTTCTCCGACGCGGTGGTCGACCTGATGGAGGCGGGCGCCTTCTCACGGCGGCACGAGGCCGTCACCAGCTTCGTCTCCGGCACGCGGCGGCTGTACGACTTCGTGCACAACAACCCGATGGTGCTGTTCCAGCCCTCCGACGTCACCAACGACACCGCGGAGATCCGCCGCCATAGCCGCATGACGGCGATCAACTGCGCCTTGGAGGTCGACCTCACCGGCCAGGTCTGCGCGGACTCGATCGGGCACCGCGTCTACAGCGGCATCGGCGGCCAGATGGACTTCATCCGGGGCGCCGCGCTGGCGCCCGGTGGCAAGGCCATCATCGCGCTGCCGTCCACGGCCCTGGGGGGCCGGGTCAGCCGGATCGTGCCCGAGCTCGCGCCGGGCGCCGGCGTGGTCACGACGCGCGGGCACGTGCAATTCGTGGTCACGGAATACGGGGTGGCGGACTTGCGGGGGCGATCGCTGCGCGAGCGCGCGCTCTTGCTCGCGGAGATCGCCCACCCGGATCACCGCATCGCCTTGCGCCACGTCGCCACGGGGCGGCGGGCCTTCGTGAAGGGGTAACCATGCGCCTCGCCGTCTTCGACACCCACGCCTACGACCGGCGCTCGCTGGGGGCGGCTGCCGCGGGCACGGGCCACGCCTTGACCTTCTTCGAGCCGCGGCTCACGGCCGAGACCGTGGCGCTGGCGAGCGGCTTCGAGGCGGTCTGCGTCTTCGTAAACGATCGGCTCGACGCGCCGACCCTGCAGGCCCTGCAGGCCGGTGGCACCCGCCTGGTGGCGTTGCGCTGCGCCGGCTTCAACAACGTGGAC
>JAQBPE010000244.1 GCA_028287685.1 Cyanobacteria bacterium RYN_339 | reverse complement strand
GTCGCCTACCTTGAACCCGGAGACGTCGGCGCCCACGGCCTCCACCACGCCCATGAACTCGTGGCCCATACGTGCGCCGTCCGGCCGGCCGCCGTCGCGGTAAGGCCACAGGTCGGAGCCGCAGATGCACGCATGCGTGACCCGGATCAGGGCGTCCGTCGGCAGGCGCAGCGCCGCGTCGGGCACGGTTTCGACCCGGATGTCACGGGGGCCACGATAGATGGTTGCTCTCATGCCCGCGAGTTTAGCATGGCTAGCGGGACGCCACCACCTCGCGGGCATGGCCCCAATCGCGTTGCCGCGCGGCCTCTGCCAGCTCCGTGGCACGCTCCCGCAGGCTCGGCGTGCGGTACAGCGACGACAGCCGCCAGGCCAGCTTGGCGCCCGTATAAACGGCCGCGGACCAGGCCGGCAGATGCCAGGCGGGACGACGGCCCTCGGGTCGCGGGTTCAGCAACTCGTAGGTCAGGCCCGTGGCCGTGGCGTAGACCAGGTGGTGAACGCCTTCGATCGCGATCTCCTTCGCGCCCCACTCCTTGACGGGCGGTGCGACTTTGAGCGCGGGCATCATCCACATCGCGGCACCCTGGAGCACGACGGCGTGCAGCAACGACGCAGGGGCGCCGCGCAGCCCGACCTGATCCACCAGGCCACGGAAGGCACCCCACGTGGTGCCGTAACCGAGGTGGGCCGCGGTCGCCAAACGATACTCCGCCAGCTCGTTCTTCGCCTGGACCTCGAAAATCCGCTCCACGGCTTCGGCGGGCGCGGAGCTGGGCTTGCGCTTGCGCAGCCGCATCTCGAGCTGTTGGCCGGCCGTCATCGCCAACGTGCCGACCAGGCCGGCGATCATCCCCACGGCCAGGTCGCCGGCCACGCGGTGTACGGTCATGATCAATCCCTCCTATGGGGCTTCAGCCCCTCCACCATTTCCAGGAATGACATGCGGATGATGCCGAGCGCGTTGGGGTCCCCCTTTGCCACGGCAGAAGCGTAGGCCTTGGCCTGCGCCAGCGTGATGTGCGGCGGCAGCGGCGGTACGTCCGGATCCGTCACGGCTTCCAGCACCACCGGGCGATCGGCCGCCATGGCGCGCGCCCAGGCCCCGGCCAGGTCCTCCGGCCGGTCCACGCGGATGCCCAGGAAGCCCAGGCCTTCCGCGAAGCGCGCGTACGGGAAGTCCGGCAGGTCTTGCGACGCCGGGAACTTGGGGTCGCCCTCCATCACGCGCTGCTCCCAGGTGACCATGTTGAGGTCCCGGTTGTTCAATACGAGGATCACCAGGCGCGGGTCACGCCACTCCTGCCAGTACTTCTGCACCGTCAGCAGCTCGGTCAGCCCGTTCATCTGCATCGCGCCGTCGCCCACCAGGGCCACCACGGGCCGGTCGGGGAAGGCGAATTTCGCGGCGATCGCGTAGGGCACGCCCGGCCCCATCGTCGCCAGGGTGCCCGAGGCCGCCGCCATCATCCCGCGGCGCAGCTTCACGTCGCGCGCGAACCAGTTCGTCACCGTGCCGGTGTCCGCCGCGATGATGGCGTGGTCGGGCAATTGCTTCGACAGCTCCCAGAACACGCGCTGGGGGTTCATGGGCTCGGCCTCGTGCATGGCGCGCGCTTCCAGCGTCTCCCACCATTCGGCCACGCCGAACATGATCTTCTCGCGCCAGCCGTCGTCATGGCGCGCCTTCAGCAAGGGCAGCAGCGCTTGCAACGTCTCCGCGCTGTCGCCCACGAGGTTCACCTCCATGGGATAGCGCAGCGACAACATGCGGCCGTCCAGATCGATTTGCACCCCGCGCGCCTGGCCTTCCTTGGGCAGGAACTCCGCGTACGGGAACCGCGAGCCGATCATCAGCAACGTGTCACACTGCTGCATCATGTCCCAGCTGGGCTTGGTGCCGAGCAGCCCGATCGATCCCGTCACCCAGGGCAGGTCGTCCGGCAGCACGGCCTTGCCCAGCAGCGCCTTCGCCACGCCGGCTTGCAGGCGGTTGGCGATCGCCTCGACTTCCTTGGAAGCGGCCAGCGCCCCCGCACCCACCAGGATCGCCACCTTCTTGCCGGCGTTCAGGACGTCGGCGGCGCGCTGGAGATCCTCCTGGCGGGGAACGACGTGCGGCACCGGGTGGCCGACGCCGGTGTGCAGCGTGCCATGGGCATGCTTGGGCTGCTCCATGGGCAGGTCTTGCAGGTCGTTAGGCAGGATCACGCACGTGACGGTGCGCTGGTCCTTGGCGATGCGGAAGGCGCGGTCGATCAGGTGGCGCACCTGCGACGGCACGGCGGCCTGCTGCACGTACTCGCCCGCCACGTCCTTGAACAGGCTTAGCAAATCAACTTCCTGTTGGAAGTTCCCGCCCATCGCCGTGCGCGCCGTCTGGCCGACGATGGCCACCACGGGCTGGTGGTCGCACTTGGCGTCGTAAAGGCCGTTCAACAAGTGGATCGCGCCCGGCCCGGAGGTGGCGAGGCAAACGCCCACCTCGCCGGTGTACTTGGCGTGGGCGCAGGCCATGAAGGCCGCCATCTCCTCGTGGCGCACTTGCACGAAGTCGATCGCGCCGTTGGCCCGTTGCAGGCCCCCCATGACGCCGTTGATGCCGTCGCCTGGGTAGCCGTAGACGCGCTTGACGCCCCACTCCGCCAGCCGCCTGACCACGAAATCGCCTACAAGCTCCGCCATCGTCGCCCTCCTTCCCCGAGGGTTCGATGATAGGGCGGGGCGGGCCGGGCGCGAACAACGAAGCCTGGGTCAGTTGTCCGGGATCACCTGGCTGTGGTGCGTGCGGGCAGCAAGGATGCGATCGATGGAATGCAAGAGGTAGTCCAGGCGCTGGGGCACCTCGATAAAGGCCTCGTAGGTGTAGTCCTGGGGGACATCGCGCTCCGCCACGGCCAGCGAGGTGAGGACCACCGGCCAGCCGCGGATGTTGGCCATCGGCGCCAGCACGCGGAAGGCCTTGGCGCCGTCCACTTCGGTGTAGAAGTCTTTCATGCCGCCCGCGCTGATGGTCTCCGGCTTGCGGACCAGGTTCAGCACGATCAGATCGGGGCGGAAGGCCTCGATGTCTTCCATGACCATGGGCGTGATCATGACCTTCACGTCGTGGCCGCCGCGGTCCTTGAGCAAGCTGCCGACCATCTCGGCGTAGAGCTGGAAGTCATCGACGCACAAGATTCTGCCCATGGGCGCCAGTATAACCGAATTCAGGTGGGCGGATAGCCCGAGCGACGAAGGAACGTCGCCAGCAACGAGCCCAAGCGGACCAGGCCGGCCATTACGTGCTCGTCGCGGTCCGTGATGCGCCGATCATCGAGATACAGCACGCCTTGCCGCTCGCCCACCGGCACCGCGAGGATCGTGCGCAGGCCCAAGGCCTGGATGCTCTCCGCGGCCTGGAAGGCCTCGTCGGAGCTGGCGTCCAGCAGGTGCAGCGGCTCGCCGCGCTCGTAGACCCAACCGGCCGCGCTCGCGCTGGGCGCCCCCGGCGGCCCGTGGCTCGCCACCTGGGTGTGGTCCGGTCCCAGCAACAGCAAGGCCCGCTCCGCGCCCGTCAGGGCCAGTGCTTCGGTGGCCACGGCCGCGAAGACGTCTTCCAGCGCCGTCAGGCCAACCACGGCCTCGGCCGCGCGGGCATAGGCCGCCAACTCCGCCTTCTCGCGCTCCAGGCGCTCCACCCGCCGGGCCTGCGTGATGGCGAGGGCCACGTGGCCTGCCAGGACTTCGACGATTTCCAGGTCCTGCGCGCCGAAGCGCGTGTTCACGCGCTGGCTGTCCGCCAGCATTACGCCGATCGCCCGCCCGCCTTCGAGCAGGGGCACCCCCAGCACGGACCGCAGCGCCAGGGCCTGCACGCTCTCGCTGCCGCCCAACTCCGCGTCGGCCTGGGCGTCTTCCACCCAGATCGGGACCTCGCTCCAGAGCGCCTTGAAGGCCAGGCTGCCGCTGTAGGCGTCGGCCTCGTGCTCGGACATGCCGTAGAAGGCCTGGTCCGTGAAGCTGGTGCCGTCGTAGAGGAACAGGAAGCCGCGGTCGGCGTCGGCCAGCGCCACCAGCGCGGCGATCGCCCGGTGCATCACCTCGGCCAGGCCACCTTCCGCGCTGACGGAAGCCTGCAGCCCGGCCAACTGTCGCACCCGCCCGGTCTGCACGCGGCCGGCGCCGCGCTCCGGATGCGCCAAGAAAGCCGCCTCGTGCGCGGGCTCCAGCCCGCCGGCGAGCTCCGCCAGGCCCTCGTCGTCGTGGTTCAGCGCCAGCGCCAGCGCGCGGTAGCCGCGCCCCTCCGCCAGCACGTAGCCGGCGTCGAAGGCTTCCGCCGCCGCCTGCTCGTCGCCGGCGGCCAGCGCCACGCGCCCTTCGACGAGGCGGGCCGCCGCCTCGACCAGGTCGAGGCCCGCCTCGTTAGCCAGCGCTGCGGCCTCCGCTGCGGCCTGCCCGGCATCGTCAAAACGGCCTTGGCGCAACAGCCAGAACGCGCGCCAACGCAGGGCCTGGACGCCGGGACCTGCCAACTGGGCTTCGGCGTCGGGCGCATCGGTCAAGGCCGCCAACGCCAATGCCAGGCGCGCCAGGCGCGCCTGTTGCTCGTCGTTCCCGGTCGAAGCGGCGAGCTCGCGCGCGGCTGCCAGGGCCCGCTCGGCTTCGGCGAAGCGCCCCAGCTCGATCAGTGCCTCCGCGGTGTAGGCCTGGATCGCCAGCTCCACGTAGCGGTTGTTGATCTCGCGGGCCAGCGCCAGGCCTTCCGCTAGCAGGGCCTGGCCGCCTGCCAGGTCGCCCTCGAACACGCGCGCCAGGCCCTCCACCGCGCGGCCGAAGCTCAGCGGGAATTTCCGCCCCTGGCGCTCCGCGCTCATAGCCGCCTGGCGACCGTGCAGCCTGGCGGCCGCCAGCGCCCCGCGCTCCAGCGCCACGGCCCCCAGGTTGAGGTGGGCGAAGATTTCCTCGTTGGCGAGGCCAACCCGCTGGCTGACCACCAGCCCGGCCGAGAAGGCCGCCTCGGCCTCCGCCAGGCGTGAGCTCGCCAGCAGCAAGTTGCCGCGGAGGTTGAGCGCCTCCAGCTCCTCGACGGCGTCGCCGAGGGCCTGGTTCGCGGCCACGGCCTCGTCCAGCACGCCGAGCGCCTCGTCCACGCGCCGGGCGTCCGTCGCGCCGATCAGGTAGCCGTAGAGCCCCAGGGCGCCGGCCAGCTGCGTCACCAGGCCTGCCGCCCGCGCATCGGCCGTGGCGCGCGCCAACATCTCGCGCGCCGCTTCGCTTTCGCCGCCGAAGTAGGCCACGCGGCCCAGGCTGGTGCGCGCCCGCACGGCCGTCGCCACGTCGCCCTGGGCGTCCGCCAGCGCGACGGCCTCGTCGAAGGCGGCGCGGGCCTCGTCGTAGCGGCCCTGGAGCTGGTGCAACAGGCCCAGGGTGGCGAGCTCGTGGGCCAGGGCGGGGTCGCCGGAGGCGCGCAGGGTCGGCACCACGGCGTCGGCGGCGAGCGCCATGGCGTCGTCGATGCGGCCATCGAAGCGCAGGGCGTCTGCCAACATGCGCTGCAGCGCCAAATCCGGCCCCGACTGGGCCAGCGCACGCTGCAAGAGACCCGCCGCGCGGGCTACTTCGCCCACGCCCAGGGCGCGCCGGGCGGCCGCCAGCACCCAGGGGGTCGCGGCGGCCCGGGCGGCGAGACGATGTTGGGCGATCGCCAGCGCCGTTGCAAGCGGCCGGGCGGCCTCGGGGCCTTCATCGCGGGCGAGCAACGTCGCCGCCGCCAGGTGGATGCGTGCCGCTTCGTCAGCGGGGATGCCGGCAGCCAGCCGCCGCGCCCGCGCGGACCAGCCGCGCTCGCCGCCGGTGGCGCCGAAGCGGTAGCGCGTGCGTGCCGCGGCCTCGTCGTCCTCGATGGCCAGCACGCCCGCGGCCTCCAGCGCCGCCAGGGCCGCGTAGAACACCGCCTCCGGGAGCTCCGCCAGCCGGGCCAGGATGGGCAATTCGCCCTCGTCGCCCAGCAGCGCCGCCACGCGGGCCACCTGCCGCGCGTGATCGTCCAACGCCTCGAAGCGCGCATCTTCCAGCCCGCCCAGGCCGCCGGGCAGCGCGAAGTCCGCCGCCGGGTTGGCGTCCCAGTGCCCGGTCGTCCCGCGCAGGTCGCCCTGGCGCACCCAATGGCCCACCAGCGCCTCGATCGTGCCCGGTACGCCGCCCGCCAGGGCCGGCAGCCGTTCGGCCAGCGCGGCAGGCACCTCGGCTTGGCCCAGCAGGCCGCGCGCGACCGCCAGCGTCTCGTCGGCGGTCAGCGGCGCAAGCGTGATCGCGGGCGCCCGCGCCTCGCAACGGGCCTCGACCCAACGCCAGGGCCGCTCGCCACCCGCTCGCCGCAGGGCCTCCACCAGCGATGCGGAGGACGGATCGAGGCGGTCCGCGTCGTCCAGCAGCCACAAGGCCGCGGGCAGCGTCGCCCGGGCGACCTCCGCCACCACGGCCTCCAGCCGCCGCCGCTCCTGCGCGCCTTCCAGCGCGGGCGCGGGCTCCACCGCCAGGCCCCACAGCCTGGGCAGCTCCGGCAGAACTTTCACCAGCACCGGCGCCAGCCGGGCGGCCTCGGCGGGGGGCTGCGCGGCGATCGCCCGCAGCCACGGCAACATGGCCTCGTAGGGCGCCGCGTCCTCGCCCAGCCCACGCGCTGCCAGCGCGCGTACGCCCGCCAGCTGGGCCTCGGCCCGCAGTTCCGCCAACAGGCGCGTCTTGCCGCTGCCGGCAGGCCCCGCCAATACGCGCGCGGCCGGCCCCTGCCAGCCCACCAGATCGGCCAGCGCGGCTTGCGCGGCCGCGCGGCCCACCAAAGGCGGCGCCAACAGCTGCGCCCCTTCTTCGGTCGCGGCCAGCCCGAGCGCCCGCATCAGCTCCGCCGCCGACGAGAAGCGCGCCGCGGGCTCCTTGGCGAGCAGCTTCAGCACCGCCGCCGCCAACGCGGGCGACGTGCCCGTCAGGGGCGCGGGCGCGTCCATCAAGTGCGCGCGCAACAAGGCCAGCGGCTGCTCGGCCGCAAAAGGCGGCCGCCCGGCCAGCACGTGGTAGAGCACGGCGCCCAGCGCGTAGAGGTCGGTGCGGGCATCCAGCGCGCCCTGCCGGATGATCTCCGGCGCCATGTAGCTGGGCGTGCCCCGGATCGGGCCGCCGGCGCGACCGGCGCGCTCGAGCAAGCCCAGATCCATGAGCTTGGGCACGATCCCCATCCGGATGTTCGCCGGCTTCAGATCGCCGTGCACCCAGCCCCGGGCATGCAAGAAGCCCAGGGCGGCGGCCACGCCGGGCAACCAGGCCCGCACCTCGGCTTCGTCCTGGGGCGGCGCCAGATCCGAGCCCGGCACCTCTTCCATGGTGAAGTACGGCGTGCCGTCGGCCAGTTCGCCGTAGTCGAAGGCTTCTACGAGGTTGGGGTGGCGCAGCGACGCCATCGCCCAGAACTCCTGCTTGAAGAGGAAATGCCCCTCCACGGCGTCCCCGGCGGACGCATAGGCCTTGAGCGCCACGTCTTGCCCGCGTTCACGGTCGCGCACCAGCTCCACGCGGCCCATCCCGCCCGCGCCCAGCACGCGAACCGGCTCGTAGCGCTTGGGGAAATCGACCATCCGAGCGGGCCTCCGTTTCTGGTAGCATTATCCCCGGAGACGATGAGGTGAGCAACCGCGACCAATTCGAGCGGCGGACCAGCACCAGCGGCTTCGCCCAGCAGGGTGCGACGCGGCCGCTTGCTTACGCGGATCCAGGCAAGCTTTACGCGGACCTTGCGGCGACGATCGAGCGGGCCGGCACCGTGATCCGCCAGGTGGAGCCGACCATGGAGTGGCTGCACCAGTGCTGCATCCGCGCCAAGCTGCCGCTTTCCGGCGTGCCCGACCTGCTGCCGTCACACCCCGTGACGCCGCAGGGCGAGGAGCTGATCACCTACTGCTTCACCGCCTTCCGCGCCAACCCCATGCTGTCGCAGACCGTCCAGATCGCCGTGTTCCGGTTCTATGATGCGCGCAAGGCCCTGCGCGAGGGCCAGGTGGCCGCGGACACCATGACCGCCCAGCCGCCGCACGTCGAGCAGCTGCGCCTCAAGACCTATTTCTTGGTCAACTACCACGCGGAGTTCCGGGCGGACGCCATGCTCTCGCGCGCCTTCCCCAGCCCGCGCACCGCCCAGCCTGCCGTGCCGCTGACGAACGTGCAGCGCCTGAAGCAGAAGCTGGTGCGCGAGGGCTCGTTCAACAAGGCGGAGATCATGCTCGACGAGCTCAAGGGGCCCCTTGCCAGCATCCGCCAGGTGCTGGAGACGGTAGAGAAGCCCAGCGGGATGGGCTTCCGCGAACTGATGATGCCCGAGATGCGGCGCATCCGGATCATGGTGATCGGCCTGAAGACCGACGAGGAGGCGCTGAGCTTGCTGCGCGACGCGGTCCGCCAATACGACGCGTTGAAGGCCGGCCTGGCGATTGCGCGTAAGAGCGGCGACCCCGCGCAGCTGGCCGATCTCGCGTTCCCATTGGCCGGTTTGGCGCCGGCCTGCCTCAAGCACCCCTTGCTGGCAACCCTTTTCAACGTGTAAAACTAGACCGTCCATGATCGTGCCCACCGTGTCCACTTCTGCCTCGCTCGCCATCGCCCTGTGGGCGATCGTGATGCTGGGCGCCCTGTCGCCGAGCTCCGTGCCGCGCGAGGGGCCGCTGGTGTCCCATCCCTTCGAGCAGGACCTCTCGCCCAAGAGCACCTACCAGGCCAAGCGCATGACCGCCCCCGAGGCCAAGACCCACATCAGCATGGGCGAGAAGTTCGTGCTGGTGGACGTGCGCGCGCCGGAGAGCTACGCCCACGAGCACATCGAGGGGGCGATCAACTCGCCCTGGCGGGACCTGGCCAAGGGCTACGGGATGTTGCCCAAGGACAAGCTCCTGCTGCTCTACTGCACGTGACCGGACGAGCATTCCAGCGCCGGTGCGGCTGCTGACCTTCATGATAAGTACGGGTTCAACAACCTGCTGGTGCTCAAGGGCGGCATGCGGGGCTGGAAGGATGCCGGCATGCTGACCGTGCTCGCCACGCCCGACCCCAACAAGGACAAGGGCGAGGTGCTCTACAACGCCCACTGCGCCACCTGCCACCAAGGCGACGGCACGGGCTTGCCCGCGCACTTCCCGCCGCTCAAGGGCGACGAGGTGGTCAACGCGCCGGACCCGATCACGCTGGTGCGCGCGATCCTGTTCGGCGTGAAGGGCGTGGAGATCAAGGGCGTGAAGTACGAGGCCCAGATGCCGCACTTCGACCGTCAGCTTTCCGACGAGGAGATCGCGGCGATCGCCACCTTCACCCGCTCGCACTGGGGCAACTACGGCCCCAAGGTCAACCCGGCCGTCGTCACGGAGGCCCGCAAGACGCCTCCCGCTCAAGGACCCTCCGATGCGCCTCACCCTTAGTGTTGCCGCGGCTTTGCTGCTGGCTGCTTGTAGCGGCACGGGCCTGAGCGGCTTCCTGACCGCCGACCCGGCCCCGGTGCCGTCCGGCACGAGCGCCAAGCTGGCGGGTGGCACGGCCGCGCCGGACGTGAGCTTCAAGGACCTCGACGACAAGCCCCACAAGCTCTCGGAGTTCAAGGGCCAACCGGTGGTGCTGGCGCTGTTCGCGGAGTGGTGCTCGCACTGCCAGGAGGACCTGCCGATGATCCAGGCCTGGATCGACCAGACGCCGGGCGTGTTGTTCCTGCCGGTCGAGTCTTCCGAGAAGACGACCAAGGACAAGGTAGTGACCTTCGTCACGCGCTACAACATCAAGGCCAAGACCTACTACGGCCTGGCCCCCGCGGACTTCCAAGCGCTGGGCGGCACCTCCTACCCCACGGCCCTGCTGCTGAGCAGCGAGGGCGGCGTGGTGGACCGCTCCATCGGCATCCCGCCGTTGGAGAAGTGGCGGGGCTTGCTGAGCTTCCAGTAGCCGGGTATAAGGCGGGCATGAACATGCTGACGTTGACCGCCGCACTCGTGTTGTCCCTGACGCCCATGGCCGCCACCGGCTACCAACTGCCCGTCGCCAACAACGGCGTGCAGGGCGCCTTCTGGGTGAACCCGCCGCTGAAGGGGCACTTCTCCTGCCCGATGGACCCGGACGTCCGTTCGGACGCTCCCGGCTCCTGCCCCAAGTGCAACATGGACCTGGAAATCGCGCCCACCCAAGTGCGCCTGTCGCTGGGCGCCGGGCTCGCCGGCAAGACGGTCAAGATCGCCGTGGCGGGCCACCCCTCGTTCAGCCACGTGGCGAAGTTCGATGCCCATGGCAACGCGGAGGCCTCCTTCCCGCTGCCGCCGGGCATGTACACCTTCACGGCAGACCTCAAGGGCGCCCATCTGGTAGCGGCCTACAAGCTCCGCTAAACAGCTACGGAAGTGTGACACCGGGCGCGGCGCCGGCGGTGGTCAGGCCCTAAGCTGGACCCCATGAGCCACCCCATTCACCTGATGACCGCCCGCCGGTTCGCGCCCCTCTTCTGGGCCCAGTTCCTCGGCGCCTTCAACGACAACTTCCTCAAGAACGCGATCATCATGCTGATCGCCTACAAGGGGCTCGCCGTCTGGGGCATGAGCCCCGACGCCATGGGCACGTTCGCCCCCGCGCTGTTCATCGCGCCGTACTTCCTGTTCTCGGCGATCGCCGGCCAATTGGCCGACCGCCTGCCCAAGACCTCGATGATCCGCTACGTGAAGGGCGCGGAGGTCGGCCTGGCGATCCTGGCGGCCGTCGGCTTCCTGGCGGACCGGCCGCAGCTGCTGCTGATCTGCCTGTTCCTGTTGGGCCTGCAGGCCACCTTCTTCGGGCCCTTGAAGTACAGCATCCTGCCGCAGCTGCTGTCGGAAGACGAGCTGGTCACGGGCAACGCGTTGGTCGAGATGGGCACCAACCTGGCCATCCTGCTGGGCACGCTCGCGGGCGGCATCCTGGTCGCCATCGGCGGCAGCGGCCCCACGATCGTGGGCGTCGGCCTGGTGCTGCTGGCGCTGACGGGCTGGATCTCGAGCACGCTGCTGCCGGCCACGCCCGCCCAGGCCCCCGACCTGGAAGTGTCGCTGAACCCCGTCAGCACCACCTGGCGCATCTGCGCGGACGTCGCCAAGTCGCGGCCGCTCTGGAACGCCATCCTGGCCAACTCCTGGTTCTGGCTCTACGGCTTCGCGATCCTGGGCCTGTTCGTGCCCTACGCCAAGAACAGCCTGCACGCCGGCGAGAACGTGGTGACGCTGTTCCTGGCCGTCTTCTCCGTGGGCGTGGCGGTGGGCTCGATCGTGTGCGAGAAGCTCTCGTTCGATCGCCTGGAGCTGGGCCTGGTGCCGCTGGGCTCGATCGGCATGACCATCTTCGCACTCGACATGTGCTTCGCGGGCGGCCTGCCGGCCCTTTCCGGCGGGGCGCTGATGGGCGTGGACGCCTTCATCCACACCTTCACCGGCCAGCGGCTGGTCTTCGACATGTTCCTGCTGGCGATGTGCGGCGGCTTCTACATCGTGCCGCTCTACACCTTCCTGCAGGCCCGCGCGGAGCCGTCGCAGCGCTCGCGCGTGATCGCGGCCAACAACGTGGTCAACGCGGTCTTCATCGTCATCTGGGCGGGCATCCAGATCTGGCTGCTGAGCGTCCTGACCGTGCCGCAGATCTTCCTGCTGCTGGGCGTGCTGAACGCGCTGGTGGCCGTCTACATCTACACCGTCATCCCGGAGTTCTTCCTGCGCTTCGTGGCCTACCTGCTCACCCACCTGATTTACCGCTGCAAGGTCACGGGCTTCGACCAGGTCCCGCGCGAGGGGGGTGCCGTGATCGTGTGCAACCACGTCTCCTTCATCGATTGGCTGATCATCGCGGCGGCGGTGAAGCGCCCGGCGCGCTTCGTGATGTACAACGGCTTCGCCAAGATCCCGCTGCTGGGGGGCCTCTTCGCCCGCGCCAAGGTCATCCCGATCGCCTCGCACAAGGAAGACCCGGAGGCCCTGCACAAGGCCATGGACCGCATCGCGGAAGAGCTGGAGGCCGGCGAGGTGGTCTGCATCTTCCCGGAAGGCAAGCTCACGGGCGACGGCGCCATGAACGAGTTCAGGCCCGGCATCGAGCGCATCATCGCGCGCACCCCCGTCCCCGTCATCCCGTGTGGTTTACAAGGGTTGTGGGGCAGCTACTTCAGCCGCAAGGACGGCCACGCGATGACGCACCCATTCCGGCGTTTCTGGAGCCGCATCAGCCTGGTCTTCGGCGAGCCCGTCCAGCCGGCGCAGGTGACGGCCGAGGGTCTTCACGACACCGTCCTGGCCTTGCGGGGCGACAAGGCCTGACCCAACGAAGCGATATGACGACATTAAGTGTGTCCTAACTCGTTCCCCTCCCCCCCACCGGGGGAATAAGGGAAGAACGAGGAGGAAGGACCATCGACACCCTGGGCGTGAGCGATCCGATCGCGAACCGTTACAAGCCAATCGAGAAACTGGGCGCCGGCGCGATGGGCCTGGTGCTGCTTGTCGAGGA
>JAQBPE010000236.1 GCA_028287685.1 Cyanobacteria bacterium RYN_339 | reverse complement strand
CGGCGTGAAGGTGCGCGGGGTGCCCGCCGGCAGCGGGCTGCCGCCCAGGTCCTCGTGCCCGCGCGCGGGGGCCAGCGTAATGAACAGCTTATCCGCCGTCTGTTGCACCGCCAACAAGGGCTCCGACGGCGACGGCGCGGTCTCGATCACCACGCGCACGACCGGCGGGATGATGCGCCACTGCGAGACGCGCACGCGCTGGATCAGGCGGTCGTTCACCACCAGCTCCCGGTTGTGGCTGCGCAGCGAGGCCGCGGGGATGTCTACCACCAGCCGCGGCGGCGCCTTGAGCACGCGCGAGGAGATGGTCACCGGGCCCGTGATGTCCAGCACCAGCGAGTGCTTGGCGGCATCGTAGGCCAGGTTGTCCACGAAGACCGGGGCCTCCGGCCTCATGACGGCCGCGTAGGCGGCGCCGGAGCCAAGGACAGCGGCCAACGCGATGGTGGCGGTCATGCGGGCGGTGCGCTTCATCAATTTGATGATACCGCGCCGAAGCCCTTTGTATCAGTGACGATCACCGCCCTTGGTTGGTCCAGATCTTGATCGTTTGCCACTGTTGACACCCCTGATCCCCCATGATATCCTACTTTCAAAAGTGAGGGCATTTAGCTCAGTTGGTAGAGCAGCTGACTCTTAATCAGCGGGTCCCGAGTTCGAGCCTCGGAGTGCCCACTTTTTTTTTCAACCAGTCCAATGGGGAGGTGCCTGAGCGGTCGAAAGGGCATTCCTGGAAAGAATGTAGGCGGTTTCAACCCGTCTCGGGGGTTCGAATCCCCCCTTCCCCGCTCGGAACCTCTGCAAGACCTCTGCGAGAAATTGCAGGGGTTTTTTGGTGTCTGGGGGTCTTGGACCACCACGCACCCCATGAAGGGGCCAACGGCACTGCCGCCGTTGGCCCCTTCCGTTCCTTAGCCTACGGCGCTGAAGCCACGGTGGCCGGGCGTCGGGATCTGCCGGGTCTGCTGGCCCTGGGTGGCCGTGCGGAACTCCTCGTCCGTGCCCTTCTGGACCTCGCAGCACAGTTCCAGGCGGTCGACCGGCAGCTTCTGCACCTGGCTGGCGTCAACGCGGTGCATCTGCACGCCGCGGGCCTTGGCCTGCTCGTACTGCTCCTTCGTGGCGGCCTGCAGCTGCTGGCCCTTGGCGGTGTTGTTGTTCAGCTGGAAGTTCATTTCGTTTGCTCCTTACTCTCTCTCGAACCCTACAGGAGCCTTATCGCAGGTCGATTAACAGACCGCTCACAGCCTACCGGGGCACGCCTTAAGGTCTGGTTAAAGCGATCGAATGTTGGTACACTGGGGTGAACCCCAGAGACCCCGGAGGATCCCCGTGAGCACCGCTACGTCCCAGCTTTCGCCCTATGTCCTCGACGCGCGCACCAAGATCAAGGAAAGCGCCGACTTCATCCGCTCGAAGACGTCGATGACCGAAGGGAACGAGCGCAGCTCGATCGCCCCGAAAGTGGGCATCATCCTGGGCTCCGGCCTCGGCGCGCTGGCCGACGACGTGAAGGGCGGCGTGACGCTGCCTTACGGCGAGATCCCCAACTTCCCGGTCTCGACGGCCCCCGGCCACAAGGGCAACCTGGTGGTGGGCGAGCTGCAAGGCAAGGGCGTCATGATGATGCAGGGCCGCTTCCATGCCTACGAGGGCTACACCCAGCAGCAGGTGGTCTTCCCCATCCGCGTCATGCGCGCGCTGGGCGTCGAGACGCTGATCGTGACCTGCGCCGTGGGCGGCCTGAACTTCCGCTTCGAGGCCGGCGACCTGATGGCCATCGTCGACCACATCAACCTGACGGGCACCAACCCCCTGATCGGGCCCAACGACCCGGATATGGGCGATCGGTTCCCCGTGATGTACGACTGCTACCGCCCGGAGCTGCTGCAAATTGCGCGCGACGTGGCGCTGGCCCAGGGTGTGCGCCTGCAAGAGGGCGTGCACGCGGGGATCATTGGGCCCGCGTTCTGCACCAAGGCGGAGCTGCGCTACCTGATCCGCATCGGCGCGGACTCCGTGGGCATGTCGACCGTTCCCGAGGTGATCGCGGCGACCCACGCGGGGCTCAAGGTCCTGGGCATCGCCACCGTGTCTGACATGGCCATCCCGGACTCGGGCCACCACGCCACGGAGCAGGAGATCCTGCACGTTGCATCCCAGGTCGGCCCGAAGCTGAAGGCCCTGGTCGACGGGATCTTGAAGAAGCTCTAAACGGCTACCGTGTCGGCGACGCCCACGACCACGCGGTCGGGGTGTTCCGTCAGGCGGAACTCGTTCGGGTCGAGGCGGCTGCCGTGGACCAAGCGGAGCACCGGGCGATGGGGCAGGCCCTTCTCCAGGCGGATGACCACGCCGGCCTCGCCCGTGTTGAGCCGCACCGTGGTGCCCAGAGGGTACGGCGCGACCACGGCGATGAAGGCCTGGACCATCTCCAGCCGGAACTGACGGCCGCCGGTCCCCATGATGTACTCGAGGGCCTCGTGCGGCAGCGCCCGGCGGCCGAACTTGTTGCTGGTGATCAGCCGGTCATACGTGTCGACGATGCCGCAGATCTGCGCGAACTCGTGGATTTCATCGCCAGCCAGGCCCTTGGGGTACCCGGTGCCGTCCCAGAACTCGTGGTGCTGCAAGGTGACGATCTTGCTGGTGGCGCCGAACGTTTCGCGCATGTCCTTCAGGAGGTCATAGCCGCCCTGGGCGTGCGAGCGGTAAACCACCTGCTCGACCTCCGACATGAGGCGGTTCGGGTCGCGCATCTCCTCCGGCAGCAGCAAGGCGCCGATGTCATGCAGCAGCAGCCCGATGGCCAGGTCCACCAGCTTCTGGTGCGGGATGTTCAGCTGGCGCGCCATCGCCATGCCCAAGATGCAGACGTTCACGGAGTGCGCGAAGGTATAGCCGTCCTGGGCGCGCAGCTCCATCACCTGGAACATCAGGTCCTTGCTGGCCTGGATTTCCGTCATGATCGAGGTGGCGGCATGGTACAGCGCGCGCCGGCCGCTCCAGTCCTGGTGGAAGTTCCGGCCCTTGTTGGTACGCATCTGGACGAAGGCGTCCTTGACCGCGGAGGTGGCCTGCAGGCGCGTCGACTCCGTCACGACGTCGTTCATCTGGATGTCGGCCAGCTGCGCATCTTCCACGTATAGCGCGGAGAAGCCCAGCCCCGCCAGGTGTTCGACGTACTTCTCGCCCAGCACCGTCCCGCGGTGGAGCAGCACCCGGCCGTCCCCTGCGAAGAGGGTCTTGCCCAGCTTCATGCCGGGCGTGATTTGCTCCAGGGTGACGGCGCGCATCGGCCGTGGGCCTCCTAGGAAACGAAAAGCGGGCTGCTGCTCATGTTCCCGGGAAGGCCCCGTTCTTACCAAGCGCCCCTAGTTGATAAGCCGCTCCTTGGGCCAGACCTCGACCGTACCGAAGGGGCCGAGCGCGCTGCGCACTTCCTTGGCCTTCGTAACCACGACCAGATCGTAGTCGCCGGGGTGGAGGTATTGCTTGGCGACGCGCTGCACGTCCGCCGGCGTGACGGCCGAAACCCGGTCGCGGTAGGTCGACAGGTAGTCCGCGGGCAGGCCGTGGATCTCCATGTTGACGATTTCCGAGGCCAGTTGGCCATTGGTCTCGAAGCGCAACGGGAACGAGCCCGTCAGGTAGGCCTTGGCCGTGCCCAGCTCCTCGGCCGTCACCTGGCCGCCCTGGATGCCGCGGATCTCCACGAGCAGGCTATCGAGCGCCTTCGCGGTAGTGGCCGTGCGCGTGTTGAGGTGGGCGGTGAAGTAGCCGGCGTCGCGGTACATCGTGAAGGCGCTGCCCGCGCCGTAGGCCAGGCCCTGCTTGTCGCGGATCGACATGTTCAGGCGGCTCGTGAAGTCGCCCCCAAGGATGAAGTTCAGCACCAACAGCGGGAAGTAGTCCGGGTTGTTCCGCTTCACGCCGGGGTGGCCCAACATGATGAAGCTCTGGCTCACGTCCATGTCGACCAGCACGACCTTGCGGCCCGTGATCGGCTTGAGCGCCGGCACCGGGGCGAGCTTGACCGGGCCGGCCTTCCAGCCGCCAAAGGCCTTCGTCAGCTTGGCGCGCGCCACTTCGGGCGTGATGTCGCCCACCACGGCCACGAGCGTGTTGTTGGGCTTGTAGTAGCCGTCATAGAACGCGCGCACGTCCTGGACCTGGATGCCGCCGACGCTCGACAGCGTGGTGGGGCGGCCGTAAGGGTTACCCGCCAAGATGGCCTGGCGCGCGGCGCGCTTCACCACGGCGTTGGCGTCGTCCAACGACGACTTGAGGCCGGCGACCTCTTCCTCCTTGAGCTTCTTGAGCTCCTCTGGCTTGAAGGCGGGATGTTGCAGCACGTCGGCCATCAGGCTCAGGCCCAGATCGACGTCCTTCGTCAGCACCGCCACGCCGGCGGATGCCGTGTCGGCGCCGGCGCCCGTGCTCAGGGTGCCGCCCACGGCGTCGATGGTCTCGGCAATTTGCGGCGCCGACCGGGTGGTGGTGCCACGCTTCAACAGATCGGCCGTGAGCGAGGCCAGGCCGGCCTTGCCGGCGGGGTCGTTGACCGAGCCGGCGCGGACGACGGCATCGATCGCCACCATCGGCAACTCCGGCCGGTTCACCACCAAGAGGGTGATGCCGTTGGGCAGCTTGATGCGCACCGGGGCCGGCAGCCGGACGGTGGACGCGGCCTCCGCGCCGGGCACGCCCACAAAGCTGGTGAGGACGATGGCGAGGGCCGCCAGCGCTTTCAAGGTGCGCATCTACTTGCCGCCTTTCTTGGCCGGGGCGTGCAGGGTCACGACGGTGCGGTTGGTGCGCCCGAAGTACGCCTTGGCGACGCGCTGGAGGTCGCCCACCTTCACGGCCATGATCTTGTCGAGGTAGGTGTTGTAGTCTTCCGGCTTGGTCAGCGCGGCGGTGGTGCCGATTTCCGTCGCCAGGCCTTCCGCAGACTCGCGGGCGAAGACGTAGCGGGCCTGGGCGATGTTCTTGGCCTTGGTCAATTCGCGGGCCTCGACGCCGTTCGTCACGACCTTGGCCAGCTCGTTTTCCATCGCCGTCTCGGCCTGGGCCGCGGACTTCCCGGGCAAGGGCTGGACCAAGGCGTAGAAGATGCTGGCGTCCCGGCCCCGCTCCATGCCGGTTTCCACGGACTGCGCGATGCGATCCTTGTAAACCAGGGTCTGGTACATGCGGCTGGACTCGCCGCTGCTGAGGATGATGTCGAGCAGCGCCAGGGCGTACAGGTCGTTGTGGCCGGCAGGCGGGATGTGGTAGCCCGCCATCACGACGGGGGTGTCCACGGGCTTGATCAACTCCACGCGGCGCTCGCCCAGCTGCGGCAGCTCCTTGGTGGTGTTGCGCGGGAAGGTCTTGCCGGCCGGCAGCTTGGCGAAATACTTCTCCGCGAGCTGGATGGCGCCCGCGGTGTCGAAGTCGCCCACGATGACCACCGTCGCGTTGTCCGGGCGGTAGTAGGTCTGGTAGTGCTTGTAGACGTCGTCCCGCGGCACGTCCGCCACGTCCGCAGGCCAGCCGCCCACGGGCCAGTGCAGCGAGCTGCTGATGAACATGTGCGAGACGAGGGCCTCCCAGGTCGCACCGACGGGGGAGTTCTCGCCGCGCCAGCGCAGTTCCTCGCGCACGACCTCCTTCTCGCTCTTGAGCTGGTTGGCGTCCATCAGGGCGCCCTCCATGCGGTCCGATTCCAGGTCGAACGCGATCTCGAGGCGATCGCTGGCGAAGGTCTCGTAATAGGCCGTGTAATTCTCCGTGGTGAAGGCGTTGTTCTGGCCGCCGTTCTTGAGCAAGGTGCGGTCGAACTGCCCCTTGCCGTACTTCTTGGCGCCCTGGAACATCATGTGCTCCAGCAGGTGGCTGGTGCCGGTGATGCCCTGGCGCTCGTCGCGGCTGCCCACGCCGTACCAGACCTGGAAGGTCACGACGGGGGCCTTGTGGTCCTCCACCATGACCAGTTGCAGGCCGTTGGACAGCTTGTGGAACTTCAGGGGCACCTGGGCCGGCATGCCGGGCTTGTTAGGCTTGGCGGGCGCGGTCTTGGCAGCGGGCTGCGACGTGCGCGGCGGCGGGGCGGGCGCGGCGGCGCCGGGGGCGGGTGGGG
>JAQBPE010000472.1 GCA_028287685.1 Cyanobacteria bacterium RYN_339 | reverse complement strand
AAGGCCGGCTGTGCGCCCGGCACGGCGGCGGGCCACGGCCCGTTGTTGACCGGCGCCGCGTTGCCCGTGAAGCTCGCGACCACGTTCTTGAAGCTCTGCACCAGGCCGGCGAAGATCTGCTTCAAGCTGTCGAAGATGTTCCCGTTCTGGGGCTGGTAGCCGACGGGCGCCGGCTGTTGGTAGCCGAAGGGCACCTGCGCGGGCGCCGGGCCGGGCGCCACGGGCTGCTGGTTGCCCGCGAACATGTTCTTGATCGTGTTCCAGAGGTTGCCGAACAACCCCGACACGTTGTTGCCCATCTGCTGGAACGCGTTGCCCACGTTGGCCGAAGGCCGGTATTGATCCGGCTGGTAAACGCCGTTCGGCTGGACCGCCGCAGGCAGCTGGTTATAGCCCGGCTGCGCGCCCGCACCGGGCACTGGGGCCCAATTCACTCCCATTGCGTCCTCCTCTTGGTTCTCTCCAGGACCCTATCCGCCGTTAACAAACCGTGATGGGTAAAGGGCTGGTCAAGAAGAAGTTGTGGCCTGAATAACCAACTGTCCGTGGTAGCATGAGGCCATGACTACTGAATCATTTGCCGAATGGCCGCTTCGCCAGCCGATCCGCGACACGCTTGCTCAACTTGGCTTCACCCAGCCCACCCCCGTCCAGACCGCGGCCTTCCCGCGGGTCCTGGCAGGCGGAGACTTGCTCGTGCAGTCCCGCACCGGTACGGGCAAGACCATGGCCTACGGCCTGCCGATCCTCGAGCGCATGAGCCAGGACGGCCGCGGCATCGAAGCCCTGGTGGTCGTGCCGACGCGTGAGCTGGCCCTGCAGGTCGGCCTGGCGCTCGGCCGCGTCGGCCAGGGCATCGGCGTCGAAGTCGCCACGCTATACGGCGGCGGCTCTTACCGCGACCAGTTCCGCGCGCTCGAGCGCGGCGCGCGCATCGTCGTCGGCACGCCCGGCCGCCTGGTCGACCACATCGAGAAGGGCTCGTTGAAGCTGGGCAACACCCAGGCCGTCGTGCTGGACGAGGCCGACGAGATGCTGGATATGGGCTTCGCGGAGGAGCTCGACAAGATCCTCGGGGCCCTGCCCAAGGAACGCCAGAACCTCCTGTTCTCCGCGACCATGCCGCCGGAGACGGAGGCGCTCGCCAAGAAGACCTTGAAGAACCCCGAAACGATCGCCATCTCCAGCGGCCTGACCGCCGCCCCCGAGATCAAGCACGTCGGCTTCGAGATCTTCCCGGACCACAAGCACGACGCGCTCGTGAACGTGCTGCACGCGGAGCGCCCGGAGCTCGCGATCGTCTTCTGCCATACCAAGGAGGAGACGGAGCGCCTGGCCTCGCGCCTGAGCGACGAGGGCTTCAAGGCCGCCTACCTCAACGGCGATCTGCCCCAGGCCGCCCGCACCCAGGTGCTGAACGCCTTCCGCCGCCGCCAGATTGATTTGCTGATCGCGACCGACGTGGCGGCACGCGGCATCGACGTCAAGAACGTCTCGCACGTCATCAACCTGGGCGTGCCGCGCGACCCCGAGACCTACGTCCACCGCGTCGGCCGCACCGGCCGTGCGGGCCAGAGCGGCGTCGCCGTCACGTTCGTGCCGCCGCGTGACGCCGCGCGCTTCCGCCGCATGCTGCAGACCGCGGGCATCAACCTCGAGCTGCGGCCGCTGCCCCAGGCCGACGAGGTGCGCGCGGCGCTGCGTGCGCGCGCCCACGAGCGCCTGGTGGCCCGATCCCAGTCCGCCGAGGCCATGCCGTTCCACCAGTTGGCCGACGAGTTGTTGGCCTACATGGAGCCGCGCGACCTGGTGTCCGCCCTGTTGTCCAACGATGCCGTCGCCCACGCCAGCCTGGAAGCCGGCCTGGACATCCCCGTGCCCAAGCTCAAGACCGCGCGCCAGGAGCGCCAGGACCGGCCCGAGAACCAGCCGCGACCGGAGCGCAAGCCCCGGGTCGAAGGCGCTCCCCGGGAGGAGGGCGACGAGGCGCCGACGGGCAAGGGCAAGACGGGCAAGCCCTTGCGCGCCATGAAGGACCACCAAGAGCAGGGCATGACCCGCATGCACGTCAACGTGGGCAAGAGCCAGCGCATGGCGCCGGGCCGCCTGGTGCAGTTGGTCTGCTCGCTCGGGAACCTCACGGGCGACGCCGTCGGCATGATCGAGATCCACCAGTTCTTCACCTTCTTCGACGTCAAGGAAGAGTTCGCGGATCAAGTCGTGGACGCGCTCACGGGCCGCATGTTCGAAGGCAAGAAGGTCAAGGCCGTGCGCGTGTAGGGTTGACTTCGTATATACACGTATATACAATACCTCTTGTATATACGAATTACGAAGGAGATCCCATGACGACCCATACCGATACCGTCCCCACCATCGAAGAAGAGCCCACCGCCGAGGAGATCAAGCAGGAAGGCGCCAAGAAGGCCATTTCCCTGCGCGTCGCGATCTCCGACCTCGACCTGGCCCGCGAGCTGGCCGAAGACCTGGACATCGGCTACCAGGTGCTGCTGAACCAGGTGATCCACGACGGCCTGGAAGACCGCCGCCAGGACCGCGAGTACCGCCAGCTGGTGGAGCGCTTCCGCGCCTCCATCTCGGAGCTGAAGGCCGCCCAAGAACTTGTCAGCTCGCCGGCCGTGAAGGCCGCCAAGGAGCTGGTGGACAGCCCCGCGATCAAGGCCGCCCAGGACCTCCTGAACGCGCCCGCCGTGAAGGCCGCCCAGGAAGCCGTCGCCAACCAGACCCAGAAGGTGCGCGACTTCGGCGCGACGGCCGGCACCAAGGCCGCGGAAGACTTCGCCGCGAGCCCGCTGGCCAAGGCCATCAAGGACCTGACCGGCTCGCCCGCCTGGCTGGCCGCCCAGGACCTGGCCACCGGCACCACCGCCAAGCTCCAGCGCGAGTGGGAGAAGAGCCCGGCCGGCCGCCTGGCGGATGCGGTGCGGCACGCCGCGGACCCCAAGGGCGACCAATTGGCGGAGCTGAACAAGACCGTCAAGGACATGCAGGACGCGCTCAAGAAGGCTGGCCTGCTCTAAATCCGGCCTGTTATGGCAAGCGCCCCTCTCGCGAGGGGCGCTTTTGGCTTGGCGAGCTAACCGTTCTCGTTGAGGATCTTCACGACTTCCAACGTGATCGCGTCTGCCTGGTCGTTCTCGACCTGGCAGGTGCCGGCGTTCAGGTGGCCGCCGCCGTTGTACTTCAGCGCCAGCTCGCCGATGTTGGTCTTGCAGCTGCGGTCGAAGATCGACTTGCCGATCGCGAGCGCCGTGTTCTGCTTCCGGAAGCCGTCGATCACGTGGATGCTGACGTTGCACTGCGGGTACAGCGCGTAAATCATGAAGCGGTTGCCGGCGTAGATGGGGTCCTGGTCACGGATGTCGAAGACCACGACGTTGCCGTAGACCTTGGTCCGGGTCAGCAGCTGGTTCTTGAACTGCTCTTCGTGCGAGCGGTACATCTCGACGCGCTCCTTCACGTCCGGCAGCTCCATGATTTCGGCGATCGCCATCGACTTGCAGCGCTCGATCAGGTCCATCATCAAGTTGTAGTTCGAGATGCGGAACTCACGGAAGCGGCCGAGGCCGGTGCGGGCGTCCATCAGGAAGCTGAGGAACTCCCAGCCTTGCGGGTTCAGCACGTCGTCCATCGAGAACTGCGCGGAGTCCGCCTTGTCCACGGCCTCCATCATGGGGTCGAAGAAGGGGCCGAAGCGCTCCAGGCCGCCGTAGTACTTGTAGATCACGCGCGCCGCGGAGGGGGCCTCCGGGTCGATCACGTGGTTGGCCAGCCCCTTCTCGTTGCGGTAGGTCTCCGAGAGGTGGTGGTCGAAGACGATGTGGGCGTTCTCGACGTAAGGCAGGTTGGTCGTGATGTCGCGGTCCGTGATGGCGATCTTCTGGTCCTGCATGTCCTTGGGGTGGACGAAGAGGATGTCGTCGATCAGGTCCAGCTCCCGCAAGAGGACGGCGCAAACCAGTCCGTCCATGTCAGAGCGGGTCACCAGGCGGTACTTCTGATCTTGCTGGACCGTGGTCATCGAATCCTCCGGGAGGGTGCTACGGGTAGTGCTTCCCGCCATATTCCCGCACCTACCCCCGGTTATGCAACCTCTGCGATCGGAACGCCCCCGGCGCCTGGCCCATGGCCTGGCTGAAGGCCCTGGAGAGGCGGCTGGCGTCTTTGAAACCGGTGCGCTCGGCGATCGCCGCGAGCCCCAGCCCGCTCGTGACCAGCATCTCGCGGGCCGCCGCCAGGCGCGTTTCGATCAAGAAGCGCCGGGGCGCCAGCCCGACTTCTGCCTGGAACCGGCGCTCCAGTTGGCGCGCGCCCAGCCCGACTTCCCTCGCCAGGCCCTCGACCGTCAGGTCCTCGGCATGGTCCGCGAGGACGCGACGCACCACCCGCAGGACCAACGCGTCACCCGCGGGCATGGGGCGCGCCAGCGCCAGGAGCCCCAGTTGCTCCACGCCTGCCGCCACATAGCGCGCCCGCGCGGCCTCGGGCCAGCCGGGCTCCAGTGCCGCCGCGAGCTGCTGGGCCTGGAGGAACAGGGCAGGATCGCGCAGCGCCACCAGGCCGTGGCCTGGCGGGGCCGGGAGGTCGCAAGCCGCGGCCAGCCCCGGCAACCACCCGGGCGGACCGTTCACGGCAAGGAAGCGCAGCTCCCCGCCCAGCGTGCTGGCTTCGTGGCGCGTGCCGGGCAAGATCAAGACCGCTTCGCCGGGTCCCATCACATGGCCGCCCACGTGCACGCGCCCGGCCAGGGGCACCAGCACCTGGGCATGCGGGTGGGCGAGCGGCGCCGTCGACAGCCCGTCGTAGGTGCCGTGCACGACCAGCCGGTCTCCCAGCGCCAGGGCCTCGCGCCTGTAGGATCGAAACGCGATGTCGGGTTTTGTCATGTTCTGGTCGGATCCCGCGCTGGAAGCGTTCGTAGGTCGAGGCTATGCTGGTCTCATTCTAGCAGGAGGGACTTATGACCGACATCTACCAGGCGCGCCGGGCGCGCGCGATGCAAGCGTTGGGCGACGGCGTGGCCGTGATCCCCGCGGCCCCGGAGCGGCGCCGCACGCGCACCACCACCTATCCCTACAAGCCCGACGCGGACTTCTTCTACCTGACGGGCTTCGACGAGCCCGGCGCCACGCTGGTGCTGCACCCGGAAGGACCGGTGCTATTTCTGCGGCCGCGGGATCCGTTGCGCGAGACCTGGGACGGGCCGCGCCTGGGCGTGGACGCCGCGCCCGGCGCGCTGGGGCTGGCGGCAGCCTTCCCGGACGCGGAGCTGACGCAACGCCTGCCAGGGTTGCTGCGCGGAGCCGCCAACGTGCATTTCCCGCTGGGACGCTACCCCGAGCACGACGCTTGGTTCGTGCCGGCCTTCTCCGGCCTGGGCACGCGCCAGTATGCGGCGCCCGGCGCAGTGGCCGATCCGGCGACCTGGCTGCACGAAGCCCGCGTCATCAAGGGCCCGGAGGAGCTGGCCGCCATGCGCGCCGCCGCCGCCATCACGGCCGCCGGCTTCGCGGCCGCGCGGGCCGCAATCGCCCCCGGCGTGCGGGAGTACGAGATCGAGGCCTTGTTGACCGGCACGTTCCGCGCGCGCGGGGCCACAGGGCCGGCCTACAACACCATCGTGGCGGCCGGGGCGCACGCGACCTGCCTGCACCATGTGCGCAACGACGGGACGTTGCGGTCCGGGGAGTTGGTGTTGATCGATGCCGGGGCCGAGGTCGGCGGCTACGCTTGTGACGTCTCGCGCACCTACGCGGTTGATGGGACACCTTCCGAGGCACAGCAGGCGGCGCTCGGCTGGGTGGCCAAGGCCCAACACGCGGCGATCGCCGAGTTACGCGCCGGGAACTCGATCGAGCGGTTCCACGAGGCGGCCGTAACGGTGCTGACCGAAGGGCTGCAGGCCCTGGGGGTGGCGCTGGGGCCGGATGGGCACCAGCCGTACTACATGCACCACACAGGGCACTTCCTGGGGTTGGAAGTACACGACGTCGGCGCGTTCCGGCCGGACGGCGAGTGGCGCCAGTTGGCGCCGGGGATGGTGCTGACGGTAGAGCCGGGCCTGTATTTCCCGGTTGGCGACGAGCGCGTGCCCGCGGCGCTGCGTGGCGTGGGCATCAGGCTGGAGGACGACGTTTTAGTGACGACCGGTGAACCGGAGATTCTGAGCGCGATGATCCCACGGTAGCCCGACCGGAAGGGGAACCAACCCGACGGCTTGGCAAAAATGAACCCGGAAATCTTGGAAAATCGCGAAGGCTCCAGCGTCGTGAACGCCTCCTTGATTCCAAGATTACCGGAATTTCCGGGTTCCAAAAATCGATATGGGCCCGTCCACTGGCGGGGCGGCCCAACCCTTCACCCCCGCCAACGCACGAGGAGGCCCAACGAGCCGGCGTCGCTTCAAGAGAGCAGCGCGGCTGCCTCGGGGTGGCCGCGCCCGGCCGCCATTTCCGCCGGCGTCTGGCCGTCGTCCATCTTCACGTCCCGCGCCGCGCCCTGGTGGAGCAAGAAACCAACGATCTCCGCGTCGCCGCGCGAGGCCGCCAGGTGCAGCGGCGTCACACCGCCCGCCGCCGGGGCGTTGACCTCCGCGCCGGCCGCAAGCAGGGCACCCACCACGCCGGGCCGCGGATGCCCCGCCAGCGCCGCATGCAGCGGCTGGTTGGTCATCGCGTTGGCAGATTTCGCATGCACGTCGGCGCCGGCGGCCAGCAGCTCGCGCACGACCGGCTCGTGGCCAAAGAAGGCGGCCAGGTGTAAGGCCGTCCAGCCGTCCGCGCTGTAAGCCCCCAGCGTTCCAGGGGCCGAGCCCAGGCAGCGCCGAAGTTCGGGCAAATCACCCAGGGCGGCCGCTTCGTAAAGCTCCAGCGTCGGCCGCGCGGCGCGCAGCAGCGCCAGCGCCTCTGTGAAGCCCGTGTACAACGCCAGCATGAACGGCGTCCCGGCTGCCAGCTCGGGGTCATGGGCGAGGATCGCGCGAACGCGCTCCAAGTCGGAGTCCTGGATGGCCTGGGTCAGGGCGTCGGGCTCGTACATGCGTAGCAGCATACCGCATGGCGCGCCGTTACGAGGCGCTGGCGGGCGGGTAGCTTGCCCGTGATGGCCCGTTGGATCCTCGAAAGCAAGCTCGCGCCGCCCGCCCCGCCCACGGGGTGGCTGCGGCGGCGGCTTGACGCGGCCGAGGCGCCGGCCACGGCGCTGGTCGCGGGGCCCGGCTACGGCAAGACGCTGGCGTTGCTGGGCGCGCTGGTGGACGCGCGCGAGGCGGGCACGCCCACCGTCTGGTACACGCTGGACGCGGACGACTCCGACCCGGCCGGCGTCTTCGCGCACCTGGCGGCCGGCGTGGCGGCGCACATCCCCCAGTTCGGCGAGGCCGTGCGCGCCCTGGCGGCCGGCGATGCGCCGGATCCGCGCCGGCTGTGGCAGGGCTTCTTCGACTCGCTGGCCAGCTTCAACCTGCCCGGCTTCCTGTTGGTCTTCGACGACTTCCAGCACCTCCAGGTGCGCCAGCCGGCGCTGGCCGCCGCGTTGGTGGCCCACTCGGCCAAGCTGCCGCCCGGCACGCGGTTGCTGATCGCCACGCGCGAGCGCCTGCCCGTGGTGCGCGGCGCGCGGCTGCGCACGCTCGACGCCCAGGCCCTGCGCTTCACGCCGGAAGAGGAGCATGCCTTCCTGGCCGCGCGCGCGCCGGCCGGGCTGGTGCCACCGGCCTGGCAAGAGCGTGCGCGCGGGTTGGACGGCTGGCCCCTGGGCCTGGACCTGGCCACCGCGGCGGCGGGCCCCACCGGCCCCGCTCCCGCCGCGGACCGCCTGGCGGAATACGTATCGCAAGAGCTGGTGCTGGCGCAGCCTGCGGCCCTGCAGGCCTTCATGCTGGAGGCTGCGATGCTGCACGAGGTCACGCCGGAGGCCTGCCGCGAGGTCTTCGGGCGGGCCGACGCCCAGGCCTTGCTGGCGCGGCTGGAGGCCCACCACCTGATCCAGCGCACGGCGGACGGCGCCAGCTACCGCTTCCCGCCCTACCTGCGTGAGTTCCTGCGCGCGGAGGTGGAGCGCGCGATCGCCCTGGACCGGCGCGCGGCCTGGCACGAGCGCGCCGCCGCCTACCACCGGCGCCAGGACCGCCCGGAGCTCGCCATGCCCCACCACCTGGCCCATGCGGACTGGGAAGGGGCCAAGGACGTGGCCCGGGCCCTCTTCCCGACGATGCGCTTCGACGGCCGGCAGTTGCAGGCGCGCCGCTGGCTGGAAGCCTTCCCCGCCTCCGTGGCCGCCCACGACCCCTGGCTGCAGATCTGGCGCGGCCATGCGCTGGCGCGCGACGGCGCCAGCCAGGACGCCCTGGGCGCCTACGAGCGGGCCCGCACGCTTTACGTGGATGGGCAAGACCAGGCCGGCGCCTTCAAGGCCCTGGTGGGCATGCTCAACACCCGCCTGACGTTGATGGACACGACCGCCGTGCCGCGCCTGCTGGCAGACGCCAAGGGGCACGCCGGCGCGCGGGCCGACGAGGACGAGGTGGACCTCTGGCTGATCCGGGCCGCCGACGGCGAGCGCACCGGCGACATGGCCGCCATGCGGGCCTGCAACGAGGCCGCCCTGGGCGTACCGATCGGCGGCAACATCGAGATCGCGGCCAGCCACTGCATCGCCCACATGAACCTGTTCACCTTCGCGCTGCACCGCGGCGAGCTGGCCCGCGCGGAGGCCCATGTGGCGGAAGCGGTCGCGCTGGCTTCGGCCTGGCCGTTCTACCCCTACCGGCTGTCCGCCTCGATCCTGGAGGCCCACCTGCGCCTGACCCAGGGCGACGTGGAGGCGGCCGGCGCGATCCTGGCGGGGCTGCCGCCTTATTGGCGCGAGGTGCTGGACTGGCACGACGGGGCGATCGCCCACACCGTGCTCGGCCACCACCACCAGCTGCGCGGGGACTGGCGCGAAGCCGAGGAGGCGCTGAACCAGGCGCTGGTGAGCTTCACCCGCGCGGGCTACAAGGAAGGCCGCAAGGTGCCGTTGGAGCGCCTGATGTGGGTCGCGCTGCACCGCCGCCAATACGCCCGCGTGGAAGGGCTCTGGCGCGAGGCCGGTGCCGGCGACAGCCCCCACGACCTGGCGCTGGCCATCCCCGGCGCGCGGGCCCTGCACCTGGGGGGCAAGCCGGCCGAGGCGCTGGCTGCGATCGCCCCCGCGCGCAAGGCCTTGGAAGCCCTGGGCGCCAACCTATCGCTCGCGCGCGCCTTGCTCTACGAGGCCGCCACCCTCGGCGCGCTCGGCCGCCAGGCGGAGGGCGCCCAACGGCTGGCCCAGGGCCTGGCCGCGGCGGAGCGGCACGGCTACGGCTTCTTGCTGGAGCAGGACCAGCTGCTGTGGGAAGAGTTGCGGGCGTTGCCCCGGGGCGGCGACGGGGTCCCCAGCGCGGTCCTCGCGCCCGCCCCAGATGGGTTGGACACGCTGGGGCTGCGCTGCCTGGGCAGCTTCGAGGTGCGGCTGGGCGGCGTGCTGTTGGACCAGTGGCCGCGCCGCAAGGCCAAGCTGCTGCTCGCCGCGCTGGCGCTGCACCCGGGCGGCCTGCCCCAGGCCGAGCTGGCGGAGCTGATCGGCGGCGACGAAGCAAATCCTGCTAACGTGCTGCGTGTGAACACGTGGGCGCTGCGCCGGGCGCTGGAGCCGGGGCTGGAGAAGGGCGAGGAGTCCCACTTCATCGTGCGCGACGGCGACGTCCTGCGCCTGGCCTGGGATCGCGTGGCGGGCCTGGACCTGGCCGATCACGAGGCCGCCATGGTGGAAGGCGACGCCCTGCGCACCAGCGACCCTCGGGCGGCGACGGCGGCCTACGACCGGGGCCTGGCCCTGGTGCGCGGCAACCTGCTCGACGACGGCGCCCTCTACGCCCCGCTGGCCGCGCGGCGAGACGCCGTCAACCGGCGCGCCGTGGAGGCGCTTGGGTGGCTGTGCGCCCACCACCGCAAGCTGGGCGACTACCGGCGCGCGGAGGCCGCGTTGGCGCGCGCTGCGGAGCTGGCCCCGTGGGACGAAGAGGTCTACCTGGCTTCCATGCGCCTGTACCGGGCGCTGGGGCAGACCGACAAGCTGCGGCGCGCCTATTGGGACTGCCGGCGCGCCCTCAAGGCCCACCTGGACCGCGTGCCCTCCGAGGCCTTCGAGGCCGCGTACCGCGGCCTGCTCTAACTTCCGGTTAATCCCTTCAGCCAAGCTTAACCCCCGGGACGTGGTTTGAAATCCGCCCCCTGCGCTGGATCGGGGATACTGGACATGAAGGCGCCGGATGGTTGCCACCCAGGAGGAAGACCCGCATGACGTCCCGTTTCGCTTGCCTGCTCGCTTCGCTCGCGCTCACGGCGTGCACTTTGCCCGGCGCGCCCACCGGCCAGGCGACGCCCAAGCCGAAAGTCAGCGTGGAATCCAAGCCGGTGCCTTCGGCGGCCACGCCGCTGAAGTTGCTGCAGAAGCCCACGGGCAACAGCACGGTGCTGGCCGGTACGCTGCGCATCGACGCGGCCTACGCCTACAACAGCGGCGCCGGCAAGCTCATCTCCAACGACGGCGGCGGCTTGATTACCAACGACGGCGGCTCGCTGATCGGCAATGACGGCGCGGGGCTCATCGGCAACGATGGGGCCGGCATCTTGATCGCGGGCGGGTCGCTGATCGGCAACGACGGCGGCAGCTTGATCAGCAACGATGGCGGCGGCATCGTGGCCCAAGGCGGCGGCAACCTGATTTCCAAGCGCAAGTACCAGCTGGATGCCTCCGCCGCGTCGGTGCGCATGGCCGTGGGCACGCTGCTGCGCGCCGCCAACATGGAGATCCAGGTGATCGACATGAGCACCAACATGCCGATTTCCCTGGGCGAAGACGGCGACAAGCACCAGGTGCTTTCGATCGTCACGAACGCGGGCGGTGGCTTCAAGCTCTACCTGCCGGAGAAGCTCGACTCGCGCAACGTCCGCATCGCCGTCTCGGCCCTCGGCAGCGGCGACGACCGCCTCACCTACCAGACGCTGGCGCCGTTCAAGGCCAACGAGTCCCAGCCCCTCGACGAGGACTCTGCCTTGCTGGCCCGCTACGTCCGTGGCGCCTTCGCGGCCCGCATCGAGCGCGTCTTCGCCGACGCCCAGAAGAAGGGCAGCTTCGTGACCCTGCTGGGCCCGGACACGCCGGCCGCCTTGAAGGTGCTGATCGAGACGATCGGCGCCAAGGTCGACCAGGCCTCCAAGGACGCGCACGCCGAGCTGCTGACGCCCGCCCAGCGCCGCAAGGTGGCCGAAGCTTCCGCCGACGGGATCCTGGGCACCATGGATCTCGAGGAGGTGACGCTGCCAGGGGGCAAGCTGAAGATGCTCTCCGAGCTCCGCGACGTGCTGCACGGCTTCCGCGATGCAACCGCCGCCAAGATGCGCAAGCTGCCCGCCCCGGACGCCGGCCAGGGCTACCTGGCCGACCAGGCCTGGCTGGTCGAGGCGAACCGCGCGCAGGCGCCGGCCGACCGTTACGTGCTGCAGACGCCCACGGACCTGGGCGAGTTCGTGCTGCGCTACATCCTGACCAACCCCAGCCGCATCCAACAGAAGACCCTGTCGGACGTCTTCGTCAGCGTGGACTACGACGCGGCCAACTACCTGCGCATCACGGCCGCCATGGAAGGGCTGCTGCAGGCGATCTTCGCCGCCCTGATCCCGCCCGACGACACCCAGGACAGCCCCGCCATGACGCGCCTGCTCGGCGCCATCAAGGCGGGCCCCCAGCCTTGAGCTCAGAGTTCCGCTGGCGGGAGCGCCTTGATCTGGCGGTGTTCGCGGTCGAGGACCAGCAGGCTGCCGGCCTGAGTCACCAGGGGGTTGGTGGGCTCGAGCAGGCTGTCGTCGACGGTGCCGCCGCTGAAGTGCGCGCCACCTTCGCCGGCCAGCGCTTCATGGGCGCCGGTTGCGGGGTCGAAGCGCACGATTTGATCGAGGTGGGTCAGGTACACGCGGCCGCGCGCATCCAAGGCCAGGCCCTTGAAGCGCGAGAGCTGCAGGAAGATGGGGTCTTCCTTCACCAGCTCCGCGCCTGCGGCCGCCGACCAACGCCATAGCTTGCCCAGTCCGGAGACGTAAAGTGTCTTGCCGTCTGCGGCCAGCGCCAGCGTGAGGCGCGTGGCGGTGGAGAAGACGTGCGGCGGCACGGTGGTGGGCTTGGTCAGCGGCACGTCCGCCATGATCACCTGCTCCGGGCCCCCATCGGGCGGGTAGTACTTCACGGCCGCGGACGCGCCGGAAACCGACAGGCTGACGAAGAGGCCGCCGTCCGGCGCCACGGCGAAGTCTCGCACCGACTCCGTGTCCCGCTTGAAGGCGTGCACGGTGCGCAGCACGCCGCTGGCATTGATCGCCCGGATGAAGTTGCCCTGGGCGTCGTTGGGGTAGGTGTTGTCGAGCACGTAGACCGTGCCGGCGGCGTCCACGCCCACCACGGACGGGTTGTAGAGCATGGTGCCGGCGGCCTGCCCGGGCTCCGCGTAGCCGGGCTCGCCGGTGCCGGCGACCAGCGTGACCTTGCCGCTCGCGCTCAAGCGCGTCACCCGGTGGGCATGCGTCTCGGCGATGATCAGGTCGCCCGCGCTGGTCTCCACCAGGCCGGAGGGAGCGTCCAGCGCAAGCGCTGAAGGACCGGCCACCGCCGGCGGCAGGGTGGGCGGCGTGCCGACGACGTGTTGCACCTCGCCCTTG
The DNA here is from genome assembly GCA_028287685.1 of Cyanobacteria bacterium RYN_339. GTDB lineage: Bacteria > Cyanobacteriota > Sericytochromatia > S15B-MN24 > JAQBPE01 > JAQBPE01. Next base: position 4,927 of record JAQBPE010000472.1, on the reverse strand, counting down.
GCCAGGCGGTAGACGTCGCCGTCGCGGGTGGCGACGTAAGCCAGTTCCGGGTTGACGAAGCCGACCATCACGTAGGGATCGAAGCGCAGGCCGGCCGGCAGCGCCACGGCCATGCGGTGGGAGGTCCCATCGGGCAAGAGCGCCGTCAGGCGTCGGTCGGCCTCCACCTTGAAGATCACGCCGTTGGGGTCCAGCGACAGTGCGGCGATCGGCGAGTTCACGCCGTTGCCGGCCATCAGCGTGACGGCGCCGTCGAGCTTGTAGATGCGGTGGGCGGCGGGGTCGGTGTCCGTGCGCTCCGTGCGGCCCACCCACAGGCTGCCGTCCGGCGCCAGGGCCGTCACGGCGCTGAAACGCAGCTTGGCTTGCTCGTCCTTGGTGAAGCGCCGCACCACGGCCAGCACGCCGTCCGCGCCGAGCGCGTAGAAGGCGTTCTCGGTCAGGACGCGCACCTCCTCGCCGCGCACGAAGACGCCTAGCCCGGCGCCGGCGTCTGCGGGCCAGGCGGCGCGCGGCACCAACTCCGTCACGCGGCCGTCCGCATCGACGCGGTTCAGGCGGTTGTCTTCCAGCAGCAGCGACCGCCCGCGGCCGTCGCGCGCGAGGCCGGCCAGGAAGCCGAAGGCGGTGTTGCGGGCGTCCGCGCCCTGAACGGAAGCCGCCTCTACGGGCGCCCCGGTGCCGGCGATCGTGTGCAGGCGGTTGTCCGCCGTGAGCTGCCAGACGCGGTGGGCCCAGGCGCAGTTGATCGCGAGCGAGTCGCCTTCCCCCAGCGCCAGGCCGCCGATGCGGCTCAAGCTCAGCATGCGGGCGTCCTGGCCCTCGCCGAGGTTGGAGAGGCCCGCCAGCAGCAACTGGTGGACCTTGGTGAGCGCCTCGTCCAGCGCGTGGCTGCGGGCGCGCAGCTTGGCCATCGCTGTTACAAGGGCTACCTCCGCCAGGCTGGCGGGCGCGTCCGCGCTGGCGCCGTCCAACGCGGCCAGCACCTGGGCGCGCGTCAGGTCGGCCGCGTCCGCCTCCAGGCGGTCGAGCACGCCGTCCGGGTCGGGCTGTTGGCTGACGTAGCGGTTGAGGATGTAGGTGGAGGCCAGCGTGGAGGCCAGGTCCAGGTCGACCTGGGCGCGCCGGGCCGTGATGGCGCTCAGGCGGTTGCCGCCGCCGAGGTCCACGGCCAGTTGGCGGTTGATCCGCGTGCCGGGTAGGCTGATGCGGTAGCGCCCCTGGGCGTCCGTGGTGGTGGTCAGCGGCTTGCCGTTCACCATCACCGGCTGGCCCTTGGCGTCGAGGATGGCCACGGTGGCGTTCGCCACCACCTGCTCCTGCACGGCCAGCAGGCCGAAGTTGCTGCTGGCGTTGGTGACGATGTTCGCGCTCGTGTTCGTCACGATGTTGGCGCTGGTGTTGGTGACGATGTTCGCGCTGGTGTTCGTCACGATGCCGACGGGCACGCGCACCGTCCCGCTCACCGTGAGGTTGGCGCTGGTGTTGGTGACGATGTTCGCGCTGGTGTTCGTCACGATGCCGGTGGTGCCGCCGAGGTTGGCGGCAGGCGCCTTGACCGGCCCCGTGCCACCTGCCGTGCAGGCGGTCAGGGCCACGGCGAGGACCAGAGGCAGGATCTTGCAGGTCATCGGGCGGGCATCCTCGGCAAAGCTTGGTAACTTATGTTTTACCCACAACGCCTCGTCCCGGGTACAAAGGACGTGCTATGGCCACCGGCAAACTAGCGAAACGCTACAACCCGCTCCACGTCCTGGGCGAGGGCGCCATGGGCCAAGTATGGCTAGTGGAAGACACGTTGCTGGGCGATCGCCTGGCGATGAAGATCATCTCGCGCCAGCTCGCCACGCGCGAGAAGAGCCTCCTGCAATTCCGGCAGGAGTTCCACTTGATGACCCAGCTGCGGCACCCCAACTGCTGCGAGGTCTTCGACTACGGCACCCTGCCCGACGGCTCGCCCTACTTCACGATGGAGCATGTGCCCGGCCAGTCGCTGGCCGAGCTGCTGCCGATGGAGCCCGACCGCATCCGCGAGGTGCTGTCCCAGCTGTTGATGGCGCTCGGCCACTTGCACCGGCTGGAGCTGGTGCACCGCGACATCAAGAGCGAGAACGTGCGCATCCGGCCGGACGGCGTGGTCAAGCTGATGGACTACGGCCTGATGGAGTACGCCGGCCGCGCCGGCGGCGGCCTGACGGGGACCTTCCCCTACCTGCCGCCCGAGGTGGTCATGCAGGGGCCCGTCGACCAGCGGTCCGACCTCTACTCGATCGGCGTGCTGACGTACGAGATGTTGACGGGGCGCCTGCCCTTCCGGCAGGAGAAGCCGATGGACGTGCTGAAGGCGCACGTGAGCGAGCGCCCGGAGCGCCCTTCGCGCATCAAGCCGGACTGCGACCGCGCGCTCGAGGCGGTGGTCATGAAGCTGTTGGAGAAGAACCCGGTCGACCGCTTCCAGACGGCCTACGAGCCGCTCGCGGCCTTGGGGGTGGAGGTGCCCGCAGGCATCGGCGGCCACCTGCTGTCCTCGCCGTTGGTGGGGCACGAGCCCGAGCGCGCCATCCTGGCGGCCCAGGTGGCGGCGATCGCGCGCGGAGAACCCGCAGAGACCGTGATGCTCACCGGCGCGTCCGGCCTGGGCAAGAGCCGGCTGGCGCGCGAGTACCGCTACACCGCCCAGCTGGAGAACATCCCCTGCGCCCTCGCCACCTGCCGCGAGCACGGGCAGTCGCCCTACGACGCGGTGGTGGGCGCGCTGCGCAGCCTGCTGCCTGCCATCAAGGAGCACGTGCGCGCCGACCTGGATCGGCTGGCGCCCGTGCTGGTCAAGCTGTTGCCCGAGCTGGCCGTGCCCGCCATGCCCGACTTGGACCCACCCTCCAGCGAGAAGGCGCGCCTGCAGGCGGCGATCGCGGAGCTGCTGTTGGGGCTGGCCCGCCAACGGCCGTACGTGATGATCCTGGAAGACGCCCAGTGGGCCGACGCGCTCTCGATCGAGGTGTTCCAGCACTTCCGGCGGCCGGCCACGGAGCTGCCGATCGGCATCCTCGTCACCTCGCGCGAGGCCTCGGAGATGGCGCGGCGCGGCACCGGCCGCCTCAGCCACATGCCGCTGGGGCCGCTCTCGCGCGCCGAGATCGCCCGCATGGCCGGCGCGATGCTTGGCACCAGCCAGGTGGAGGACGGCTTCCTGGAGCAGGTGGAGCGCTTCAGCCAGGGCAACCCGCTCTTCGTCGAGCGGTTGCTGGAGCATCTGGTGCAAGAGCACATCCTCGTCAACGACGGCGGCTGGAACACGGACGTCGACCTGACGCCGGAGCGGCTGCCGGCCACGCTGCACGCCCTGCTGCTGACGCGCGTCACCAGCCTGCCGGAGGAAGCCCGGACGCTCACGCGGGTCGTGGCGGTGGTAGGCCGCCCGGCCGGCATCGACTTGCTGAAGCACGTCGCCGGCTTCAGCGACCAGCGCCTCTTCGGCGCCCTCGAGGTGTTGCTGCTGCACCACGTGCTAGTGCAGACGGAGCTGGGCGACTACGGCTTCGCCCAGGACCAGTTCCAGGCGGTGGTCTACGGCGCGCTCGAAGGCGGGGAACGGCTGGCGCTGCACAAGGGCGTGGCGGCGGCACTGGAACACCAGATCGCCGGCAAGGCGCTGAGCGACGTGCCCATGGACGTGATCATGGCGATCGCCACCCACCACATGCTGGCCTCCGACACGGGCAAGACCATCCGCTACGCGCTCGAGGCCGGCATGCGCAACGTGAGCCTGTTCGCCCACGCCATCGCCGAGCGCTTCCTGCGCGCCGGCTATGAGGTCCTGCTCACCGTGGACGGCCCGGAGTGGGACGCGGAGCGCCTCGCCTATCTACGCTACCTGGGCGATCTCTCGCGCCAGATCTCGCACTTCGAGGAGGCGCGCGACTACTACTTGCAGGCCATCCCGCTGGCGGAGGCGCGGCGCGAGCTGGCGCTGGCCGGGCGCATGGGCACGTCGCTCGCCAAGGCCTTCCACGCCCTGGGACAGTCGCAAGAGGCCCAGGAGTGGGCCCGCCGCTCGCAGAACACCTGCCAGACCGCCGGCGATCCCACCGGGGCCGCCCGGGCGCATATGACCAGCGCGCGCTTCACCATGCACCTGGGCGAGATCGCGAGCTCGATGGGCCACACGCTGCGCGCGCTGGAGCTGGCGCGTTCCGCCGGGGATCGCGGCCAGACGGGCCAGGCGCTGGCCTACCTGGGCTACCTGCGCATCGCCCACCAGGCCGGCACGGCGGCCGAGGGCCTGGAAGCGATGGGCGAGGCGCTGGCCCTGCTGGAGGAGTGCGGCGACAAGGTGGAGCTGCTTTACGCCCTGTTGATCTCGGGCGACTCGCACTTCGCGCTGGGCGACTACGTGGCGGCGCAAGACACCTACACCCACGCGCTCAAGCTGGCGGAAGATCTGGATCTGGAGGCCGACCGCTGCGGCGCCTTGCTGAACCTCGCGAACGTGGGCCTGGAACAGGGCCGTTTCTTTGCAGCCGCCGTCGCGGCCGCGGAGGCCGAGGTGATCGCGTCCACCCGCCAGGACCGCTTCCTGGAAGGCGTGACGGCGGCGCTGGCCAGCGCCGGGCGACGCGCGTTGGGCGACTTCGGGCCCGCCCGCGAGGGGTTGGCGCGCGCGCGCCGGTTCTCGGAGGAGGTCAACCAGGCCTACATGGCCGTGTTGGTCGGGCAAATCGAGCTGGAGACCGCCCTCGATTGGGGGCGCTTCCAGCGCGCCGCCGACATCGGCGAGGGCCTGGCCCGGCGCCTGGCCTCGGCCGGCAACCACGAGCAGGAGATGCGCCTGAACGCCACGCTGGCCTTCGTGCACGGCCGCCTGGGCCACCTGGCGCCCGCCACCGCCGCCGCCGACCGCGCCATCGCCGCCGCCGAAGCCGGCCAG
>JAQBPE010000170.1 GCA_028287685.1 Cyanobacteria bacterium RYN_339 | reverse complement strand
GTTCAGGCGGTAGGCCACGGAGCCCAGCGGCACGAAGGTGAAGAGCTTGCCCAGCAGCGTGTAGAGCGGGTAGCCCGTCGCGTGCATGGTGCCCAGCACGTACGGCACGGTCTGGAACTCCGCGGTGTCCCATTGGCCGACGCCCGGCAAGAGCGTGCGCACGTAGACGACGAGCGCGGCGAGGGCGACGAGCACGGGGGCGAGCGAGGCGGGGCGCATGGGCGCATTTTAGCGCGTTTGCGTGGCAAGCGGGCAACGGTTAGAATGGCCCAGCCCCGGCAGGGGTAGGAAAGGGCGAGCTTCCGGGGCCCGGGCCGGTCTGATCAGCCTCCGGCGTTATGGGCCTCCATCAGACACCGCCTTTCTTCCACATCATCCCTGCTACGGGGCGTCTTTCGGAGGCGCCCGATGTCCGATCTCGCGATCGCGGTCCTGTTCATGGTGGTCGGCCTGACGGCCTGGGCCGTCGCGGCGGGCGCCCTGCGCCGGCGGCTCGGCGGCGGCGGCACGGACGTGATCATCAAGGACACCCACCGTGGCCTGTGGTACAGCGACGGCAAGCTGGAGCGCGAGCTCGCGGCCGGGCGCTACCGCGTGCCGCGCCACGTGGACTTCGGCTTCTACCGCACGCCCCAGGTGGAGGTGGTGCTGGTGGACCTGCGCGAGCGCGACCTCACGCTCAAGGGGCAGGAGATCCTGACGGCCGACAAGGTGGCCATCCGCGTGAGCATCATCGTGCAGTTCCGCGTGGTGGACGCGCGCGCCGCCCTGCACGTGGTGGAGAACTACGAGGACCGCCTCTACAGCGTCGTGCAGCTGGCCGCCCGGCGCTCCCTGGCCTCCATGAACCTGGAGGACATCCTCACCAACCGCAACCGGCTCTCGGAGGACATCCTGGCCGACGTGAAGGAGGCCGCCACCGCCTACGGCGTGGCGATCGGCCGTGCCGACGTGAAGGACCTGATCTTCCCCGGCAACCTGCAGGAGATCATGAACCGCGTGCTGGCCGCCGAGCGCATGAGCGAGGCGCAACTGGTGGAGGCGCGCACCAAGGCCGAGGTGGCCCGCATCGACGCGGTCGCCCGCGCCGAGGGCCGCAAGTTGGAAGCAGCCGCGAGCGCCGAGGCGCGCGAGCGCGAAGCTCGCTCCGATGCAGCCGCGCTCGCCATCGCGGCCGAAGCCGAGGCCGCGGCCCTCGCCACCCGCGCCGGCGCGGCCCGCGCCTACGAGACCCACCCGGCGCTCTTGCGCCTGGAGGAACTGAAGGCGTTGGCAGCCCTCGCCGAGAACGCCAACGCGCGGCTCTACGTGGGCTTCGACAAGCACGCCCTGCCCGCGCGAGATTAACAAAGCTTAAGAAGGGGTTGTCTTTCTCAATATTTTGGGCTATATATATCAAGTAATCTTGATATAGGTGCTGACCCGATGAAGAAGTTGCTGGTTGTCCTCGCCCTGGTCCTCGGCGGCTGTGGCACCCATGTCGCGCCCGCCATGCCCGTGGTGGCCGCGGGGCCGCACGTGCAGGCCACCAACGCCGAGGCGCGCGCGGCGATCGCCAGGGCGCTGACCTTCCACCACCGCCAGCTGTTGATCGTGGGCTCGCGGGACACCGATTCCACCCCCGGCACGATCACCGTGGCGCCCGCGGGCACGGGCGTCACCTTCCAGGCGGAACAGCGGCTGGTGGTGGTGCTACACGACCTCTCGGGCGTGCACACCAGCCACGAGACGGTGGCGCGCACGGGCCGCTGGAGCGCCGCCACCGGCGTCGCGCTCGACCCGGAGAACTAGGCCATGTAAGCGTCCCAGAGCTCGGCCAGCGGGCGGCGCAGGTGCAGCACGCTGGTCATGTGCTCCGGCGCGAAGTTCAGGAAGCCATGGACCAGGTAGACCTCCGCGGGGCTGCAGTTCCAGAGCAGCTTGAGCTCCTGGTCGCCCTTGCGCTTATCGGTGGTGAAGCACGCACCCACCAGCCCGGTTGTGGCCGTGCCCACGAAGACGTCGAGCGCTTCCCCGTCGAGCCCTACCGTGCCCTGCACGTAGCCGTAGTCGATCGGGTAGACGATTTCCGGGTAGTGCGGGTGGCGGCTCAGGCGCGGCCGGTCGAGCACGATGCCGTTCGCCAGCTCGCGTTCGTGGGCCTGCCAGTCGATCGTCAAGGCTGCTTGGCCCTGGCGTCCGCGTCGATCGTCGTGATCGCGCCCTCGATCTGGGCCTTCAGGCGCGGGTAGCCCACCTCCATGCGGCGCAGGAAGGCGATCGCCGCCTCCGGCCCCACATGTGGGCGCAGCATCGGCAGCCCGATCTTCCAGGTGTCCGGGCCGAATTCCAGTTGGTAGGGCACCACCTGGCGCGTGGGCGAGGTCTGGTACTTGTAGGTCTCGAGGTCGAGCTCGCCCATGGTGTCGAAGGTGCACTCCGCGGCGGCCTTCTTGCCTTCGACCTTGCCGCCCTCCACGCGGAAGGAGCGCACCACGTAGGCGCTCTCCCACTTCGGCTCCGCGGGCCAGAGCACCATCTCCTTGTACTTGGTCCAGGTGGCGCGCTCCAGGCGCTCGCCGGCGAAGTCGCCCTGCAAGTAGCTCCACAACGAGCCCGCCGGGCTGCCCTCGTCAAAGGGCGGCGGCGAGCGCGGCGGCTCCTTGGGCATGGACGGGTCGGAGCCGCCCTTCATGGCGAGGAAGACGCCCACCGCCGCCGCCCCCGCGAGGGCGACGAAGGCGGCGAGCCGGGTGGATTTCATGGGCTACAGAAGCGCCTTGATTTCCTTCTCGAAGACGTCCCGGGCCGTGCCGCCGATGAACTTGTGCGCCACGTTGCCCTTCTTGTCGATCAGGAAGGTGGTGGGGATGGCGCGGATGCCGCCGTAAGCGGATTCCGTCGCGCCGTCGCTCATGAGGATGGGGTAGTTGATGCTGTTGGCCTTCATGAACTTCACGACCTCGGCCGTGCCGCCCTTGTCGACGGAGACGCCGACGATTTGCAGGCCCTTCGGGCCGTACTGCTTCTGCAGCGCCACGAAGTCGGGGATCTCCGCGCGGCAAGGCGGGCACCAGGTGGCCCAGAAGTCCACCACCACGACCTTGCCCTTGAGGTCCGAAAGCTTCTGCACCTTGCCGTCTGTGGCGCTCTTCAGCGCGAAGGCGGGCGCCTGGTTGGCGGCGTCTGCCGAGTTGCCCATCCAGGCTCCAGCAGTCAGGAGGGGGATGGCAAGCAGGGCCGGCAGCATTTTCTTCAAGGTGGTGTTTCCTCTCGATCGGTCCGAAGCGGTCTTATTATGCCATGACGAAGCGTCGTCCGGTCCGGTTCCTTCTTGACCGGATCGGCGAAGGCGGGTTTGATAACCGAGCCCCACAGCCGATCGAGGTGACCATGTCCACTTCCCACAGCCTTTGGTACAAGGACGCGATCTTCTACGAGGTCTCGCCACGCGCCTTCAAAGACGCCAACGGCGACGGCATGGGGGACTTCCAGGGCCTCACGGAGAAGCTGGACTACATCGCGGACCTCGGCGTGAACTGCATCTGGCTGCTGCCGATGTACCCCTCGCCGCTGCGCGACGACGGCTACGACATCGCCGACTACTACAACATCCACCCACAACTCGGCAACCTGGACGACTTCAAGACCTTCATCGCCGAGGCCAAGAAGCGCAACCTGCGCGTGATCGCGGACCTCGTCCTGAACCACACCTCCGACCAGCACATGTGGTTCCAGGAGGCGCGCAAGGGCCCGGACAACCCCTATCATGACTACTACGTCTGGAGCGACGACATCCAGAAGTACAGCGGCGCGCGCATCATCTTCACCGACACGGAGCGCAGCAACTGGACCTGGGACGAGTCCGCCAAGCGCTTCTACTGGCACCGCTTCTTCTCCCACCAGCCGGACCTGAATTTCGACAACCCCAAGGTCCACGAGGAGATGTACAAGGTCTTCCGCTTCTGGATGGACTTGGGTCTCGACGGCTTCCGCGCCGACGCCGTGCCCTACCTCTACGAGCGCGAGGGCACCAACTGCGAGAACCTGCCGGAGACCCACGACTTCCTCAAGCAGCTGCGCGCCTACATGGACGAGCACTACCCGGAGGCCATCCTGCTGGGCGAGGCCAACCAGTGGCCGGAGGACGTGCTGCCGTACTTCGGCGACGGCGACGGCGACGAGTTCCACATGAGCTTCCACTTCCCGATCATGCCGCGCCTGTACATGGGCATCCGCCAGGAGGACCGCGGCAGCCTGGAGTGGATCATCAACCGCACGCCGGCGATCCCCGCCAATTGCCAGTGGGCCATCTTCTTGCGCAACCACGACGAGCTGACGCTCGAGATGGTGACGGAGGAGGAACGCGCCTTCATGGTGCGCGAGTATGCGCCCAACCCGCGCATGATGTGCAACGTGGGCATCCGCCGCCGGCTCTTCCCGCTGGTGGAGAACGACCGCCGCCAGGCCGAGTTGCTGCACGGCCTCTTGCTCTCGCTGCCGGGCAGCCCCGTCTTGTACTACGGCGACGAAATCGGCATGGGCGACAACATCTACCTGCCGGATCGCTTCGGTGTGCGCACGCCCATGCAGTGGAACGACAACCGCAACGCCGGCTTCTCCAACGCCAAGCCCAGCCAGCTCTACGTCCCGGTGATCGACGACCCGGGCCCCTACCACTACCAGTCGGTCAACGTGGAGGCCGCCCAGGAGAACCAGACCAGCTTCTATAACTGGCTGGTCAACCTGATCGAGCACCGCGAGCGCTTCAAGGCCTTTGGCCGCGGCGACATCACCTTCCTGCACCCGGCCAACCGCAAGATCTTCACGTACTTGCGGCGCTACGAGAACGAGGTGGTGCTGGTGGTGGCGAACCTGAGCCGCTCGCCACAGCCGGTGGAGCTGGACCTGAGCGAGTACCAGGGCTACCAGGTGATGGAGATGACCAGCAACGTGCCCTTCCCGGTGGTCGGCGCGGCCTCGTACCAGCTAAGCATGAGCCCCTATTCCTTCTTCTGGTTCTACCTGGTCAAGCCCTAGCGTGGACACGCGGCTGGGCGGGTTGCTGCTCGGCACGGCGGTAGGGGATGCCGTGGGGTTGCCCTTCGAGGGGCTCTCGCCGGCCCGCGCGCGGCGGCTCTTCCCCGGGCCGCTGCGCCACCGGCTGATCTTCGGCCACGGCATGGTCTCCGACGACACGGAGCACGCGCTCTTCACGGCCCAGGCCTTCCTGGCCCACCCGACGGACGTGGCCGCGTTCCAGCGGGCCTTGGCCTGGAAGCTGCGCGGCTGGCTGCTGGGGCTGCCCGCGGGGATCGGGCTTGCGACCCTGCGGGCGATCGCGCGTATGTGGCTGGGGGTCCGGCGGCCGGGCGTGCGCTCGGCGGGCAACGGGCCGGCCATGCGCGCGCCGGTGCTGGGCGCGCTGTTGGCCGGGGACGCCGATCGGTTGGCGGCCTACGTGCGCGCCGCCACGGAGCTGACGCATACGGACCCGCAGGCACTCACCGGCGCTTTGGCGCTCGCGCGCATGGCGGCCTGGGCGGTCACGGCCGCCGGCCCGCCCGTCGAGCTGGCACCGCTGTGGGGCGAGGGCGATGCCGAATGGGCGCGGCTGGGGACGCTGGTGGAGGCGCACCTGGCCCGGCAGGCCACGCTCGCGGAGTTCGCCGCGGTATTGGGTCTTGAGCGGGGCGTGACGGGTTACATGTACCACTCCGTGCCGGTGGCGGCCTACGCCTGGCTGCGGCACTGGGGCGACTTCGAGGCCACCGTCGCGGGGGTGGTCGCGCTGGGGGGCGACACGGACAGCGTGGGCTCGTTCGCCGGGGCGCTGGCCGGCGGCGTGGTGGGGGTCGCCGGCATCCCGCCGGCCTGGCGCGCGGGCATCTGGGACTGGCCGCGCGGCGAGCGGGTTTGGCTGGCCGTGGCCACAGCGACCGCGCCGGTGGGCTACTTCTGGCCGGGCGTGCTCGTACGCAACGCGCTGTTCCTGGCCGTGGTGCTGGCCCATGGGGTGCGGCGCTTGCTGCCGCCCTACGCGGGTAAGATAGACGCGTGAGCGAGCGCATCGAAAGCTACGAGGCCTTCTGGCCATACTACGTCGCGGAGCACCGCAACGTGACCTGCCGGCGGCTGCACTTCGTGGGCACCACGCTGGTCTATGGCTGCCTGGTGGCGGGCGTGGTGGCAAACCCCTGGTTCCTGGCCGGCGCGCCCCTCGCGGGCTACGGCTTCGCCTGGCTGGGGCACTTCGGCTTCGAGAAGAACCGCCCGGCCACGTTCCAGTACCCGCTCTGGAGCCTGCGCGCGGACTTCCGCATGTACTACTACACGCTGTTGGGCCGCATGCCGGGCGAAATCGCCCGCGCGAACGAGCTTTACCCGGTCTAGCGGCCGCCCGAGCCGCCCACCACGCCCACGGGCACCAGCGGCGTCACGCTGCGCACCACCAGGCGGTTGGCGAGCATCTCCTGCACGCCCACCAGGTAGCGCTCCCAGTCGAAGTTATCGGCCGGGTCGTGCTTGATGCCGGGGTAGTTCGTGACGTGGCGGTGGCCCGTGATGTGGGTCAGCGGGATGTTATAGCGCGCGACCAGATCGGCCGTCAGCGCGATCAAGCTGGCGTACTGGGCGTCGGTGAAGGGGTCGGAGCCCGTCTGGGCGTTGACCAGCTCGATGCCGATCGAGAAGTCGTTGACCTTCTCGCGGCCCTCGAAGCGGCTGGGGCCGGCGTGCCAGGCGCGCCGGGCGTCCGCCACGCACTGCACGATCTCGCCGGCCTTGCCGATGATGTAGTGCGCGCTGACCTCGCTCTTGGGGTTCAGGAACCAGTTGGCGATCGTGGTGGCCTTGTGCACGCCGGGGGTCTCCGTGTCGTGCACGATCAGGGTGTCGATCACCGTGCCGCTCGGGCGGTCGTCCTGGTTGGGCGACTCCACCTGCTGGATCGGCAAGGTCAAGACCGGCTTGGGCGGCTGGATCTGCACCTCGTCGGGGCCGTCCGGGCCCAACGAGAAGACCTCGTCCGACATGAACGGGCTGGACGTGGCGACGGAAAACCCCGCTAGCGCGGCCATCAAGAACGCTTGAACCATCGCGGAGCCCCTTCTGACAAGCTTCTGGGCATGCCTCCATGGATCTCGTACCACGAAACCCACGGGAAGCACGTTACATGATGATGAAAGATTTCCTGGAGATCCGTGTCGTCCACCCTTGACGGAGAACATTAGCTCCCTTGTTGCTAACTTAACAAAACGTAAGCATACTCGGGAACGCCGACTGGAAATCGGCTTCTTTTTTTGTTTGGGGTGGGGTTGGAGGGAGGGAACACGGCCATGTACTTGTTAGAAGCTCCCAAGGAGAACGTCGAAGACGAGCGCGCCAAGTTCGCCGTGTTCGGCGAGGCCTGCCGCATCCTCGACGATGCCGGCATCCCGCACGTGATGGGTGGCGGTGTGGCCATCCGGGCATACGGGCGGACGCGGCCCTTGAAGGATGCGGACATCTTCATGCAGCGGGAGTTCGTCTTCCCGGCGATGGACGAGCTCACGAAGTCCGGTGGCTTCCACACGCGCGACACCGACGCGACCTGGCTCTTCAAGGCGATCAAGCGCGACATCCTGGTGGACATCATCGTGCGCACGACGGGCAACATCCACATGACCCAGCAGTCGCTGGAAACCGCCCGGCGGGTTTCGCTGTACGGCTACAGCTTCAACATGATGGGCCCGGAGGACCTGCTCTTCCGCAAGATCCACTCGCACCGCGAGGGCCGGCCCGACCAGTTCGATGCGCTGTCCATGCTGGAAGCGCCGATCGATGACTTCAACTGGACGTACTTCATGGAGATGGCCATGACCAACAACCTCAAGAAGGTGTTGGGCTTCCTCCTGTGGGCCCAGGCCGAGGTCGGCGAAGCCGTGATCCCGCGCTGGGTGATCTGCCAGCTCACCGACCGGGTGCTGTTGGACTACTGTACGCCCGAGAGCGCCTGACCGCTTGGCATGACATGCAAATTGCATGGTAAAGCATGCAATTTGCATGTTTTGTCATGTAGAGAGCCAGGAAACGACCTGCTGGCCTTCGTTGTCGCCTCGGGCCGCGAGGGCCTGCCACCAGCCCAGGTCTTGCGGGCCGACGCCTTGCAGGTGCTCCCGGGCGCGCGCGGGCTGGCAGAGCGCGCGGTTGATGCGGGCCTGGGCGTCCGTCAGGTCCGCGAGCAAGGCCAGCGGATCCGGGCGGGGCACCTCGGCCGGCCACTCGTTGCGGCGTGCCATGTAAGCCAGGTTCACGGCCGCGCCCGGCGCACCCATGGTGCGGCAGCGCTCGAAGACCTGCACGGCCTCGGCATACTCGCCGGCCTGGTAATGGGCGAGGCCCAGCACCAAGCCGAAGTGGACCTCGCCGCGCGCGAGGGCCGCGGCGAGCAACGGGCGGGCTTGCACGGGATCCGGGTTGCGCTCGCCCAACAGGCCCATGGCGCGGCCGCTGCCGCGGGCGGCCGCGCGCTCGAGCCAGCCGTCGTCGTGCGTGAATTCGCCCCAGGCGGCCATGGCGGGGGGGTGCTCGGCTTCGGCGGCCCTTTCCAGCCACGCCGCGCCGTCACGGCCGGATTCGAACAGGTGCTCGGCGTAGGCCTGCTGCGCGGGCGCGAAGCCGGCTTCGGCGGCCCGGGCCAGCCAAACTTCACCTTCGGCGGGGTCGGAGGGCAGGCCCATGCCGTAGAGCAACCGCTGGCCCAGCGACAGCATCGCGCGCGGATCGGCCAGCGCCACGGCGCGGCGCAGCCAGGCTTCACCTTCGCGGGCGTCTTTCGCAAAGGCGCGACCCGTCCACAGGCGGTTGGCGAGCTGGAGCATGGCGCGCGGCTGGCCGCCTTCGGCAAGCGCGCGCAAGGCGGCGGCGCCGACCGTGGGGTCGGCGCCGTCGAGGAGTCGTTCGGCTTCTTTCAGGTCCATGGGACCATCTTAGATGCTGACGGGGATTTGTAGGGTGGGGATGCGGCGGCTGCGGCGGCTGGGCGCCATGGGGATCACGCGGTAGGGCGCGCCGAGCACGGCCTGGGCCACGTTGCGTACGGGCACGCCCATCGGGGTGGTGCCCTTCTCCGTGCCGCGGTGGGCGTGGCCGTGCAAGGCCAAATCGCAGCCGGCGGCGTCCAGCGCGTCACCCAGTTGCTGGGCGCCCAGGAAGGGGAAGAGCTCCCAGCGCTCGCCCAGGAGCGTGTCCGGGATCGGTGCGTAGTGCATCAGGGCGATGCAAAGGTCGGTGTCGAGCGAGCGCAGGGCGCTCGAGAAGAAATCCGCGGCCTCCAGCGTGGGGGCCAGGAACAGGCGCATCTCGCGCTCGCCAAAGGTGCTGGCGCAGGCGCCGCGGAAGCCGCCGCCGAAGCCCTTGGCGCCGGCAATGCCCACGGAAACCCCGTCGATCTCGAGGTGGGCCACCTCCTGCTCCAGCACGATCACGCCCGCGTCTTCCAGGATGCGGCGGGCCTCGGCCTCTTGCTCGGCATGCACGTCGTGGTTGCCGAAGACGGCGACGACGGGGATCGGGATGTCGCGCAACTGGTTGGCCAGCACGCGCATCTCTTCGGGGGTGCCGTGGTTGGTCAGGTCGCCGGCCAGCAACAACAGATCCGCTTCCTCGTGGACATGCGCGAACTGCTCGCGGATGCGCGTGGTGTCGTGGGATCCACAGTGGATGTCGCCGGCGGTTGCAATCCTGACCATTCGTCCTCCTTGGTAACTCGTGGGTCCATCATAGGGGCGACGCCGCGGCGGGGCAAACAACGCGCGCTTGGCGAGTTCACATGCTGGAAAACCTTGGGGCGGGCCGATTGTCCTCCCGCGATGACGCCCGCACGCTTCACAACAACATGGCGTAAAGTGTTATGAAGCTGTCCGAGCGGGGGCCTCTTTGCTACAATGCACGGGATGGAACATTCGATCCTGGAAGCCAACGAGCGCGTTCGCATTGCCGCCGACCGGTTCAACGAGGTGATGAGCGAGGTTCGCCAGGTCATCGTTGGGCAGAACAACCTGCTGGAGCGCCTGCTGATCGCGCTGTTGGCGGACGGCCACATCCTGCTCGAAGGCGTGCCGGGCCTGGCCAAGACGCTCAGCATCAACACGCTGGCCGAGGTCATGCAGGCGGAGTTCAGCCGCATCCAGTTCACGCCCGACTTGCTGCCGGCGGACTTGTTGGGCACCAACATCTACGACGCCAAGAAGGGCCGCTTCACCACCAAGCGCGGCCCGATCTTCGCGAACTTGCTGTTGGCCGACGAGATCAACCGCGCGCCCGCCAAGGTGCAGAGCGCGCTGCTCGAAGCGATGCAGGAGCGCCAGGTGACGATCGGCGGCGAGTCCATGCCGCTGCCGCTGCCCTTCCTGGTGCTCGCCACCCAGAACCCGATCGAGCAGGAGGGCACCTACCCGCTGCCCGAGGCGCAGCTGGACCGCTTCATGCTGAAAGTGAAGGTCTCCTACCCCACCAAGCAAGAGGAGCTCGACATCATCGACCGCATGACCAGCGGCCTGCGCCCGATCGTGCGCAAGGTGGGCACGCTCGAGATGGTCATGGACGCGCGCCGGCTGGTGGGCGAGATCCACGTGTCGGACAAGATCAAGCGCTACATCGTGGACATCGTCTTCTCCACGCGCAACCCGCGCGAGTACGGCCTCAACGAGCTGGCCGAGCTGATCGCCTTCGGCGCGAGCCCGCGCGCGAGCATCTACCTGACGCTCGCCGCCAAGGCGCACGCCTTCTTGAAGAAGCGCGCCTACGTGATGCCCGAGGACGTGAAGGCGATCGCCCCCGACGTGCTGCGCCACCGCATCCTCGTCAGCTACGAGGCCGAGGCCGAGGAGATCTCCGTCGAGGAGATCATCAAGAAGATCCTGGTCGGCATCAAGGTGCCATGACGTTCCTCGAGCGGCTGTTCAAGCGCGCGAAGCCCCCGAAGCCCGCGCGCAGGCCCGCCAAGAGCGAGCTGCACCGCCGGATCCGCCGCCTCGAGATCAAGACCTTGCGCCTGGTGCACACGATCTTCGGCGGCGAGTACCAGAGCGTCTTCAAGGGCCGCGGCATCGAGTTCGACGAGGTGCGCGAGTACCAGGAAGGCGACGATCCGCGCCTGATCGACTGGAACGTGACGGCCCGCATGGACCGGCTGTTCGTGAAGAAGTTCGTCGAGGAGCGCGAGCTCTCGATCGTGCTGGTGGTGGACGTGTCGGCGTCGCACGCCTTCGGCTCGCAGGCCATGCTCAAGCGCGAGCTGGCGGCGGAGTTGGCCTGCGCGCTCGCCATGAGCGCCCTGCAGAACCACGACCAGGTGGGGCTGGTGCTGTTCTCGGACCGCATCGAGCGCTTCGTGAAGCCCAAGAAGGGCCGCGGGCACGTCAACCGGCTGGTGCGCGAGATTTTGGACGCGGACCCCGCCGGCAAGGGCACGGACTACCGCGCGGTGGTGGACTTCGTGATGCAGCTGATCAAGCACCGCAGCGTGGTCTTCTTCATCAGCGACTTCCTGACGCCGGGCTTCGAGAAGCCCCTGCGCCTGGCCACCACCCGCCACGACGTGATCCCGGTGGTGTTGGCCGACCCGCGCGAGCGCTCGCTGCCCGACGTGGGGCTGGTGCGGCTCGACGATCCGGAGACGGGCGAGAGCGTGGTGGTGGATACCGGCAGCGCCAAGGTGCGCAAGGAGTACGCCCGCCAGGCCGCGGAGCTGCGCGCCAAGCGCATCGGGGCCTTCCGGGCGCTGGGGCTGGATTTTCTGGAGCTCGCCACCGATCAGAGCTACGTGAAGCCGCTGATCAAGTTCTTCCAGGCGCGCCAGACGCGGCGGGGGAAGAGCCGGCGCGGAGCCTAAAGCTTTTATTAAACAAAAATCGGTTTGGCCTTAAACAGCCCTTAAGAAGATTTGGGGCACTTGGGCGGGATGGAGGGTTTAGCCAACCATCCCCTTTAAGGAGCCTTCCGTGAACGTCTCGCCCATCCGCATCGTCACCCCCGTCAACCGTCCCGCCGCCAACAACACCGTGCAGGCCGCGCCGGCGCCCGTGCAGGCCGCCCCGGTTGCCGTGAAGCCCGCCGTGCTGCCGCCCAAGGCCAGCGAGTGGACCCTGGGCCGCATCAGCAAGGCCGCCGGTTCCGCGGCGGGCGGCTTCGCGGCCGGTGGCGCCGCGACCTTCATGGCCGACCTGCTGTTCCACTTCGGCAACAACGGCGGCACGGCCTGGCCGGGCGGCATCTACCTGATGGGCGCCGGCCTGGTGGCCGCAGGCGCGCTGGCCCTCTACGCCAAGCTGAGCGACCGCTAGGCCGCTCCCGGGCATCCCCGGCGCATCGGCCTCGTGCCTCAGGCTACGCGGCCCGGCTGCAACAAGGCCAGCCAGGCCTCCAGGAAGGTCAGGTCCTCTTCGAGGCTGATCGTCTCCGCCTCCAGCAACCGGCGCACGCCGCGGCGCATCAGGGCCGTCAGCGCCATGGCACGGGTGGTGCCGTAGCCGCGGGCGATCGCCCCCAACGCCTCGAACAAAGGCTTGGGCAGGGCGGTCGCCACGCGCTCCATGGGCTCGTCGAGGCGCTCGGCCTCGAACAGGTGCTCCAGCATGGTGCCCGGGCGGGGGCCGCCCGACAGGCGCAGCAGGAAGGCGAAGTCCTCTGCCAGCTCCTGGTCGAAGGGGCGGCCGCGCAGCTCGGCGAGGCGGATCACGTCTTGGATCAGGCTCTCGGGCAGGCTCAACGTGATGCGGCGCAGGTCGGCCGCGGTGGAAATCTCTGACGGCGTCATGGCGGATCCTCCAAGGGTAACGGAAGGTGCTCCCGGATCCACTTTACGTTGCGTTGACGCACGGACGCCGTGATCCAGATCGCGCAAAAAAAGCCGGCCCCACCAGGGGGCCGGCCAGTTTGCGGATCGTGGACTACTTTTTGGAGGGGCTCGCCGACGGCTTGGGGCTGCCCTTGATGAAGCGGCCCTTGGCGTCACGCGCGGGACCGGGCTTCTTGGAAGCGGCAGCGGCCGGCTTCTTGGAGGCCGCGGCCGCCGGCTTCAGCGTACCGGGCTTCATGGTGCCGGGCTTCAGCGCGCCGGGCTTCAGCGTGCCAGGCTTCATCGTGCCGGGCTTGGCGCTGGCCTTGATGAAGCGGCCCTTCTCGTCGCGTGCGGGCATGGGCTTCTTGGAGGCCGCGGGGCTGGCCTTGATGAAGCGGCCCTTGGCGTCGCGGGCGGGCATCGGCTTCTTGGAGGCGGAGGCAGCAGGCGCGGTCGCGGCGGCGTCCTTCTTGGCGGCGGCCAACTGGATCGGCTGGGGCGCGGCCATGGCGGGGGACGCCACGGGCAGGGCGATCGCCAGCGCGGCGAACGCGGCGGCGGCCAGCTTGGAAAGGTTCTTGAACATCGTTCGATCTCCTCGATTGGTGGGGAGGCCGGCGCCCGGATGGGCGCCGGCCGGGGAGGCGCTTACGGCTTGGTGGTCGGGGTAGGCGCGGGCTTGGGGGCGTTGGGCTTGGCGGCGCCGGGCTTGCGGCGGCGGGCCGTGGCGTTGGGGTGGGCCTTGCGCCAGGCGGCGCGACGGGC